>JAILLF010000017.1 GCA_024693365.1 Acetatifactor sp. | reverse complement strand
TTCTATTTCGTATACCCATTAACTGCTATTTCGGTACCGGATACCCAGAAATATCCATGATCGTGACTCATTCGCTGAGATATGGAAGGCTTAAAAACCTTGATTTTTCAATAAAAAACACTTGATTATATGAGGAGGTTTATTATGACTCGTATTTATCCTGCAATATTTCACAATGAGAATGGTGCATATTGGATCGAATTCCCGGATCTTGAGGGGTGTAACACTTGTGGTAATACTTTTGAAGATGCCATGAGAATGGCGCAGGAGGCTTTGGGCTTATATATAAACGGATTGTATGAAAATGAGCTTGATATCCCGATGCCATCTGACATTCGTACCATTCTTCCGGGAAAGGATGCATTTGTTAGCTACGTATGCTCGGATGATGCAAAATATCGAAGAGATACGCGGGCGGTTAAGAAAACGCTTTCCATTCCGGCATGGCTTGCGGCAGAAGCTGAAAAGAGAAATCTTAGCTTATCTAAGCTGTTGCAAGATGCTCTTCTTCAGAAAATAGAGGCAAAATAATGTTAAAGACGTTATATGCAAACATGCCATAGGATGGTTCTTATGACATGTTTTTAACATATGTCGCCTGAAATAAATAGTAACTATATAGAGGGGTTTTCAGAAGGCAGAATCTCAGGTAGCGATCCGCAACCTGAGATTTTTCTTTACGATGTGTGCTACTTGTAAATAAGAATTAGGTACTGAAATGGATTGTCTACAGACAGCTTTCTTGCGGTGATTTTGCAAGTACAAGCCGAGAAAACATGTCAGTAGACACGTCCCCGTGGCACAAAAAGGGGGATATTTGATTTTTGGGGAAATGGGTGTATAATCATAGGAAGTTTTGATAATCCGTTTGGCGGAAAATTATGAGACGTGGAGGGGAACAGAAGATGAGTGAAATGAATGCGGAGAAGATCCCGGCAGGTTTGTCGGAGGCGGAGGTGAAGCTTTCCGTCTGCGAACTGGGGGAGATTAAGCCTGATAAGGTATTGGATTTTGACGTTGTGGTGGCCGGAGCGGGAGCGGCTGGCGTGCCGGCAGCCGGTTGGGCGGCCGAGCTTGGCGCGAAGGTAGCATTGCTTCAGAAGGAGGCAAACGTGGTGTCGCAGGGAAACTGCGGATCGGCCATCATTAAGTCGCGTTCGACGGAGGCGGGTATTGCAAAGTGGATCCATCACACGAACGGACTTTGCGACTGGCGCGCGGACGTAAAACAGCTTCGCGCATATGCGGATCATTCTGAGGAAGCCATGACGTGGCTTTGGAACCGCGCCGGAATGACGACGGAGACGGAATATGGCGACGGCAGCAAGGTGGACAGCAATACGGAGAGTGCAAAGCTCTTAAACGACGGAGACAAGCTCTGTGCATTTATGTGCACAAGTGGCGACTTTACGGGAACCTGGCGTGACCGTGAGAGTAGCTATGAATATGGCGATGACCATTGTTATTTCTGGGCGCCTTGGTTTGGCCCCAAGCCCCTGAACGTGGGCAATGCGCTTCGAAAGATCGTGGACAACGTTCAGGCGAAGTGCCCGAATCTGGAGACCTTTTTCTCCACGCCCGCGGTACAACTCATAAAAGACGGCGAGCGGGTAACCGGCGTGATCGGCAAGGCTGCGGATGGCACGTATATCCGGTTTAACGCGGCGAAGGCCGTGATCCTGGCAACGGGCGATTACACAAACAATGCAGCGATGGTGGCGCATTGGTGCCCTGACATTGCGGAGTTCGACAAGAAGCAGTTTGGCAAGACGGGTGACGGCCACGTGCTGGCAATCAGCGCCGGTGCGAAGATGGAGAACCTGGGCCACACGAAGATGATGCATGATTTTGACTCGGCGCTGATGTGGGAGGAGCCGTTCCTGTACCTGAACATGAAGGGTGAGCGCTTCACCAATGAGTACACTGGCTTTGTGTATATGGGGAACGTGCTGAAGTTCCAGCCGTCCTACAAGGGTTCCATGCTGGATGCGGAGCACAAGGAGACCGGTTCAAAGGGCTGGTATTGTACGATCTATGACGATGATTATATGAACTGGCCCGCAGACGAGTTTGTCAGCGGGAAGGTGCCACCCGTCGTGATGCAGAAGTTCATTCCCGGCGCGGTGGAGAACCCGCAGGGCGTGTTCAAGAACTTGATCGACCTGCACAGATGCGATACGTTGGAGGAGCTTGCAAAGGAACTGGATCTTCCCTACGAGACGATGAAGGCTTCCATTGACCGCTACAATGAGCTCTGCGACAAGGGGTGCGATACGGACTTTGGCAAGCCTGCCAAGTACATGCACAAGATTGAGAAGGCGCCGTTCTGGGGCGCACGCAAGCATATCCGCGTTTCCGCGGAGGTATCAGGCGTGGTATCCAATGAGAACGGGCAGGCACTGAATGCTGCCGGTGAGCCAATTCCGGGTCTGTATTGCGTAGGAAACCTTGGCGGACCGTTCTACGGCGGCAATGATTATCCGTTCCATCAGACGGGTCTGTCGTTGGGAAGGTGCTATACCTTTGGCATGATTGCTGCAAAGCATGCCCTGGGAAAGCTGTAAGAAACAGGCATTTACAAGAATTGCATGCGTAACATACAAACGCGGAAGGGCCGTGACAAATGTCACGGCTCTTTTTTTATTTGGTGACATATGACCTCTGCCCTTTTTTGATCAGCATTTTTATAATGGAACCATAAGGATGATGGTTTTGCACCGGGCCTACGTAAGGCCCGCATAGAGAAAGAGGTGTGATTATGGAAGAGAAGAACAAAAAAATGTTTTCAACAATTCTTTTGGCGGTTGGAGTGCTTTTCATCGTGGTCTCCGGCGGCATCTTTGTTTCCCAGACGTGGAAGTACCTGCCGGCGACGGTAAAGTTTCTTGCCTTACTGGCAGTGACGGGCGGCATCTTTGGCGGATCGCTCTACACGGAGAAGATATCGCTGGAAAAGACTTCTACGGCGCTGTACTATCTGGGCATTTGCTTCTCAGGCTTTACGACGGCGATGCTTGCAAGTCTTTTGGACGCTTCGGCGCGGCTGGGAGGCTTCGCGATATTGTTGGTCATGTCCGTTCCGGTTGTGATTAGGTTTCTTCGGGAGAAGAGCCTGGTCGACGTCATTCTTCAGATTTTCCTGTGTGACGGCATGGTGCTGTGTACGGCGGATGCGGGGCAAGCTTTATTTGACAATGGATGGACCATGATCAGTGCGGCTACTTTGGTTATGGGACTCGCGGCCTTTGTTTATTACTGCAAGCGTGAGTTTACTGAATCAAACGGTATCCAGACCGTGGCACTGTTGGCATTTGGCATTCACTCGATCCCTTGCTTTTTAGCATCATTCATCAACCTGTTTGTTGCAGATAACTTTCTCTTTAGCGCGTTCCCCATCCTCTTGCTTGTGGCGGCAGTGACGGTGGTTTACCTGGCATGCGACAGACCTGTTTTGTTGAGAGTATTGCAGAGCGGCGCATTGTTATATGGCGCATTTGCCACTACCCAAAGCATTTTCCTCAACGTATTCGAAGAATACGGTTATCCGGAATTTGCCACGGCTACGTTTGCAGCATTTGTAATCGGACTGATTCTGGCGGCGTTTCTTGAGCGCGTGGAACTGTTCGCGGCTTGCGGGGCAATGGCGACGTTGTTATCCTTTGCGCAGGTACTTGGTTACGTGATCATCAGCGACGGCATGAGAAGCGGGATGCTGTGCCACCCTTACGGACTTGGCGTATGCATCGCACTGGTGGCATGGAAAATGCTCCGTGATCCGGACGTAAGCTGGGGGAAGCTTGGTAAGATCATGGCAGTCTTTGGCGCCTTGAATATGAACGGAATCCTTTCCTATCTCATGAGCGATTACGGCTGGCATTATGGTCTGTTCTTTGTGATCTCTCTTTCAGCGCTGACTCTGTCCTTTGTTTTGGAAGCAGTAAAGCGTGAGGTTGACGTGCAATTGGCTCTGAAGAGCATGTCCTTATTCTTTGCATTCCTTGCACTTTGGATCCATCCCGTAATCTCTGCGAAGATTTATTCGAAAGCCGGTCATGAGCTGCTTGCAGACTTCGGAACGGAGTATTTCGTCATTCTTGCGGGAGTTGCTATTGTTCTTTTGGGAATTATTTGGTATGATAAGTTCAAGGGAATTCGTTCTCTCCAGTTTGTCGGAACTTGTCTGTTGCTGGCGGTGCTGGTCATTCACAATCTGGCCGTGCCTGCATTGCCGAACGTGATGCTCCTGGGAGTTGTTACGCTGGTCATGCTGATTGTTGCCACGCTGCTGAAAAAGAGGGATTACGCCATCGCTTCGGCAGCCACTCTGATCCTTGTGGCACTGTACCTTACCAGAGATTTTTGGATGAGCATTGCATGGTGGGTATATCTTTTCGTGGCAGGCGTTGGACTTGTGATCTTTGCGATCAAGAAGGAAAAGGCTGAGAAATAAAATGCAATTGGTACTCACTTTTATATACATAGCCGTGATCGGAGCAGTGCTGTTTTGTATGGCAGCGCTGCTCTTTCGAGGGGACGGAAGCGCCGGCAGCTGGACGTATTTTACGTGCCAGGGCACGGTGGTTTTGTGGTGTGCGTCCCAAATTATGCAAATGATGGCAAAAACCAGGGGAGAACTGACGGCGGCGTTTCTTGTCGGAAACGTGGGCATTTGTTTTGTTGGCTCCACCTGGTTTTATTTTACCATGCTTTACTCGGGAAGAAAGCTGAAGGGCCTGGTGAAGGTGGCCCCGGCAGCAATCTCGGCGTTCTTTTACCTGAGTGTGCTGACGAATGAATTGCATCATCTGTATTACCGGGATTTTTCGCTGGAGCACGTGATCCACGGGCCTTTGTTTTACGCAAACGTAACGTTGACGTATTTCTTCACCCTGACCGGCGCGGTGATCCTGTACGTAAAGATGGGACCGAAGCACCCGTTGGCGAGGAAGCTTGTAGTGGCATCCGTTTTGGTGCCGGTTGCGTTAAATGCCATTTATCTGATGGGTTTTGTGTCGCCGTCCTTTGACATCACGCCGCTGGGATTTGCAATCTCGGTATTTCTTGTGATGATGGCGGCATTTAAGTACCGTTTTATGAATCTGAGGAAAGAACTGGCGATCACGAACGAAAAGCTCCTTCTGGAGCAGGAAAGAAACCGGATCGCGCAGCAGGTGCATGACACGGCGGGACATACGCTGACCATGATCCAGTCCTACATGAAGCTGGCGGAGATCTCTGCGGGAAAGGAGAACTTCGACGAGGTTAAGGGATATCTGACGGAGGCTAGGCAGCTGACGGGTCAGGGCATCAAGGAACTCAGGGAGTCCATCAACATGCTTCGGGAAGAAGCAGAGTACGAACTGCTTACCCAGGGCGTGATGCAGCTTGCAAACCAGATGAAGGAGATTCCCGTGGAGGTGACCGTGCGAGGCGAGGATGGAAAGCAGTATTCCCATCTGTCCAAGACGGTGTATGACACGGTGCGTGAGAGCATGACCAACACGCTGAAATATGCGGAGGCGTCGAAGATGGACGTGGTCATCCGGTTTACGAAGAATGCCGTGGAGCTGATGATTGCGGATGACGGCAAGGGATGCGAAAACATTCAGGACAACAACGGCCTTCGCGGAATCCGGGAGAGGGTTCAGAAGGCGGGCGGAACGGTGAGTTTTATTTCTTCCCCCGGGGAAGGATTTTTGACCAGAGTGAAATTGCCGCTTTAGGTGCCCTAAAGACACCGGAAAACGATATATTTAGAAATATGTGGGGAGAATGGCATGGAGAAGATTAAGGTTTTGATCGCAGACGACGTGATGATCTTAAGACAGGGTCTGAAGGCAGTGTTGGAACAGGATGAAGGAATCCAGGTGGTGGCACTGGCGGAGAATGGCAAGGAAGCCTTTGAAAAGTGCAAGGTGTTCCGGCCGGACGTGGTGATGATGGACATGCGGATGCCGGATTATGACGGCGCTTATGGCATCAAGGCCATCAAGGAGCAATGTCCGGAAGTGAAGGTTCTGGTGCTGACGACGTTTGATGACGAGGAGACCATTGACAAGGCGCTCTCAAGCGGCGCTGACGGCTATATCCTGAAGGAGATGGAAGATGCAAAGGTCATTGCTTCCGTGAAGAGCGTGCATTCCGGAATCAGCGTTTTCGGTGACGGCGTGTACCGCGTGATGCGGAAGCGCATGGAGGAGGTACCATCCCAAAAGCAGGATGCGGTGCAGGATGAGGATACCATCTTGACAGCAAGGGAGCTAGACGTGGTAAAATTGGTTGCGCAGGGTTATGATAACAAGGAGATCGCCGGGGAACTCTATTTGGCGGAGGGAACCGTCAGAAACCAGATCTCAAAGATCTTGGAGAAGCTGGAGCTGAAGGACCGGACGCAGCTGGCAGTATATGCGGTAAAGCACGGATTGGATGAGTAAGACGTGCGGCGGGACTGCATGGGATCGCGTGAAAGGAGGACGCTATGTTTGGCTTGTTTGGCGGAGTGAAGAAGAATTCGGAACTGGAGCATCTGATCGAGCGCATGGAGAATAACATGGCGAATAACTATAAGGATGCCGCACAGGAATATCTTGTGGAGTATGAGGCGAAGTTTAAGGAACTGTCGGAGAACGGCGGCTTAAACGAGAAACAAAAAGCACATTATGAATCCCTTCTGGATTCCTACAAGAGCCGGATGAAAGGATTTACGCATAAGGATCAAAAGCCATACTGGACTTAAAGGAAAAACTTGAAAATGAGGAGAGTAAGAGAATGACAAAGAAAAACTGGAAGGTTTGTCTGGCCATGCTTGCGGTGAGCGCGATGATGGCGGGATGCGCAGGTAAGGAAGAGACGGTGAGCATTGAGGAATCCTCGGGATTGCCGGTGAGCATCGAGACAAGCCAGGCCACGCCGGAGCCTAAGCCGGAAAAGGATTGGGCGGAGCATTACAAGGATTATTTCAAGAACTACAATCTAAATGATCACGAGCTGTCCATTGCCTATCGCGAGAGGAGCGTCGCAGGCGTGGTTATCCGCCTTACCCAGGCATCCAAAGGCGGAAGAAGCTATGCGCGTTATGAATATGAGGGGAAGGAACCGACAGGCAATTATCTGGAGATTTATACCGATGAGCAGGGAGTTGCTTATTACAAAAGCCAGATCAGGGATCATGAACCTGTCCTCTCCAAGACGGAGGCCCTGATGAGTGAACTGGAGTCCTCCATGGGAGTGGACAATATTATCCGGTTTACGGATGAGGACATTCTCAGCGCAACCTATGACCGTGAAGAAAGCGAGGACGGCGTCGTTTACGACGTGTTATATGCAAGAATCCTTCACAAGACGTCTTCAAAGGCCAACAGATACCTCAAGTACTATTTTTACGTCAACAGACTTACGCAGGATCTGGAAAGGTTCGCGATCCAGGATGCGGGCGACGAGACCATTTGTTACGTCACTCCGATTGAAAGCATTGAAATCCCGGAAGAATTGCTGAATGCCAAGAAGGAAAAGAAGAAGGATGATTTTCTGTATAATCTTGGCAAGGAAATGATGAAGCATGCGTTGGAGGCGACGGGCGTAAAATCTGACAGCCTGGACAAAATAAAATGAGCAAATTGATTTTTGACACCCATGCACATTATGACGACAAGGCTTTCGACGAGGATCGGGAGGAGCTTTTGGAGAGGCTTCCCGCAGGAGGGATCGGAAGGGTTGTCAACGTGGGCTCTACGGTTGCCTCCTGCGAGGCATGCCTAAAGCTCGCTGAGAAATATGATCATGTGTACGCAGCCGTCGGGGTACATCCGTCAGAGACGGAGGAACTGGATGAGGAGAGGTTTGCAAAGCTTCGGCAGCAGTGCCTGCATCCGAAATGTGTTGCCGTCGGAGAGATCGGGTTGGATTATTATTGGCCGGAGCCGGGGGCGGACGTGCAGAAGAAATGGTTTGAGAGACAGCTGGAACTGGCGCGGGAGGTAAAAAAGCCCGTGATCATTCATTCCAGGGAAGCCTGCAAGGACACGCTGGACATTCTGCGAGCCCATGCGGCGGAGGAGATCGGCGGCGTGATTCACTGCTACTCATATTCCGCGGAGACGGCTAGAGATTATTTGAAACTGGGGTTCTTCTTTGGGATCGGAGGCGTGCTGACCTTTAAGAATTCCAAGAAATTAAAGGAAACCGTGGAAATGCTGCCCATGGAATCCATGATACTAGAGACGGATTGCCCGTATCTGGCGCCGGTGCCGCATCGGGGCAAACGGAATTCCTCCCTGACTTTGCCGTACGTGGTGGAAGCCATGGCGCAGATCAAGGGAATTTCTTCCGAGGAGGTGCGCCGCATCACTTGGGAGAACGCATGCAGACTGTACCGGATGGACGCATAAGGCGCGGAATCCGAGGAAGTAAGGCTAAGAGAGGCGCATAAGGCGCCGCGGAGGATATTAATGGAAATTGTACGGATGATACTGCCGGTCCTGGTGGGAGCCATTATCGGTTGTTTCACAAATTATATAGCGATCAAGATGCTGTTCCGCCCTCAGAGGGAGAAAAGAATCGGAAAGTGGCACGTGCCCTTTACGCCGGGCATTATTCCGAAGAATCAGAAAAGACTGGCTGCGGCGATTGGTGATGCCGTGGGCGGGCACCTGTTCAACATGGATGCCATCAAGGAAAGCTTTCAAAAGAACGGTACAAAGGAGAAGCTGGTAAAAAAAGTCGCAACGGCTCTTTATGAGAGCGAGGCATGCATCGGAGATTTCTTTTCTTCGGATGAGAACCATGACGAATTGATCGAAAAGTTCAGCGGCATCATGGCGGGGGCCGTGGCGGATAAGGTGCGCCAGATCGAGTTTAAGCCCATCGTCGCTGAGATTGGCAAGGATGCGATGAGCGATCTTTTGAGCCACAAGATGATTGCCATGCTGATCAATGAGGAACGCCAGGATGCCATCTACGATCGCATTGCGCAGGCAATTCACAAGTATCTGGAGGAGAACGGCGAGGAGATGGTGCACAGCGCGATTCTCCAGAACGTGAAGGAGATAGAGCATAAGCCGATCAAGGAGATCGTGCAGGCGGGCACCAGCCAGGAAGGCTTGGAGAACGTGGCAAACTATCTGGTGGACCGTGCGGCAGACCGCTTTGGCGCGGCAATCCTGCAGGCCGTGGACGTAAGTTCCGTGGTGCGTGAGCGCGTGGAAACCATGGACGTGGCGGAGATGGAGAGACTTACGCTGTCCGTATGCAACAAGGAGCTCCAGGCGGTGGTGTATCTTGGCGCCGTGATCGGTGCCGTGATCGGAATCATCAATATTTTCACCTAAATAACTTTTATTGAATACTGACAAGAGAAAAGAGGAATCAAAATGCCTACGACGCACGCACATTACGTACACGGAGAAGAGGTACGCAAGAAAATCAATCCCGGGGCACGGGAGATCATCGACAAATATCCGGAGCTGTTTCATTTTGGAGTACACGGGCCGGATCTGTTGTTTTATTACGATGCACTGAAAAAAAATCCCGTAAACCAAACGGGAGGAAAGATCCACGATCTTCCCGGAAGGGATTTCTTTGAGAATGCGGCGAAGGTCCTGCAGGGACTTTCCGAGGAGGAGAGCGGAGACTATCGTCCGTCCCTGTCCTATATCTATGGTTTCTTGTGTCATTTCGCCCTGGATCTTTACTGCCATGGCTACGTGCAGGAGAAGATGGATGCCAGCGGCGTTTCCCATGCAGAGATCGAGGCGGAAATGGACCGAGAGCTTCTTGTAAGGGAGGGCTTGGATCCCATCCGGACGAAGCTGACCGGTCATCTTGTGCCGTCAGGCAAAAATGCCCGCGTGATCAGCAGATTTTATGAGGAGATCTCGCAGGAAGAGGTCTTCAAGGCCATGAAGGACATGGTGAAATTCCTGGATTATCTTGTGCTTCCGCAGAAGGTTAAACGTGCCGTGGTCCTGGGAGCGCTAAAGGCTGTCGGGCAATATGACGGTAAGCACGGGCTGATCATCAATTATGAGAAGAATCCGGAGTGTGCGGACAGCACGGAGCGGCTCCTTTCGTTGATGGAGAAAGCAGTGGATTTTGCGGCGGGACTGATCGATGCATTTCCTGAGATGGGCAATGAATTCCGCTATAACTTCCTTTCGATCGATCCAGCGTCGGGTGAGGTTTATCCGGCCAAGACAAAAGCGGAAGAACAAGGAGAAATTACGCGAAATGAAGCAGAAAACGACTAAGCAGGAGCGCAACTGGATCTTATATGACGTGGGAAATTCCGCATTTACCATGCTGGCCACGACGATCATTCCCATTTATTTCAATTACATTGCAGGGCAGCAGGGCGTCAGTGCCGTGGATTATCAGGCCTACTGGGGATACACGGCATCCATTGCGACGCTGATCGTGGCGGTCTTGGGCCCCATCGTGGGAACCTTTACGGACAATAAGAATTTCAAGAAACCCGTTTTCCTTGCGTCGCTGGCGATCGGTTCCATCGGATGCGTTTCCCTTGGATTTGCAGGGCACTGGCTGGCATTCCTGGTATTGTTTATCATATCCAAGATTGGTTATTCCTCGAGTTTGATCTTTTATGACTCAATGCTGCCGGACGTGACGACAAAGGAGCGCATGGACAAGATCTCGACGGCAGGATATGCCTGGGGCTATATCGGAAGCTGTGTTCCCTTCGTTCTCTGTCTGCTGGTCGTCCTCGGAAAGGACAAGATCGGATTGTCCATGGAGACGGCGATGCTGTTGTCCTTTTTGATCACGGCTGCCTGGTGGGTTGGAATGACCGTGCCGCTTCTTCGCACTTATCAGCAAAAGTACTACGTGGAATACAGGGAGCATGCGGTGGCAGAGACCTTCAAGCGTCTGGGAAGTACGCTTGCAAATGCGCGAAAGCACAGCAAGATCTTTTGGTTCCTGATCGCATTTTTCTTTTACATTGACGGAGTATATACCATTATTGACATGGCAACGGCCTATGGAACCGCGCTGGGACTTGAGAGCTCCGGACTCCTTCTGGCTCTCCTGGTGACGCAGATCGTGGCGTTCCCCTGCGCAATTATCTTCGGCAGGCTGGCACAAAAATACGAGGCAAACAAGCTGATTACGGTATGTATCATGGCGTACCTAGGCATCGTGATCTTTGCCGTATTCCTGACGAACATCGTAGAGTTTTGGATTCTGGCCGTTCTTGTGGGTATGTTCCAGGGAGGCATCCAGGCGCTTTCGAGATCGTATTTTACAAAGATCATACCGCCGGAGCAGTCGGGTGAGTTCTTTGGAATCTATGATATCTGCGGCAAGGGCGCGGCATTCCTTGGAACGACGCTGGTGGGCGTTGCGACACAGCTGACGGGCAGCAACAACAAGGGCATCAGCGTGCTATCCGTTTTGTTTGTTTTGGGATTGATCTTCTTTAGAATAGCGGCAGCCTCTGCCAAAAAGGATGAAGGGAATGGAAAAGCCTAAGGGGAAATATGCGGACATCCTGGATCTGCCGCACCATCAGTCGTCGAGAAGGCCGCGCATGCCGCTCTCGGAGCGCGCGGCGCAGTTTATGCCTTTTGCGGCCCTGACGGGGTATGATGCGGCGATTGCGGAGGCGGGACGACTGACGGAAGAGTTCCGGGAGATGGACGAGAGCGAGAAGGCCGTGTTGGATGAGACACTTCGGATGCTCGAGGAGCGGAAGGGGGAAAGGCCGGAGATTAAGACCACGTATTTTGTGCCGGATCCGGTAAAGGACGGCGGCGCGTACGTGGAGGTTACGGGGAATTTTGTAAAGGTGGACCGCGCAAAGCGCGTAATGCTGTTAGAAGGCGGAACGCGGATTCCGCTGGATGAGATCACGCGGATTTTGATCCAGTGAGCTTGAGAAAAGAGAAGGTGATGCCATGGAAGAGACGACAAACGCAGTTGAGGAAACATTGGAAGAAACCCTGGACGAGACGAAGGACAAGAAGTCGGAGGTGCTCGAAAAGGTAAAAGGGTTCTTGCTTGAAAACAAAGACGCACTGATGCTGGCGGGGCAGATCGCGATTGTTGCCATGATCTGCGTTGCCGGAATCCGCAATGACATGGAGCCTCAGAATTGCTGCTGCAGGAAATGCCGGAAGAAGAGAAAGAAAAAGCGGAAGTAATCATGTCGGAGAGAGCTTACGTAGCGATTGACTTAAAATCATTTTATGCATCCGTGGAATGTGTGGAACGAGGGCTGGATCCGCTGACCACAAATCTTGTGGTTGCGGATGAAAGCAGGACGGAGAAGACCATTTGTCTGGCGGTTTCGCCTTCTTTGAAGGCGTACGGGATACCCGGTCGCGCCAGACTTTTTGAAGTGGTTCAAAAAGTCCGGGAGGTTAACGGAAGCAGAAGACGCGGCGAGCCGGAGCTTACGTATCTGGTGGCGAAGCCGAGGATGGCGTTATACCTGAAATACAGCACGGACGTCTATCAGATTTACTTGAAATATATAGCGCCTGAGGACATTCACGTCTATTCCATTGACGAAGTGTTTATGGACGTGACGGCGTATCTTAAGACATACCGCATGACGGCGCAGGAGCTGGCAAGGAAGATGATCCGGGACGTGTATGATCAGACGGGGATCACGGCGACGGCCGGGATCGGAACAAACCTGTATCTCTGTAAGGTCGCCATGGACATTGTGGCAAAGCACGCTCCGGCGGATGAAAACGGCGTTCGCATGGCCACTTTGGATGAACGCAGTTACCGGGAGCTTCTTTGGGATCATAAGCCTCTTACGGATTTTTGGCGGATCGGCAGGGGAATCTCCCGAAGGCTGGAGGAAGCGGGGCTGTTTACCATGGGTGACGTGGCCAGATGCAGCATCGGGAAGGAGACGGAGTTTTACAACGAGGATCTCCTGTACCGGATGTTTGGCATCAACGCGGAGCTTTTGATCGATCATGCCTGGGGCTGGGAGCCGACGCGGATTTCGGACGTAAAAAGTTATAAGCCGGAAAACAATTCCGTCAGTTCGGGACAGGTCCTATCCCATCCGTATCCTTATGACCAGGCACGAATCATTGTCCGCGAGATGGCGGAGGTGCTTTCACTGGATCTTGCCGCGAAGAATCTGGTGACGGATCAGATGGTGCTGACCATAAGCTATGACGCGGACAACCTCAAAAATGCCGTGAAGGGCAAGGAATACCGCGGGGAAACGTCCACGGATTTTTACGGACGGCAGGTGCCAAAGCATGCACACGGATCGGAGAATCTGGAGGAATTCACGGTTTCGACAAGGGAGATCGTGGATGCGGTCCTGGCAATCTATGACCGCGTGGTGGATCAGGCGCTTTCGGTGCGAAGAATCGGCGTGGCCGCAAACCACGTGATGGAAGAGAAGGCAGCTACAAGCCAGGAAAAATATGAGCAGCTGGAGCTCTTTAAGGATTACGGGGCTCTTGCGGCAGATCCGAAACAGGCAGCCAAGACTGTCGGGGAGGCGGCGAAGGAGGAAGAGCGAAAAAGGCGCGAAAAAAAGATGCAGCAGGCCATTCTCGGGATACAAAAGCGATATGGAAAAAACGCCGTCCTAAAAGGGACGGATTTTGAAGAAGGGGCAACCAAACGGGAGAGAAACAACCAGATTGGGGGGCACAAGGCGTAAGACGCACAGTCCCGTCCCGGAAACAGTAAATAGGTTTAGGAGGGTTATGACATGCAGAAAAACGACAGTATTTCAATACCGGTGATCTTGAAGGTGGGGAAGGGGTCCCTGGGATGCCTTGGACCGACGCTGATGGAGGAGGATCTCTCGGAGGTCGTGATTTTTTTTGGGAACGGATTGATCGATCTGTTTGGCACGAAGGTCATGGAATCCATGCGCGCGGCCGGCGTGACCGTCCTGGAGTATCAGGAGCTTGACACGGTGGCCATTGAGGACATTATTCCCCTGGCGTTTGCAATTCCCAACAAGGCGAAGGCAGTGGTTTCCATTGGCGGAGGCAAGGTGATCGATGCCGGAAAATATGCGGCATTCCTTCGCGGCATGCCGTTTATCAGCGTGCCGACGAGCAGCTCAAGTGACGGTTTTTCCAGCGCAAGCGCGTCCCTGTTGGTTGGCGGCAAGAGAAATTCCGTACCGGCAAAGCTGGCGTACGGGATCGTGGTAGACACGGAGGTCATTCGCACGGCGCCCGTGAAGTTCATCTATTCCGGCATCGGCGACATGGTGGCGAAGATCACTTCGCTGTATGACTGGGTATATGAGGCGCAACACGGCGCTTCGGTTCTGAACGATTTTGCAGTGATGGTGGCAAAGAAGGCTGTGAACAGCTTTGTGCGCACGCCCTTCGAGAGCATTCAGGATGAGGTATTCCTGAAGGAACTGCTGGATTCCCTTGCCATGAGCGGCATTGCAAATGAGATTGCAGGCAGCAGCGCGCCGACCAGCGGAAGCGAGCATCTGATTTCCCATGCGCTGGATAAGTTTTTGGAGGTGCCCCAGCTTCATGGCGTGCAGGTGGGCATTGCAACCTATATCATGGCGAAGGTGCAGGATCATCGTCACGTTCGCGTCAGCAAGATCTTTGCGGATACGGGCTTCTGGGATTACGTGGCAACCCTTGGCATGAGGAAAGAGGATTTTATCAAGGCGATCGACATGGCGCCTTCCATCAAGCCTCACCGTCATACTTATCTGCATGAGGAGAAGTATCGCGAAGAGGCGAAGAGACTTGTCATGGAGGATGAGGTCCTGAAAAAGGTGTTGGTTTAAAGCCCGGACAGGTATATTTTTGCAGGAGAAGAATTGCATGAGTACAATTTTGGATTGGAAAGAGTATCAGGAGAAGGCGACGCAGGCCATTGCGGAAGGCGTGGTCCTTTTGGAAAATAAAAATGGGGCTTTGCCTCTGGATGCGGCAAAGCAGATCGCAGTGTTTGGACGGATCCAGCTCGATTATTACAAGAGCGGAACCGGTTCGGGCGGCATGGTGAACGTGGCGCACGTAATCAATATCCCGGAAGGGCTGGAGCTTCGCGGTGCAAGGTTGGATCAGGAGCTGGGGAAGGTTTATGAGGATTGGACGGCGGAGCATCCCTTTGACAAGGGCGCCAGCTGGGGCGGAGAGCCTTGGTGCCAGGAGGAGATGCCGCTTTCCGAGGAGCTTGTCAAGGCGTCCGCGGAGCGCTGTGAGACTGCGCTGATCGTCATCGGACGTACTGCCGGTGAGGAGATGGATAATTCCTACAGGGAAGGTTCGTATCTGCTCACTGCTGGTGAAAAGGACATGCTTCGGATCACCAGGAAATATTTTAAGAAGACGGTGGTGCTATTGAACGTGGCATCCATCCTTGACATGGGATTTGTGGACGAATTTGCGCCGGATGCCGTGCTGTATGCATGGCAGGGCGGCATGATGGGCGGACTGGGAACGGCAGACGTGTTGCTTGGAAACGCGTCGCCCTCCGGAAAGCTGACGGATACGATCGCATATAAGATTGAGGACTATCCCTCCCATGCGAATTTTGGCGATCAGGACCGTGATTATTATTGTGAGGACGTCTACGTTGGATACCGCTATTTTGAGACCTTTGCGAAGGACAAGGTGCGATATCCCTTTGGATATGGACTGTCTTATACGGAATTCGCGTATGGGGACGCGAGGTTAGAGTGCAAAGACGCATTTCTGACCGGCGGCGAGGACGCAAAAACGTGGACACGTCCCCGCGTCACGGTGGAAGTGAAGAACGTGGGGAAGGTGGCAGGAAAGGAGGTCGTGCAGGCGTACTGCGAGGCTCCGCAGGGGAAGCTGGGGAAGCCTGCAAGAGTGCTGTGCGGCTTTGCAAAGACGAAGCTTTTGGAGCCCGGGGAGAGCGAGCGGGTTAACGTTGAGATTGACCTTGAGAGCATGGCATCCTTTGACGATACGGGTGTGACGGGGCATCCGCATGCCTTTGTCTTGGAGGCTGGGGAATACCGGTTCTGCGTCGGAAAGAATGTCAGGGAGACCGTGGCACCGGTTGTTGTCACTTTGGATCAGACGATCGTAGTCTTAGAGGCGCAGTATGCGCTTGCGCCCGTGCTTCCCTTTGAGAGAATGGTGAATAAAAATGGCGTGCCTGCATTTGAAGCCGCTCCCGTTGCAAAAACATGGGAGAGTAAGGGCGAAAATGGAATTCCGGCAGGCATTTATCGCGAGATGGAGGCGGAGAGGCGCGTTGACGACATGCCGAAGGAGATCGCTTATACGGGTGATCTGGGAATAAAGCTTGCTGACGTGGCTCTGGGAAAGAAGACCTTAGAGGAGTTTATTGCGCAGCTTTCGGATGAGGATCTGTCCTGCATCATCCGCGGAGAGGGCATGGGAAGTCCCAAGGTGACGGCAGGGACGGCAGCAGCCTTTGGAGGCGTTTCACCGCGCCTTGCGGAGTTTGGAATTCCTTGCGCGTGCTGCAGTGACGGCCCTTCCGGCATGCGTCTCGACTGTGGGACGAAGGCGTTTAGCCTGCCTGGCGGAACGATGCTCGCATGTACCTGGAACCGTGATCTTCTGACGGAGTTGTTTACGCTTACGGGTCTGGAGATGACCGCAAATCACGTGGAATGTCTGCTGGGACCTGGCATGAATATCCACAGACATCCCCTGAACGGACGTAATTTCGAGTATTTTTCTGAGGATCCGTACCTTACCGGTGAGGTTGCCGCCGCGCAGCTTAAGGGTTTGCATGACGTCGGCGTTACGGGAACCATCAAGCATTTTTGCGGAAACAATCAGGAGACTAGAAGACATTTCCTTGACAGCGTGATCTCCGAGAGAGCGCTTCGGGAAATTTACCTTAGAGGCTTTGAAATTGCCGTAAAGAAAGGCGGTGCCTATACCATTATGACCACTTACGGCAGCGTAAACGGTCTTTGGACGGCGGGAAGCTATGATCTTACGACCACGATCCTTCGAAAGGAATGGGGCTTCGAGGGTCTCGCCATGACGGACTGGTGGGCAAATATCAACCGTCGCGGGCAGGCGCCTGACAAGCGGGATTTTGCGACCATGGCCATGGCGCAAAATGACGTTTACATGGTTTGCTCGGACGGGGAAAAGCATGACGACAACACGCTGGAATCCCTGGAAAAGGGGGAGGTAAGGCGAGCGGAGCTGCAGAGAAACGCAGCGAACGTGTTGGGAGTGGTGCTTCGCTCCAATGCCATGAAGAGACTCCTTGGCACGGCGCTGACCGTAGAGATCACGGGCCGGGAGGAGGAAGGCGCGACTAGTCAGGAAGAGGTGCCTTGCTATCCGTTAGGAAATGAGCTGACGGTAGATCTGAGCGGCGTAAAGACTGCGCGTGACGCAAGCTACAGTTTTGTGCTGGATCTGGTAAAGCCGGGACTTTACCGCTTTACGCTGACGGCTAGCTCGGAGGCTGGCGAACTGGCGCAGATTCCCGTGACGGTGTTCAGCATGGGAACGGCATCCGGAACCTTTACCTGGAATGGAACCGGAGGAAAACCCGTCAGCTTTTCGGGCAGCACGTACATGTTTTCGCGCTACACCACGATCCGCCTGTACTTTGCGCAGGGCGGATTGGATCTTGCAGACGTAAAGTTTGAGAGAGTGATGGAGGAATAGGAGGAGAAGCCATGGAAGAACCGATCATGCAGGAAGAATTGAATTCTTCTGCGGAAATGACGCCGGAAACCTTAAGCAGGGCGCGCCTGGATTTTACCAAGCTTGGCTTGTGGCTGGTCTTGACCACGATCCTGTTTAACGGGATGCAGTATCTCGCAGTTTTTGTGTGGAAATGCTTGAAACCATTGTTGACAAAAAGCGGACAGGCGGAAGGCATACTGGCCTATAAAGGCTTCGGCTATTGGCTGCAGCTTCTTCCGACCTATTTGGTAGCTGTACCCGTAATCCTTTACTTGGGGAAAAAGCTTCTGGCCGGAAAGGAGCCTGAAAAAAGAGGGATCAAGCCCGGTCAGTTTATGGCTGCCCTGGCGTGTACGTTCGGCATTGCCATTTCCTGTAACATAGTCGGGCTAATCATTACGGGTATCTTGGGGAGCCTTACGGGTGAGTCGGTACAGAACGTAAGCATGGAATTGATTTCCGGTTTGGATCCGTGGACTTCCGTCTTTCTGGTTTCCATCGGCGCACCCGTCTGCGAGGAACTGATCTTCCGGAAAATGCTGGTGACGAGAACCTTAAAATACGGGGAAGGCGTATCGATTCTGCTTTCAGGACTGGCCTTCGGGTTATTTCACGGAAACTTTAACCAGTTTGCGTATGCATTTGGAATTGGCGTGTTTTTTGCATACGTATTTGTGAAGACGGGTAACGTTAAGATCACTATTGCGCTTCATGCATGCATGAACGGGTTCACGAGCGTTGTTTTGACAAATTTGATACAGGCTTTGGATTTGCAAAGGCTTGTCGAGTTAGCACAAAATGGCTTGAACAACCTGCAAAACAGCGAGGCATTTGCGGCTTACGTTCAGTTCGTAACGGATAACGCGGGTCTGATCGTCGCGATCGGTTTATGTATTTTGTTCGAGTACGGATTCGCGCTTTTTGGAATTATTTTTTTGATCGTGAACCGGAAAAGGTTCCACGTAAGTGCCGGAGAGGTGACGATTCCCAAGGGAAAACGCTTTTTCATTATCTTTTGCAACATTGGAATGATCGCATTCTTCGCAGTTTGGATTTTTAGGATCATTGCTCAGATCATGGGCTGGTTATAAAACGCTAATTATTTTTGTTAATGCGAAAAGGGACGGCCGCATGACGGCCGGGACTAGGAGAAGAGGAAAAATGTACCAATTTGACAGTAGGATTCGATACAGCGAGACAGACAGCGAAGGAAAGTTATCCTTCCTGGCGCTTCTCAATTATTTTCAGGATTGTTCGACGTTTCAGTCGGAGGATGCCGGGGTTGGCATCAAGTATTGCTTGGACCGGAATCTGGTATGGGTGCTGAATGCCTGGCAGATCATTCCCATCAGGATGCCAAGGCTGGGCGAGAAGGTGACGATCGGCACGTTGCCCTATGAATTTCAGAAGTTTATGGGATCGCGTAATTTTATGATGTTTGATCAGGAAGGAAATTACCTGGCGAAGGCAAACAGCATCTGGAGCCTGATCGACGTCAGGACGGAGCGGTTTGTTACGCCGGATGAGGCGATGCTGAAGGGCTACCCCGTGGAGGAGAGAATTCCCATGGAGTACGCGGGCCGGAAGATCGCGGTGCCTGTGGGAGGAAGCGTGGCAGGGCCCATCACGGTTATGGCGCATCATTTGGACTCCAATCATCACGTGAACAATGGACAATACGTGGCGATGGCACTGGAATTCCTGCCGGAAGGCGCGGAGATACGCCAGATGCGCGCGGAGTACAAGAAGCAGGCATTTTTGGGCGACGTGCTGCATCCTTACGTCGCGGCAGAGGAAGGACGCTTGGTCGTCTCCCTGCAGGACGAGGGCGGAAAGGCTTATGCCGCCGTGGAATTTAGCATTGGATGGGATAATGGAGGAGATTTAAGATGAGTATGCGTTTGGGAGAGATCCAAAGGCTGGAGATTGTGAAAAAGGTGGAGTTTGGCGTGTATCTGGCTGAGCCGGGAAAGACGGAGGACAGAGTGCTCTTGCCGGCAAAGCAAGTGCCTGCGGGTGCTGCCGTGGGGGATCTGATGGAGGTCTTTTTGTACAAGGATTCCAAGGACCGCATGATCGCAACGACAAAGCGCCCCAAGCTGATCATGGGTGAGACGGCGCTTCTTACCGTGGCGCAGCTGGGAAAGATCGGTGCCTTTTTGGACTGGGGCCTGGAGAAGGATCTGCTCTTGCCGTTTAAGCAGCAGCGCGGCAGAGTGCGTGAGGGCGATCAGGTGCTGGTTTCCCTTTACGTCGACAAGAGTGAACGCCTCTGTGCCACGATGAACGTATATGAGCATCTCCTGTCGGACAGCCCGTATCAGAAAGAGGATAAGGTAACCGGCAGGGTGTATGAAATCAGTGATAATTTCGGCGCTTTTGTTGCCGTGGACGACAAGTATTCCGCGCTGATTCCGAAGCGGGAGCTGTATGGCGAGGTGGAGCCAGGTCAGATTGTGACGGCGAGGGTGATCAAGGTGCAGGAGGACGGAAGGCTTTGCCTGAGCGTGCGGGAAAAGGCATACCTGCAGATCGAGAAGGATGCGGAGAAGATCCTGCAGCTTTTGGACAGTTATGAGGGATCGCTTCCTTTTACGGACAAGTCTGCCCCAGAGGTCATCACCCATGAGACGGGCATGAGCAAAAATGAGTTTAAGCGTGCCGTCGGGCATCTCCTGAAGGAGAGAAAAATAGAGATTGGAGAAAAGTCCATTCGGAGATTGTAGTCATGGTTTGGATGAGCATTTTACTGATTTTGTCGTGGTCGCCCCTCTTGTATCTGTGGATGTTGGGGCCCAATAAGCCGAGGCGCAAGGGCATGCGCCCCTTTGAAAAGGTTTTGATCGCCCATCGCGGTCTTCATGATGCAAAAAAAGGGATTCCGGAGAATTCCCTGACTGCCTTCCGAAAGGCCGTGGAGGCAGGCTACGGAATGGAAATGGATCTTCAGCTGACCAAGGACGGAAAGCTGGTGGTGTTTCATGACCAGTCCCTGATGCGTATGTGCGGCGTGAAGAAAAAACTGACGGATCTTACGTACGCAGAGCTTTTGCAGCTCCGTCTTTTAGGAACGGAAGAGACGATCCCGCTGTTTGACGACGTGTTAAAGATCGCAGACGGCAAGGTGCCCCTGATCATCGAGATGAAGTCGGAGGGCCGTTGCTTCCGGGCGACAAAGATGGCGTGCAAACGGCTGGAAAGCTATCATGGCCTTTACTGTATGGAATCTTTTCACCCAATCCTGATGTGGTGGGTCAGGAGGCATTATCCGCAAATCCTTCGCGGGCAGCTTTCCATGAATTATTTCGTGGAGGAGGCGGGCAGGCCGTTTTATCAAAAGCTGGTCATGACGAGCATGATTTTTAATGTTTTTTCCAGACCGGATTTTATCGCTTACAAGCATTCCCAAAGAGAGCAGTTTTCTTACCGGCTTCTCAGAAGACTCTATCCGGTGGTGAACGCAGCCTGGACAATCAAGAGCCAGAAAGAGCTCGAGCAGGCCAGACCCGATTTTCAGGTGATGATCTTTGACAGCTTTACACCCAAGGGGTGATCAATCGTTTCCATGGTTTTTTGTGCATTATGACTTGCATCGCAAGAAAAATTGCACAAAAAGCTATTGCTTTTTTTAGCTGTTTTTGGTATAAATGTTTTATACGGTTTATTTTGGGACGCAAAGGAGCGTGTACACATGATTTCGAATCAGATACTTCAGAATACGATTGATGGGTTAAAAGGGATTGCCAGAATCGAGCTGTGCGTCATGGACGTGGATGGCAAAGAGGTTGCCAGCACCATCGACATGGGGAACTGTGCGAAGGCCGTGGTTGAGTTTGCAACCTCGCCTGCGGATTCCCAGGAAATCCAAGGCTATCAGTATTTTAAAATTTTTGACGAGCAGCAATTGGAATACGTATTGATCGTGGCCGGCAGCGGTGAGGACGTGTACGTGATCGGTAAAATGGTCGCATTCCAGATCCAAAATCTTCTGGTGGCCTATAAGGAAAGATTCGACAAGGATAACTTTATCAAGAACCTTCTGTTGGATAATCTATTGCTGGTGGACATCTACAGCCGTTCCAAAAAGCTGCACATTCAGACGGACGTGGCCAGGGTTGTCATGATCGTTGAGACGGGCAACCGTAAGGACAATAATGCCCTGGAGCTGACGAGAAATCATTTTGGCTCAAACAGCCGAGACTTTATCACGGCCGTGGATGAGAATAACGTGATTGTGGTAAAGGACTTGACGGACGTCAATGCCGCAAAGGAGATCGATAAGTCTGCAAAATCTCTTTGCGCCTTCCTGCAGAAGGAGGGATTGAAGGTTCGCGTCGCATACGGCACGGTAATCCAGGAGATCAAGGAGGTCAGCCGTTCCTACAAGGAAGCAAAGATGGCGCTGGACGTAGGGAAAATCTTCTTTGACGACAGGGACATTGTCGCGTACAGTGAGCTTGGCATTGGACGCTTGATCTATCAGCTCCCCATCCCGCTCTGTAAAATGTTTATCCGCGAAATCTTCGGCGGAAAGAGCCCGGATGAGTTTGACGAGGAGACGTTGTCCACGATCTACAAGTTTTTCGAGAACAGCCTGAACGTGTCTGAAACGTCACGTCAGCTTTTTATCCACAGAAATACGTTGGTTTATCGCCTAGATAAGCTTCAGAAGACGACAAATCTGGATCTGCGCGTCTTTGAGGACGCCATCACGTTTAAGATCGCGCTGATGGTAGTAAAATACATGAAGTACATGGAAAGCATGGAATATTGATCCCAAAATGGAACTAGCCGGGCCCCCATTTCGTCTAATTAGATGGGAGCCCGTGAGTTTGTGCTTGCGGTGCATTCGAGAAACAAAAAATATCGAAAGAATACGGGAAGTTATGAGCAAAAAAGAAGAACAAGAAAGAGAAAGACAGGAATTTATTGAAGAGAAAGGCATCATTTATCTGGAGAACGTCAGCAAGACTTATTCTGCAGGCGTGGCTGCGGTAAGCGACGTAAACTTGAGCATAAAAAAAGGGGAATTTGTGTTTATCGTTGGTGAGAACGGCGCAGGTAAATCTACGCTGTTCAAGCTGCTGCTCCGGGAGCTGAAGGCTTCCGAGGGAAGCGTCTACGTGATGGGGCAGGATGCCGGGAAGCTTCGGCATTACCAGATCCCGAAATACCGTCGTCAGATCGGCGTGGTATTCCAGGATTTCCGTTTGCTGACCGATCGGAACGTCTACGAGAACGTGGCGTTTGCACAGAGAATCCTTGAAGTTCCCACGGAAGAGATCAGAAAGAACGTGCCCACCATCCTTGCGACAGTGGGACTTGCAGGAAAATATAAGGCGAAAATCCGGGAATTGTCCGGAGGAGAGCAGCAGAGAGTCGCACTGGCGAGAGCTCTGATCAATCAGCCTGCCATTTTGTTGGCCGACGAGCCGACGGGTAATCTTGACCCGCAAAATGCATGGGGCATTATGGAGCTTTTGGAGGAGATCAATGCCCAGGGGACGACCGTGATCATGATCACGCACAACAGAGAGATCGTTAACAGCATGCGTAAGCGCGTGATCGCGCTGAAAAAAGGCGTGATTGTAAGTGATCAAGAGGATGGTGAATATGTTGAGGAAGATTAATTCATTGGTATACGTATTTCGTCAGGGCATAGCGAATATCATGCGTAATAAGCTTTTTTCCCTGGCGTCCGTGGCTACGATCACGGCTTGTCTGTTCTTGTTTGGAGCATTTTATGCCATCGTTACGAATTTCCGCCACATGGTTATGAAGGCGGAGGAAGGCGTGTCTGTTACCGTATTTTTTCATTCGGAATATGACCTGTGTTACCTTACGGAGGGCGTGGAGCACTGGGAAGATTACACCCATCCGGAAGGAATGATTCCTTCTGACGTCCGCTTAAAAGAGATCGGGACGGAGATTGCTGCAAGACCTGAGGTTTCTGAGGTGAAGTTTATCAGCGATGATGAAGCATGGGCGACGTTCGGTCCTGAATACTTCGGCCCAGATTATGCCGTTGGATATGAAGACAATCCGCTTCGCGGAGAAAACAGCTATGAAGTATTTTTGAGTGACGTCAGTCTTCAGAATGACCTTGTCACTTGGTTGAATAGTCTGCCCGAGGTCCGGAAGGTAAATGCCGACGAGTCCACCGCAACGACTCTCACCGGCACAAACCTAATCATTGCCTACGTTTCTGCCGGCGTGATCGCGCTGTTGTTTGCGGTCAGCATTTTCCTGATCAGCAACACGGTAGCGACGGGCATTGCCATCCGCGCCCAGGAAATCAGCATCATGAAGTACATCGGAGCAACGGATTTTCTTGTACGTTCTCCCTTCGTGATCGAGGGCATGATCATTGGATTATTCGGAGCCGGGATTCCTTTGATCGCGATGTTTCACATGTATCAATATGCGTCAGATTATCTGGTAAAAAGATTCCCCATGCTCATGACGCGCCTGGGCTTATTGCCTGTTGAAACGATCTTTTCCTTCCTTACGCCGGTATGTCTTTTGCTTGGCGTGGGAATAGGCTTCCTGGGGAGCATGTTCTCCGTGAGAAAGCATCTTAGAGTATAGACACCGTAAATTACTTGCACCGTAAGAGTGGTAACGTATGAGAAAAAAGAGAATAACGAGGCGATTTCTTTTGCTTAGCCTGACGTTATTGTTCTTGGCAACCTGGCACGGCGACGTGATGATGGGAAGTGCCGCAAAGAGTGGGGACGCTTCCATTCTGGAGAGCATCAGGGCAAAGCAGGAACAAATTTCAAAGGCGGAAAAAGAAAAGAATGGCCTAAAAAAGAATTTAAGCGACGTACAAGGGATCAAAAAGAGCCTGGAGTCCAAGAAGAAGGACCTAAACAATTACATTGCGGAGTTGGATAATCAGATTGCCCAGATTGAACAGCGCATGAATGACCTGAAGGAGCAGATTACCTCGAAGGAAGCCGAGATCACGGAGACGCAGGCTCAGGTGGAGGATGCCCTCGCCCGTGAAAAAGGGCAGATGGACAGTATGATCGTCCGCGCGCAGCAAATGTATGAGAAGAGAAGCAATCTGATGTCTGATCTGCTGTTAAGCGCATCCGGCATCGGCGATTTCCTCAACAGGGCCGAGTTCATGGAGAAGCTGGTCACTTATGATAAGGAGCAGTGGACAAATTTCCAGAATTACCGTAAGTACGTGGAACTCTGTGAAAGACAGCTGGAACTCGAAAAGGAGATTTTGGACCAGACGAAGGAAAACGTTCAGCTGGAGCAGAATACGCTTGAGATTTTCATGGAACAAAAAAAGCGTGACATCGAAGCATATCAGTCTGACATCGAAAATAAGGAAAAGGCCATCGAAGAGTACGAGGCCATGATCAAGCAGCAGGACGAAGAAATCAAGGCTTTGGAGTTGGCCATCGAGGCAGACAGAAAGCGCCTTTCCGTCATGAGAACCTATGACGGCGGTACCTTTACGTTCCCGCTGGCATCCTACACAAGGGTTAGTGATCCCTACGGATGGCGCATTCACCCCATCCTGAAGGTGAAGCAATTCCATAACGGAATAGACCTTGCGGCACCGAAGGGAACGGCAATCTATGCCGCATACAACGGCGTGGTGGTTGCCGCAGCATACAGCCCGACCATGGGTAACTACGTGATGATCGATCACGGTGACAATCTGTATACGATCTACATGCATGCGTCGACGCTGAAGGTTCAGGCGAATGCGGTGGTCAGCAAGGGTGATACCATTGCGCTTGTTGGTTCCACTGGACGATCCACGGGAAATCACTTACATTTTAGCGTGAGAAAAGACGGAGAGTACGTATCTCCGACGGATTATATTACGTTACCGTAAAACACTTGATTGCCGGACAAAGGATTGATGCAAAGAGTAAAGGAGACGGCAGAAAATGGATCAAAATAATCAATATCAGGACATGGATTCTTATCAGTCGGTAAGACAAGGGCAAACGAAGAAGAAAAAGGACAGAGGAACCTTTATTGGCGGCATCGTCGTAGGCATGATCGGCACGTTGGTGATCGCATGCGTGATCATTCTTGTATATTGGCAGGCCGGAAACGTGTCTGCAAAAAAAGCCGATGAGGATGCGGAAGAGACCACGGCCACTTCCACGAAAAAGACCAACAAAAAGACCACGAAGGTTAGCAGTGACGGATTTGTAACGGATGACATGGTCACCAAAATTGACGGTCTTGTGGAAGCCATTCGCGAAAAGTTTTTCTTGGATGAAGTGACGGATGAGCAGCTGGAGAATGGAATCTACAGGGGACTGATGAATTCCCTGGGAGATCCGTATACGGAATACTATACTGCTGAGGAATATAATGATCTGATGCAGGGCGCGGAAGGCATCTACTACGGCATCGGCGCGTACGTGAGCATTGATGAGGAGACGCAGCTGCCAAAGCTGGGTACCATTTTTAAGCAGAGCCCTGCGGAAAAGGCCGGATTGAAGACGGATGACCTGATCTATAAGGTCGATGGCGAACTGACGCATGGAAAAACGCTTACGGAGGTGGTTTCCTGCATTAAGGGCGAGGAGAACACAAACGTGGTGCTCACCATCATCCGGAACGGCGAGCAGAAGGACGTAACCGCAACGAGAGGAAAGGTGGAGACGCCTACCGTAGAGTATAAGATGTTGGATGACAAGATGGGGTATCTGCAGCTTACGGAGTTTGACGACGTTTCGACCAAGCAGTTCCTGGACGGCATGGATGATTTGTACGCACAGGGGATGCAGGGAATGATCCTGGATCTCAGGGCAAATCCCGGCGGAAATCTTGCTACCGTGGTACAGATCGCGCAAAACCTCCTGCCGAAGGGAACTATCGTTTACACGGAAGACAAGGAAGGCAATAAGCAGTATTATAAGAGCAAGGGAAATAAAGAGATCCAGATTCCGTTGGTGGTACTGATCGACGGAAATTCCGCAAGTGCTTCCGAGATTCTTGCGGGCGCCATCCAAGATTACAAGAAGGGGACGCTTGTCGGTACCAAGAGCTACGGAAAGGGTATCGTTCAGACCATTTTTCCCGCGAGGGACGGATCTGCCATCAAGATCACCACGAGCGGATATTTCACGCCGAACGGAAGAAATATTCACAAGGTTGGCATTGAACCCGACGTGGTTTGCGAATTTGACAGTGAAAAGTATTACGATGAAGAGAATCCGATCGACAATCAGCTCGAGAAAGCAAAAGAAGTGCTGGCTGATTTGATGAAGCAGGCAAAATAAGAGGGAATTAGGAATTAGACAAAAGGGAGAGAAAGTACAGAACAAACATTCGATTTGCTCTGTACTTTCTTTGTCGTTTCTGCTATACTGGAAATAGGGCGAAAAACGGGAAGGTGTATCATGGATCATTTTGCTTTGCATTCGGAATATCAGCCAACGGGGGATCAGCCCCAGGCGATCAAGGAATTAGTGGACGGGTTCCGCGCGGGAAATCAGTTTGAGACCCTGCTTGGCGTTACCGGTTCGGGAAAGACGTTTACCATGGCGAACGTAATCGCGGCATTGAATAAGCCGACGCTCGTCATCGCACACAATAAAACGCTTGCTGCGCAGCTCTACGGGGAGTTCAAGGAATTTTTTCCGGAGAACGCCGTGGAGTATTTTGTGTCTTATTATGATTACTATCAGCCTGAGGCGTACGTGCCGCAGTCAGACACTTACATTGCAAAGGATTCATCCATTAATGACGAGATCGACAAGCTGCGTCTTTCCGCGACGGCTTCTCTGACGGAACGGCGCGACGTGGTGGTCGTGGCCAGCGTGTCCTGCATTTACGGACTGGGCAGTCCGGACGAGTATCAGGACATGGTCGTGAGCCTTCGCCCCGGCATGGTGAAGGACAGGGACCAGGTACTTCGGGATCTTGTGGGCATGCAATACGTCAGGAATGATCTGGACCTGGAACGTGGCACGTTCCGCGTAAGGGGCGACGTTCTTGAGATCTATCCCGCAGAGGGCGGAGATTATTTCATTCGCGTGGAATTCTTTGGCGACGAGATCGACCGCATTGCACAGGTGGAACCGCTCTCGGGAAAGGTTCACGCAACCTTGCAGCACGTTGCGATCTTCCCCGCCTCGCATTACGTCGTTGCGCCGGAAAAGATCAAGATTGCCTGCGACAATATTGAGAAGGAATTGGAAGAACGCGTGAAGTTCTTTAAGTCGGAGGATAAGCTGATCGAGGCACAGCGCATCTCCGAGAGGACCAATTTCGACGTGGAAATGCTCAGGGAGACGGGATTTTGTTCCGGAATTGAGAACTATTCGAGGCATCTCGTGGGCTCAAAGCCCGGGGATCCGCCCATGACGCTGATGGACTTCTTTCCAGATGACTTTCTTATCATCATTGACGAGTCACACATGACAATCCCGCAGATCGGCGCCATGTTCCACGGCGACCGCTCCAGAAAGACGACGCTGGTGGACTATGGCTTCCGCCTGCCATCGGCACTTGACAACAGGCCCCTGAACTTTGAGGAGTTTGAGGCGCATATCGATCAGATGCTGTTTGTTTCCGCAACGCCCTCGAAATATGAGGAGGAGCACGAGCTCCTTCGCACGGAGCAGATCATCCGTCCCACGGGACTGTTGGATCCTGAGGTGAGCGTGCGTCCCGTGGAAGGGCAGATCGATGATCTTGTGGGCGAGATCAATAAAGAGGTTGCAAAGCATAACAAGGTTCTTGTGACAACGCTGACAAAGCACATGGCGGAGGACCTCACGGATTACCTGAAAGAGGTCGGGATCCGCGTGAAGTACCTGCACTCAGACATTGACACGCTGGAGCGTGCCCAGATCATCAGGGACATGCGACTGGACGTGTTTGACGTGCTGGTCGGCATCAACCTGCTTAGGGAGGGTCTTGACATACCTGAGATTTCCCTCGTCGCGATCCTGGACGCGGACAAGGAAGGCTTCCTTCGAAGCGGAACGTCCCTGATCCAGACGATTGGACGTGCGGCGCGTAATGCGGAGGGGCACGTCATCATGTACGCGGACGTGATCACGGATTCCATGCGGACGGCCATCGACGAGACGAACAGGCGTCGCGCCATCCAGCAAAAATATAACGACGAGAACGGCATCACGCCGCAGACGATAAAGAAGGCCGTGCGTGATCTCATCAGCATCTCCAAGGCGGTGGCCAAGGAGGAAATGCGCTTTGAAAAGGATCCGGAATCGATGAGCAAGAAGGAACTGGAGAAGCTGATCGGTGAAGTACAAAAGAGGATGCAACGGGCAGCAGCGGATCTTGATTTTGAGAGCGCAGCTGAGCTTCGTGACCAGATGATCGAATTGAAGAAGCATCTTCGGGACATGGAGTAAGCTTTTCGGGAAGACCGGATGAGACGATGGTCAGGCGGAAAGGAGCAGAGATGAAAAAACAGATTCAGGAATATATGAAAGCCATCAAGTGGATCCTGACGGAGGATAAACCCGGGACGGATTGGAAGGAAGTGGCGGTCCGCCATCTGGTGAAGATCGAGTTTTACCAGCATGAGAGGCTGATCCACCTGATCGTGACTGCGCTCTTTGCGGTGATGGAAGTTATCTGCGTGGCGACGCTTCTGACAACTTCAAATCTTTGGGCGCTGGCACTGATGATTATGATCTTGGTGCTTTTGGTGCCGTATATTGGGCATTATTATTTCTTGGAGAATTCCGTGCAGGAGCTCTATTTGATCTACGACGTGATCCTTTCGAGGATTCCCGGCGGGGATGCAAATAAGCCTGCGGAGGGAGAACTGCAGGGCGGAAAGGGGAAATAAGCCTTTGGAGGAAAAACTGCAGGACGGGACGGGGAAATAAGCCTTTGGAGGAAGAACTGCAGGATGGGAAGGGGAAATAAGCCTTTAGAGGAAAAACTGCAGGACGGGACGGGGAAATAGATACTTCGGAGGAGTAAGCTCATGGACGAGCGGGAGATTGACGATTTGGTAAAAATGATCGACGGAAAGATGGACGACGGCGTGAGCAGGCTGTCCGTGGGCTTTTTGGCGAACCAGAAAAAGGATTTTGTGGCGGAAAAACGCACGTATGGAAAGAGAGACGCCTGGGATCCGTGGATCTGGGGCGAAGGATACGGCAGCAGGGAGCAGGACGAGAGCTTTTGAAGAAAGTCCGGTTGCCGTGTTTTGTGAGTAACAATATTAGTAAATAATGAGAATGGAAAGTTGGAGAAATGATGGCAGGCGAGAAAAATGCGCTTCCGAAGTTTGACGCGAGGGATTATATTAAGATTCGCGGCGCACGGGAGCATAACTTAAAAAACATTGACGTAAACATACCTAGAAACAAATTGGTGGTTCTGACAGGAATGTCAGGTTCTGGAAAATCTTCCTTGGCATTTGACACGATCTACGCGGAGGGACAGAGGCGTTACATGGAGTCTTTATCCTCTTACGCGAGACAATTCCTGGGGCAGATGGAGAAACCTGACGTGGAGAGGATCGACGGGCTTTCCCCCGCGATCTCCATCGATCAGAAATCGACAAATCGCAATCCGCGTTCGACGGTGGGAACCGTGACGGAGATCTATGATTATTTCAGACTTTTGTACGCCAGAATAGGCACGCCGCACTGCCCGAACTGCGGCAGGGTGATCGCCAGACAGACGGTGGATCAGATGGTGGACCAGATCACGGCTCTGCCGGAAGGAACGAGGCTACAGCTTCTTGCACCCGTGGTGCGCGGCAGGAAGGGTCAGCATGAGAAGGTTCTGGAGCGGGCGAGCCGCAGCGGCTACGTTCGCGTTCGCGTTGACGGAAATCTTTACGAGCTGACGGAAGAGATCAAGCTGGATAAGAATATAAAGCATAACATAGAGATTGTTGTGGACAGACTTGTGGTCAAGCCTGGAATGGAAAGGCGACTTGCAGATTCCATCGAGAGTGCGCTGAATCTGGCGGACGGGCTTTTGGAGGTTGACGTGATTGACGGTGAGACCATGAGCTTTAGTCAGAATTTTGCCTGTCCGGACTGTGGCGTGAGCATTGGAGAGATCGAGCCCAGGAGCTTTTCCTTTAACAATCCGTTCGGCGCGTGCCCGGCCTGTTTTGGTCTGGGATATAAGATGGAATTTGACGAGGAACTTCTCATTCCAGATACGTCCCTGTCCATCCGCGAGGGAGCCATTGCCGCCCTTGGCTGGCAGTCCTGCGCTGACAAGGGAAGCTTTACGAACGCGCTTTTACAGGCGCTTTGCAAGGAATATAAGTTTGATCTGGATACGCCCTTTGAGAAATACCCGCAGAAGATCAAGGACATGCTGATTCACGGTACAAACGGGAAAAGCGTGGACGTATACTATGAGGGCCAAAGAGGCAGGGGAATTTATCCTACGGCCTTTGAGGGGTTGATCAAAAACATGGAGAGAAGGTACAAGGAAACCTTCTCGGAAGCCATGAAGCAGGAATATGAGACCTTCATGCGCATCACCCCGTGTAAGGAATGTAACGGCATGAGGCTGAAGAAGGAATCTCTCGCCGTGACGGTGTGTGATAAGAATATTTACGAAGTGACAAATCTGTCAGTTATTAACCTGCAGAAATTCTTGCAGGAGATGCAGCTTTCCCCGCAACAGGAATTCATCGGAAAGCGCGTGCTGAAGGAGATTCGGGCGCGTGTCGGCTTTTTGGTGGACGTGGGTCTGGACTATCTGTCCCTTTCCCGTGCGACGGGCAGCCTTTCCGGCGGCGAGGCGCAAAGGATCCGGCTTGCCACGCAGATCGGTTCCGGACTGATGGGTGTGTGTTATATTTTGGATGAGCCGAGCATAGGCTTGCATCAGCGGGATAACGACAAGCTCCTGAACACGTTGAAAAACCTGCGGGATCTTGGAAATACGCTGATTGTCGTGGAGCATGACGAGGATACCATGTTGGCGGCTGACCATATCGTGGACATTGGTCCCGGCGCCGGTTCCCACGGAGGAGAGGTGGTTGCACAGGGAACTGCCGAGGAAATCATGAAGGTACCGGAGTCCATTACGGGACAGTATTTGTCTGGAAGGAAGATGATCCCCGTGCCCGAAAGCCGCAGAAAGCCTGCGGCCTGGATTACGGTGAAGGGGGCGCAGGAGCATAATCTGAAGAATATTGACGTGAGGATTCCTCTGGGCGTAATGACTTGCGTGACAGGAGTGTCAGGTTCCGGAAAGAGCTCTCTTGTCAACGAGATTCTTTATAAACGTTTGGCAAGGGAATTAAACCGCGCCCGCATCATTCCCGGAAAACACGCAGACATCGAGGGGATGAAGCAGCTTGACAAGGTCATTGCCATCGATCAGTCACCCATAGGACGTACGCCGAGATCCAATCCCGCAACGTACACGGGTGTCTTTGATCAGATCCGCGATCTGTTTGCCTCTACCGCAGACGCAAAGGCGAAGGGCTACGCGAAGGGGCGCTTTTCCTTTAACGTAAAGGGCGGGCGCTGCGAAGCCTGCAGCGGCGACGGTATCATCAAGATCGAGATGCACTTCCTGCCGGACGTCTACGTGCCGTGTGAGGTCTGCGGCGGAAAGCGCTATAATCGTGAGACGCTGGACGTAAAATACAAGGGAAAGAGCATTTTTGACGTGCTTGACATGACGGTGGAGGAAGCGCTTTCGTTCTTTGAAAACATGCCATCCATCCGGAATAAGATTCAGACCTTATATGACGTGGGTCTTGGCTACGTAAAGCTTGGCCAGCCTTCCACGGAGCTTTCCGGCGGTGAGGCACAGCGCATCAAGCTTGCAACGGAGCTCTCGAGAAGGAGCACGGGCAAGACGATCTATATTCTGGATGAGCCCACGACAGGCCTGCATTTTGCGGACGTTCACAAGCTCGTGGAGATTTTGCATCGTCTCGCGGACGGCGGAAATACCGTGGTTGTGATTGAACATAATCTCGACGTAATCAAGACTGCCGACTATATCATTGACATGGGACCCGAGGGCGGTGACCGCGGCGGATGCGTGATCGCGGAGGGGACGCCCGAGGAGATCGTGAAGAACAAAAAGTCTTATACGGGCGCCTATGTTAAAAAAATGCTGGAAAAGGCTAAGAAACGGAAGAAAGACGCGGAGTAGGGAGAATTCCCGTGCGGCGCGTTGTCAGATGGAGATTTTATGATACAGAGCGATAAGCTGGTGCAGTTCTACTTTACGCAATACCGGGACTGCTCCAAGAGCATGAAAAAGAAGAACAATGACGGCAAAAAAAACTTTGTGCAGAAAATGGACAGGCTGTACAAGGAGCTGAAAGAGTCCAAGAATCCAAAGATCAGCCAGGCGCATCTCGATGAGTATCACCGCATGGTGCGCAGCATGGCCTATTATACCTTCCTGACGGATAATCAGTTTGCCATCATGAAGCTGCGCGACATGATCCTGCCGGAGCTTGTGCGGCTGGACCTTTTGGGAATGAAGCCAGAGGAACAGGAACTTGTCACGGCGAAATTTTTGGATTTTGTCCGCGAAGAATATCCGTATGAAATTTGCCAAAAGTCTTTGAAAAACCTGGCGAAGAATAATGCGGAGAGCGGCATACGAAGCCAGATCATCGGCATGGTGCCGACGAGGCCTGAGACGGAGTTCCCGAAGGCATTGGAGATGCAACGCCATTTCATCTTGCACGTCGGGCCCACGAACTGCGGCAAGACCTATCACGCGCTGGAGAGCCTGAAGCGGGCGATGAACGGCGTGTATCTGGGACCACTTAGACTTTTGGCATTGGAAGTCTATGAGAAGATGAATGATGCCGGCATCCCTTGCACCATGCTGACCGGAGAGGAGAGAATCTATCAGGAGAATTCCTTCATCACCGCGTCTACGATAGAGATGCTGGACATTGAGCAGGAATATGACGTGGCCGTGATTGACGAGGCACAGATGATCACGGATCCGGACAGGGGACATTCCTGGACGAGGGCGATCCTGGGCGTGCAGGCAAAGGAGATTCACGTCTGCATGAGTCCGGCGGCGGAGAAGGTGGTAAAGCACCTGATCTCACTCTGCGGCGATACGGAAGAAACCAATCACTATGAGAGAAAAACGAAGCTTCTTTGCGAGGACGTGCCGGCGGTTTTCCCGGATGACGTACAGGAAGGGGATGCGGTCATTGCGTTTTCGAAGCGCGCCGTCCTGGACATTGCGGGGCGCCTTGAGAGCGACGGCATCAAGGCCAGTGTAATCTATGGCAGCCTTCCGCCGGAAATCAGAAGGCGGCAGATCCATCTGTTCACGACGCATCAGACGAAGGTGGTGGTCTCGACGGATGCCATCGGCATGGGGCTAAATCTTCCCGTGCGAAGGATCGTCTTTGCGCAGACGACCAAGTTTGACGGAAAGGAGACAGGACCCCTGACGGTGGAGACGATCCATCAGATCGCGGGGCGCGCGGGCCGCTTTGGCATATATGATACGGGTTACGTCAATGCCGTTGGCGAGGAAAACCTGAATTTCATCAAAGAGAATTTCCCGAAGAAGGAAAAGGAGGTGGAAACGGTCAGCCTCGGCTTCCCGCAGGTGCTTCTCGACATGGATGAGCCACTGGACGCCATTCTAAAAATATGGAAGTCCGTTGAAACCCAGCCTCCCTTCGAGAAGATCAGCATAGAAGAGGTATTATTCTTGTATGAGCGAGCCTACAAGGACCGCAAGGAGATCGACGGATTTGAGGACAAGCACCTGCTCTACCGCATGCTGACCTGCTCCATTGACGTAAAAAACCGCGACATCGTAGAGCTTTGGCTCTATTATTGTAAGACCTACACGGCGGACGTGAGCCTGCATTTTCCGGCACTCATCATGTGCACGGACATTGGACTGCATAAGTATGAGACCTTTTATAAGCTCTTGGATCTCTATTATCAGTTCTCCATCCGCATGGGTAAGGTGATTGAGCAGGACCGTTTGGACAAAGAACGCGAGAAGACGGAGGAGACCATCATGCGCCTCCTCGCGAAGGACAAGAACGTTTTTATCCGCAAGTGTCAGTACTGCGGCGCGCCAATTCCGCTCTCCAGCTCTTCACGCATGTGTGACGTCTGCTTCGCGGAGATGAAGGCGCACAGGATCGTCGGGGAATCCAGTTTTGGAAAATCGAAAAGAGGCGGGCTGCGCGGTGATGCCGTAAGGAAAAACGAATCGCGCGGAGGCGGGCAGCATCGCCGTTATCACCGTCGTCACGGCGATGCGTAAGTGGTTTAAGCGGACGCCAAATTGGGTGATTTCTAAAAAAATTTAAAATTTTTTTTAGTTCCTCTATGAAAATGACGGGAATTCGGTTATAATGTATTGCGCGTGACTCATTAATTTGATTTTTTGGAATTTGAATGGAAAGAGGAGTTAAAAATGCAAGGTACGGATATCGGCATTGACCTTGGAACGGCAAGCATACTTGTTTACATAAGAGGGAAGGGCGTGGTGTTAAAGGAGCCCTCCGTGGTTGCGCTCGACCGCGACACAAATAAGATCAAGGCGATCGGTGAGGATGCCAGACTGATGTTGGGACGCACTCCCGGCAACATCGTGGCCATCAGACCTTTACGTCAGGGCGTTATCTCCGATTATACCGTGACGGAGCAGATGATGAAATATTTCATCCAGAAGGCTCTCGGCAAGAAGGTATTCCGTCGTCCCCACATTGCGGTTTGCGTACCCAGCGGCGTGACGGAGGTTGAGAAGAAAGCCGTGGAGGATGCAACATATCAGACTGGCGCGAAGGAGGTTTCCATCATTGAGGAGCCCATTGCGGCAGCCATTGGCGCGGGCATTGACATTTCAAAACCCTGCGGCAACATGATCGTGGACATCGGCGGCGGCACCAGCGACATCGCCGTGATCTCCCTTGGAGGCACTGTTGTCAGTGCGTCCATTAAGATCGCCGGAGACGATTTCGACGAGGCAATCGTCCGTTACATGAGAAAGAAACACAACCTCCTCATCGGTGAGAGAACCGCAGAGGACATGAAGATTAAGATCGGTTCCTGCTACAAGCGTCCGGAGCCTGACTTTATGGACGTTCGCGGCCGTAACCTTGTGACGGGTCTTCCCAAGACCGTCAGCGTGTCTTCCGAGGAGATGGAGGAAGCGCTGAAGGAAGCGACGGCACAGATTGTGGAGACGATCCACAGCGTGCTGGAGAAGACACCCCCCGAGCTCGCGGCTGACATTGCAGACCGCGGCATTGTGCTCACCGGCGGCGGAAGCCTTTTGCGAGGCCTGGAGGAGCTGATCTCCGAGAAGACCGGCATTAACTGTATGACGGCGGAGGATCCCATGACGGCCGTGGCAATCGGTACCGGAAAGTTTGTAGAGTTTATGTCGAATTATCGTGAGCCTTAGTGGCATTTGCCTGGCGACGTGCATCGGATGACGCCGGGAAGGATTGCGCAGAGTCTGTTGGTAAAATGCAACGGGCTTTGCGCGTGCTTTTTTCTATTTTCAGAATTTCTATTTTCTTCCGGATTCCCCGGACAGTGATTTCATCAGAAACGCAGCGTAAAGATTGAAAAGGCTAGGGGCATGCGGATGACCCGTGGCTTTGGAGGTGTGCATGGAAAGCATAAAGGGATACGTGGATCGCATTACGTACCAAAATACGGAAAACGGCTATACCGTGCTCCGGCTCCTGATAGGGGAGAAGGAGTTGATTTGCGTAGGTTATTGCATGGGCATTTCCCAGGGCGAAACCATTGAAGCGTGGGGAGAATATGAAATGCACCCCACGTATGGCAAACAGTTTCATATTTCGGAATACGTCGTGACCTTGCCGACGGACCGGCTCGGCATGGAACGGTATCTAGGCTCCGGCGCCATCAAGGGCGTTGGAGAAAAGCTTGCCGCCAGGATTGTAAAGACCTTTGGCGACGATACGATGCGCATCATCGAGGAAGAGCCGGAGCGCCTTGCGCAGATTAAGGGCATCAGTATGCAGATGGCACAGAAAATCGCAGTGCAGATGGAAGAAAAAAAGGATCTGCGGGAGGCGATGGTATATCTCGCGGGCTTTGGGATTTCCAATCACCTGGCGGTAAAAATTTACGAAAAATACCAAACGGACGTCTATCGGATCCTGCGTGAGAATCCCTATCAGCTGGCGGATGACGTACACGGCGTTGGCTTCCGGATCGCGGATGAGATTGCGGCAAAGGTTGGGATTCAAGCGGATTCGGACTATCGGATCCGATGCGGCATATTGTACGTGTTGCAGCAGGCGACCATGGAAGGCCACGTTTACCTTCCCTTCGAGGAATTGCTGCCGCGGGCGTCAGAACTTCTGGGGGTACCGAAGGAGGCGGTTCGCGTTCAGGTGGATAACGCGGTGATGGATCGCAAGCTCGTCGCTAAGGGAAGTGCCGTTTTCCCGGCCACCTACTATTATGCGGAGCTTTCCTGCGCCAAAATGTTGCACGACTTAAATCTTCCGATGGATCAGGGACTAAAGACGCCTTCGCAGGAGGAGGCTTTGAAGAAGCGACTGGAAAAGCTTGCGGCGCGGCAGGGAATGGAGCTGGACGAACTCCAGATGCATGCGGTAATGGAGTGCATCCGAAACGGCATTTTCATTCTGACGGGCGGGCCCGGAACGGGAAAGACCACGACCATCAACGTGATCATTCGGTATTTTGAGTCGGAAGGCCTGGACATTTTCCTGGCAGCGCCGACGGGCCGCGCGGCAAAGCGCATGACGGAGACGACGGGATTTGAAGCGAGGACCATTCACCGCATGCTGGAGCTTAACAGCGCATTGTCGGAGGATGACGGGCATCGCGTCAGCTTTGAGAGAAATGAGGAGAATCCCCTGGAGGCCGACGTGGTGATCATCGACGAGACTTCCATGGTGGACGTAAGGATTTTTCAGGCTCTCCTCAAGGCGATCGTTCCCGGAACCAGGCTGATCCTGGTGGGGGACGCGTCGCAGCTTCCCAGCGTTGGACCCGGACAGGTGTTGCGCGACCTGTTAAACAGTAAATGCTTTGCGAGCGTGGAATTGCAAAAGATTTACCGGCAGGACGAGGGCAGCGACATCGTCGTGAATGCCCATCTGATCGATCAGGGCCGGGAGATCCGCATGGATAATCATTCTAAGGACTTTTTCATGCTGGAGAGAAATGATCCGGCAGTGATCTATAAACACTTGATCCAGTTGATCCGGGACAAACTTCCCGGATACGTACGTTGCACGCCCTTTGACGTGCAGGTGTTGACGCCCATGCGTAAGGGTCCGCTTGGCTGTGAGACGCTCAACGGGATCCTGCAGCAATACTTAAATCCTCCGGAACCCGTTAAGGCAGAACATGTCTCAGGAGAAGTCATCTATCGCGCCGGCGACAAGGTGATGCAGGTGAAAAACAATTATCAGCTGGAATGGGAGGTCATTGGTAAATACAACGTCGTGATCGACAGGGGAACCGGCGTGTTTAACGGCGACATGGGGCGCATTGCGGAGATTGACGAGACATCCTCGAACCTTGTCGTAGAATTTGACGAGGGGAAGCGCGTGACGTATCCCTTTGGAGAATTGGATCAGTTGGAGCTTTCGTACGCCATCACCATTCATAAGTCCCAGGGAAGTGAGTATCCGGCCGTTCTTTTGCCGCTTCTTGGCGGACCCAAAATGTTATTTACCAGGAATCTGTTGTACACGGCCATCACCAGGGCAAAGAGTTGCGTGACCATTTTAGGAAAAAGCGATACGGTCCGGGAGATGATCGCGAACGGGAGAGAAAACAAACGTTACACGGCGCTGGAGGAGCGGATCCGTGAGTTAAGCGCACGTTAAAGAATGCGGGAGGTTGCTACGAGGGGAGATGGCTCGGGAAATAACGGAATAAAATGGGCGGAGGCCGCGAAACAACTTCTTTTTCCGAGAAGATGTCCCGTCTGTGACGGCATTGTTAGGCCACAAGGGGAAAAAATCTGTTTTGGGTGCCTGAAAAAGCTTAAGCCGGTTGCGGCGCCCTGGTGCATGATCTGCGGAAAAGGACTGGCGTCGGAGGGGACGCTCTGTGAAGACTGCAGGAAAGGCAGGATGCATGCGTACCGGCGCGCAAGGGCTCTTTATGATTATCCAAGCCTTGCCCCCTCCGTTTACCGGTTTAAGTACGGTGGCAGGCGGGAATACAAGGATTTTTTCGGAGAGGAAATGGCACGGTATTTGGGGGAATTTATCCGCATGACGGGGGCGGAAGGCCTGATTCCGGTGCCCCTGCACCCAAAACGCATGAGAAAACGCGGATATAATCAGGCGGCAGAGCTTGCAAAGGTTCTGGGCCGGAAGCTGGGGCTTCCTGTATATGAAAATATTCTGTTCCGAGTGAAAAACACGGCTCCATTAAAGGAGCAAAATTATAAAGAAAGACAAAATAATTTGAAAAAGGCTTTTCTTGTCAGGAAAAATGATGTAAAATTAAAGACGATTATCCTTATTGACGACATCTATACAACTGGCACGACGGCAGACGAGGCAGCCATGGCCCTTATGGAGGGCGGCGTGGAAAACGTCTACGTGGTCGCGTTGGCCGGGAGCATGGAGGGATAAGGGAAAAGTGGAGGATGCCATGATTGATGAAGAGAAAATTATCTTGATGACAAAACTGGCCACTTACGAAGAGAAAAAAGGAAGAAAAATGCGGAAGTACAACGAAATGTATTGCAGCGATTACGTGCTGATTCATTTGCTTGTGACCGTTTTGGCCGTAACGATTGCTTTCGGGATTGTGTTTGGACTGTACGTATTTAACGATTTCGAGGCGTTTATGCAGAACGCGTACAAAATGGACGTCATTAGTTATGCGCTGAACCTTCTGCGCATCTTTCTGTACATGCTGGCGGGTTACGCCGCGTTTACGTTCCTGTATGCCGTGATCAAATATCATCTCGCGCGTAAGAGCCTAAATGGTTATTATCAAAATCTGAAAAAACTGAATGCTTATTACAAAGAGCATGGGAACTAAGGTTTGACTGGGAGGAAGAAATGACTCTGATACTGGAATATCGTGACAAAATCAAAAAATTCTACAGGATGAATGCCGTAGTGATCTTGCCGATCCTTCGGTTTTTGCTGGCCTTCATCGCGTTGAACGGCGTGAATACCATGATGGGATACTTCCCGAAACTGGACACGCTGGCCATCGTACTGGTAGCTTCTCTGGCTTGTTCCTTCTTGCCCGCAGGCTGTCTTATCCTCCTGTGCGTGCTTTTTAGCCTGGGTCATCTGTACGCTTTGTCTTTGGAGGCATTGCTTGTTGGCGTATGCGTTTACCTATTGATCTTTTTATTGCTTTATCGGTTTGCGCCAAGTGATTCTTACATGGTTGTTCTGACGCCGCTCTTTTTTGCAATGAAGATTCCTTACGTGATTCCAATTGCGGCAGGCCTTTTGGGAGGACCGCTCTCCGCAATCTCCGTTGCCTGCGGCGTGATCATTTATTACGTGTTGACGACCATAGTCGGATGCGCGCCTACGCTGATCACCATGGGCGAAAAGGAATACGCGGAAAAGATCCGGTTTCTCCTTGAGAAGCTTTTGAGCAACAAAGCCATGTTGGTGATTGCTGCGGCTTTTGCCCTTACGGTTGTCGTGACGTGGGTGATCCGCAGGATGTCCGTGGAACATGCCTGGACGATCGCAATCGTGGCGGGCGCCATGGTGAACTTGGTGGTTCTTTTGATTGGAAACCTGAAGTATGACATCCATCTGTCCCTGGGCTCTGCCATCTTTGGCTCCATTCTGGCGGTTGCAATGTCGATGGTAATCTTGTTTTTCCGGTTTTGTCTGGATTACGGGCGAACGGAATGGGTACAGTTTGAGGATGATGAATATTATTATTACGTAAAGGCAGTTCCGAAGATGACCGTGGCAGCCCCGACGAAAACCGTGAAGAAGATCAATACCTCTTCCGGACGGCCTGCATCCTCCGGAAGAACCGCGGTGGCAGGAAGAACTGCCGCACAGGGAAAGGCTGCCGCACAGCGAAGGACCGCCGCACAGGGAAGACCGTCCGCTCAGGGAAATGCCCAGAGCAGGGAAAGGATTCGTGAAGCACAGCGTGCCAGGAGATATGAAGAAGGCTACGAAGGAACGGATGGCAGCGATGAGATGGGTCAGACCAGGGCAATGCCCCAGATGAGAAGTACCGGCCAGGGCAGAACCGCCGTCAAGCCTGGAACCGGAAGCCAGGAGCGAGGAACCAGACAGGTTACCGTACAGTCCAAGAGAACCGTGGAGAGATCTGCCGACGGAATGACGTCCGGAAGCGCTAATTTCGGCGGAAGTACGAGAACCGTCACAACGGAACGGGTACCGAGAAATGATGACGCGACCTATCGCAAACAAAGCAGTCTGCCGGCGAAGGAAATCACCGTGGGAAGCAACCAAATGACGGAAAATACGGAAGAATCCGATGGTTATGAGGAGCTGTTTTAATTGATGCAATACATTGAAAGGCTAAAGGATTATCTGGATAAGTTTAAGACGTATAGTACTAACATGGATTTTGGAGACGTCCTTGAGATCGTTCTGATTTCCGTGCTGGTGTACTATATTCTCGCGTGGATGAAGACAACCCGTGCATGGGCCCTGCTGAAGGGCCTTGTTGTGATTGTCGGATTTATGCTGTTTGCAGCATTCATGGAGATGAAAACCATCCTTTGGATCGGTGAAAAGGTCTTGGGATTTGCCGTGACAGCTCTGATCATCGTGCTTCAGCCGGAGCTTCGTAAAGCATTGGAGGAATTGGGAAATAAGAATTTGCTTTCTGATTTTACGGGGCGTCTTCCGTTTGACAGTAAGAGAAAGGCCGGAGACGGCGTTATTTCCGATAAGAGCATTAATGAGATCGCTAAGGCTTGCGTGGAAATGGGAAGAGTGAGAACGGGTGCCCTGATCGTGATCGAGAGGGAGGAATCCCTGCGAGAGTATTCCAGAACGGGAATTGACATTGACGCAATGATCACCAGCCAGCTTCTCATCAACATTTTTGAGAAAAACACGCCGTTGCATGACGGTGCCGTGATCATCACGGGAAACAGGGTGTCATCCGCGACCTGCTATCTCCCGTTGACGGATAATCTTACGCTCAGCAAAAATCTGGGAACCAGACACAGGGCGGCCGTAGGAATTTCTGAGGTTACGGACTCCGTTACGGTGATCGTTTCCGAGCAGACCGGAAAGATCAGCCTGGCCTTCGAAGGCGCTCTGACCACGGATCTGGATCAGGAGAGATTAAAGACGATGATCCATCAGATCGTCAAGAAGGAGCCTGAGGAGCAGCAGAAGGAAAAGCAGAAAGGAAAGCTTTTGTGGATGGGAAGGAGTAAGGCGAAGGGATGAAGGCATTTTTTGCGTGGTTGAAGAAAAAGATCCTGCATAACTGGGGCCTGAAGCTCGCATCCATTTTACTGGCATTTATCATCTGGTTTATTGTAGCACAGGTCGGGGATCCAAAGGACACAAGATCGTTTAACAACATTCCCGTGAGACTTATCAACGCGGAACTCTTGTCAGAGCAGAATAAGTATTATGCGGTCATCGACGGCACGGACAGCGTGCGCGTCAGCGTGACGGCTCCCACGAGCGTTTTCCAGTCGCTTCGCGCGGGTGACATCGTTGCGGAGGCTGACGTCAGCAAGCTAACGGACATCAACACGATCGCCATTACCTATTATGCATTAAACGCTAACTCGGAATACATTTCCTTTGAGGGTGATCACGACGTCGTAAAGCTCGACGTGGAAGACAAGGCGGACAAGTGGATCAGGGTAAACTATGGCACGGTGGGCACCGTTGCGCAGGGGTGCGTGATCGGTAACATTTCGTCTGATCAGACCTCCATTCACGTGGTTGGTCCGAAATCTGCCGTAAATTTGATCAGCAGCGCTGACGCGGAGTTGAACGTGGAAGGCCAGGCGACGACGACCAGGGCGAACGTGGACGTTCGTCTGAAGGACAAGGAAGGCAAGCAGCTCTATTTGGATAACGTGGAGCTGAGCACGGATCACGTGCTGCTCACGGCGGAGATTTTGTCGACGAAGGAAGTGCCGATCTACGTTTCCTATTCCGGAGAGCCCGCGGAAGGCTTTAAGGTGGTAGGCACCGCAATGAAGGACGTCGACTCCGTGGTGGTGGCGGGAACGGTGACAAATCTGGCAAAGGTTAAGTCCATTACCATTCCGAGCGACAAGGTAGACGTTACCGGAGCGAAGGATACCGTTGAAATCAGCCTGAACCTAAAAGATTTTCTGCCAGACAACGTGAAGCTGGCAGATCCAGAGGTTAATCAGATTAACGTAACGGTGGCGGTTAAGGCTACCAAGGAAAGAACGATGGAGATTCCGGCACAGAATATTGCCCTACAGAACATACCGGCAAATTACAAGGTGAGCCTGCCGGAAGATGAGACGGAAAGAATGCCGGTTACCCTCAAGGTTTTCGGACTCTTGGAGAACGTAAACGCCTTAAAACCGGGAGCCATCACGGGCACGGCAGACGTGGAAGCGTGGATAAGGAGCCGCGGATCGGAAGAATTGCCGTCAGGCTATTATGACGTGCCGGTAAGCTTTACGATCGGCAGTGACGTGAAGGTTTTGGAGAGCGGAACCGTCCGGGTGGAGATCACGAATCAGGAGTAAAAAATAAAATACTTGTTGGGGAAGACAAATGGTGTTATACTAATACTGGAAACTCACGTTGGGGTTGTCTTATGTTTGGAGGTTACGGACTATGGTAAGTCAGAAGGTTGTGATAAAGAATCCTACCGGACTGCACTTGAGACCGGCTGGCATTCTTTGCAAAGAAGCCATGCAATTTAAGTCGCTGATCACTTTTTCTTTCCGCGAAAGCACGGCGAATGCCAAGAGCGTACTTAGCGTTTTGGGCGCATGCATTAAATGCGGCGATGAGATTACGTTCACCTGCGAGGGAGAAGATGAGGATGCGGCATTAAAGGCATTGGTTGCCGTCGTTGAAAGCGGACTGGGCGAATAGCAGGAAATCAGAATAAAGCATAATAAAAGGATCTCGTGCATTTGGCATGAGATCCTTTTTTATCGGAACGTAAAGTCATCCGAGTCGCGGATGATTAAGATCATGGTTTTTCCGGTATTCAGCTCAATTTCATTTCCGGCATCGTCAAAGTACTGGGTGGGTTCGTAGTCTCCGGTTTTTTGCCAGGTGACGTGAATGCCCTTGCCCTTTGTGAAAAACCATCCGTCCTTTGTCGTATCGTGGCACTGCATGGCGAGATATCCATTGCCGATTTCTTCCTGCTTTACGCGTTGCACAAGAAGATTACTGAAGGATAACTGTTCGCCGGTGGCGCCGTCCACGTGCGGTCCGTCAGTGCTTCCGGACAAGTACTGGGAGCGATAGTAAAGCCCGTCAGTCTCGTTATAATTGAAATAACATCTGGTCAGGGGATAGGCTCCCGTCATGTCGACGTAGGTTGCACTCTTTGCATTCTCACCGTACTGACTTAAGTCGTTGGGGTGATCGGCAGCGGCAAAGACGAAGTGATGATCTTTGATCATGCCGCGATAATTAAGGCTATAGCCGTGCTTTGTGACGGAGGAAACGATCCCTGAGCCGGAAGTATAAGCGTTATGCGGGGATTCTCGATCCGTCGTGCGGTAAAAGGCCAACGTGTCCTGCATGCCGTCCACGTTTTCCGTGGTCTCCGCATCCAGCAGGTCATAAACAAAATAAGGTCCGCCGTAGTGGACAATGATGGGATCCCATTCAAAGGCCCAGTAGGCGAAATAGCTACGTATGCTTCGCACGTTTCCAATCTTTTCCAGGTCTTGCCAATCTTCATAGATCGCCATCAGACGGGTCATGCGGCCTTCTACCTTGGCTTCGTAAACGACGGAGGCTTTGGAAAGATTGTAATGGGGCTGCGCCCGGGATTCGTTGGGAAGGATCACGGCGATGGGCCGGGTCTCGGCCACTTCTTCCTCAATCCATTCATTTGTCAATTTGCTTCGTACCATGCCGTCTCGCGGAGGGAGCAAAGGATCAACGGTGAAGGGATCGGGACCTTCGGGATGCCAGGGATCATTCGTGGGAATGCGCTCCCCCGATATCTGCGTTGGATCCTCTATGGCCCCGCCCCATTCGCAGCCCGTAAGCGTCAGAAGAAAGACGCTTGTGAGGACTGAAAACAGTATCTTTTTGACTTTCATGTCGGTATCCTCAATGTTTTCTGAAATTGAGCGCGGATTATGACATAAGGCTGCAGAAGAGTATTGCGATCAGTATGCCCAATATGGCGCCTGCCAATACTTGAAGCGGCGTATGGCCAACAAATTCCTTGAGCTTCTCATCGGGAGACAGCTCTGGCCGCCCCATCTCGGCAAATGCATCCATCATTTCGTTGATCAGCTTTGCCTGAATGCCGGTTTCCCTGCGTACGCCCATGGCATCGTACATGACGATCAGCGCCAGGATCAGAGAGACGGCAAATTCAAACGTGTCTGCTCCGTAATGGATACAAGCTGCGGTCGCCAAGGCACAGACCGTCGCAGAATGCGAACTGGGCATGCCGCCGCTTCCGATGAGTCTTTCCGCGTTGAATTTTTTTGTAATAAACATGTGTATCAATGTCTTTAATACCTGAGCGACCAGCCATCCGGCAGCCGCTGAGATAAACGTTACGTTATGAAATATCGTTCCCAAGGGTTTGTCCATCCATAAAAATTTGCGCATAAAAGCACAAAATATAGTATACCTCATTTAGAAGGAAAAGTCCATGCTTTTTGTGGGAAAATGGTATGGGGAAAAAGTTAGTTGTCACGCTTCAGAAAGCGTGATAAACTAGGAATAACGTAAGAATTGACGGGATCACGCAGAAGAATGCCGCACTTCGGACCATTCGGAAAGGAGAAGCCTTGAGTTTATTGACGGTGATCTGTCCTTGCTACAATGAGGAAGAAAGCATTAGCCTTTTTTATCAGGAGGTATGCAAGAGCAAGGATTATTTCAAGAAAAAAAACGTGGAAATGGAATTCCTGTTCGTGGATGACGGATCTTCGGACGGAACGCTCGCGGAGATCAAGAAGCTACGTGAGCGGGATGAATGGGTACATTTTGTTTCTTTTTCGCGCAATTTTGGAAAGGAAGCAGCCATGTATGCCGGCTTGGGGCACGCAAAGGGTGATTACGTCGTGATCATGGACGTGGACCTGCAGGATCCGCCCAGTCTTCTTCCGGAGATGTTCTCCCAATTGGAACAGGGATATGATTCTGCAGCGACCAGACGCGTAACCCGTAAAGGGGAACCAGTGATCAGAAGCCTGTTTGCAAGAATGTTCTACGCGCTCATGCGGAAGATTTCCAAGACGGAGATCGTGGACGGAGCCAGGGATTATCGCCTTATGACGCGAAAAATGGTAGATGCGCTTCTGTCCATGGGAGAGTATAACCGCTTTACCAAGGGCATGTACGGATGGGTCGGTTTCCGTACAAAATGGATCGAATACGAGAACGTGGAACGGGCAAAGGGGGAAACCAAGTGGAACTTTTGGAAACTGTTTGCCTATTCCGTGGAAGGGATTACGGCGTTTTCCACCGTGCCGCTTTCCATCGCTGCCTTTGTGGGCGTGTTGTTTTGCGCGGTGGCTTTCATCATGATCATCTTTATCATTGTCAGAAAGCTCATTTTTGGCGATCCCGTGTCGGGCTGGCCTTCCTTGGTTTGTATCATCTTGATGACCAGCGGCGTTCAGTTTTTTTGTACGGGAATTCTGGGACAATATCTCGCGAAGACCTACCTTGAGGTAAAAAGACGCCCCATTTATTTGACAAAAGAGGAAGCATAAGACATATTTTGACGGCGTTCTTCTTTCATTGGCGGAATTTAGTCGAGAAAACGTAAGTGACCGCGATTCTTGCGATAACTATACGTTGCAAAATTCGACGGCTATGGTAAAATTTTTATTGCAGTCGCAAGTGGAAGGCTATATTCGACTTGATGAAAGGGGACTACGTACATGGAAATTGCGACTTTAGATGATTGCTTTATTGAGAAGTATATCACGAACATTATGCTGGAAATGGGGATTCCGGCGCACCTAAAGGGATATCATTATCTGAGAGATGCCATTCTTTTGTCGGGCAGGGACGTGGAGGTTGTCACGTCCGTGACCAAGCTCTTGTATCCGACGGTGGCGAGACGCTACAAGACGACGGGGCAGAAGGTTGAGAGAGCCATCCGCAACGCAATAGAGGTTTCTTGGAGCAGAGGGAGTGATGAGACCTTTGTAAACTTGTTTGGTTATTCCTCTTCAAACGGAAAAACCAGACCAACAAACAGTGAATACATCGCGAGAATCGCCGATAAAGTACGTTTAGACATTAAATCCATGTAGAATCAAATGGTGGATGAATTTGGTGAACCGAGCAAAAAAGTACAGCCTTCAGGAAAGACTGCCATGCAGCTGCATATTGCAGCTGCATTTTTTTGCCCGAAACGGAAATTCTTAATAAAATTTAATGTCTTAATTTTTTCTTATTTTCGTAGAATAAAAAGCCAAACTATGGTAAGATACTATCGGTGAGGTGGCAGATGTTAGCATTGGTTTTTATGGTTTTTCTACCGCTGGCCTGGCTTCTTGGAAATGCGTTGATCACCGTGCTGGACGCAAAGCGCTCTGCGCGGGAATGGCACTTGGAAGACCGGGTGGTTGCGGGCATTTTAGTGCTGATCGGACTGGCCGAAGGCGCCTATTTGGCAGCCATGACGCGCGGGCAGTCTGTTTCTGCTTTCACAAAATATTACGGCATCCTGCTGATCGCGGCGGGAGTTGTCTGCGGCCTAATCGGACTGACTTTTGCGTGGATCGGAAAAAAGCGCGGACAAGCCGGAACGCAGGGATTAAATATAAGCAAATTTAAGAATATTGAGCGTAAGGAATGGATCGTTATTTTACTGTTTCTGGTCATGGTCCTGACGCAGGTGTTTTTGATCCTCCTTAGGACGTGCGTCTTTCTGGAATATGACGAAACGCTGGAAACGGTCGTCAGCTTTTTGCAAACGGACCGGTTTTATGAGGTGAATCCTTTGACGGGACAGTCCTATGAACAGGGAATGCCCATGCGCCTTAAAATTCTATGCCTCCCGGCACTCCTTGCGTTCCTGACGAAAATCACCCAAGCGGATCCGGAGTTGGTAACGTGGCATGTTTTTCCCGTTATCACTTTGCTGGGTGCTTATCTGGCGTATGCTTCCCTTGCCAGGATTCTGTTTCCTGAAAAACGCTTTCACAGATGTCTTTTCCTGTTGATCGTGGCGCTTCTGGTCTTTGTCAGCGACTGCGCCTACGGCGCGGAAGGCTTTGGGCTTTTGCACGGGGGCTTTCAGGGAACGGCCATTCGCGGAGCGGTGATGATGCCTTGGGTATTTGGCTTGTGCATCCGGAGAAAATGGCTCCTTGTCCCGTTGGTGATCCTTGCGGAAGCGTGCCTTGTCTGGACGCTGTACGGACTTGGCATGAGCGCTTTAGTCACGGTAACGTTTCTTGCGTACCTGGGGCTTAAAAACATGCTTCAGAGGCGAAAGGAGGGACGGCAATGCTTGAACTCCTAAGAAATGCCTGGAAGGGCTGGCTGGACGTGACGGACGCCGGAAAGCTTGGCGCGTTGCTTCTCCTGGTACTTATGCTGGTTTGGCTCTGGAAGCTTGGAAGTGAAAAACAAAAGGACCTGTTCCGGTACGGGGCGGTCATGACGGCCGTCTGCATATGTCCCGTCAGCGCGGTGTTTTTGATGCTTTATCAGACAAAGTTTTATGACTATGAGTGGATCTGGACGGCAGTTCCTGTCACGGCTGTTCTGGCCTGCGGCGGCATCTTGGTTCTGGAACGCCTGTGGGAGAAGGCAGACGGAAAGGTGGCGCGGATCGTGGTCACGGGAATGGCGCTTGCAGTACTTCTTCTTTGCGGAAAGCTGGGAAATCCCAAGTGGACCGTGCAGGACGTGAGCACGCAGAGAGAGGAAGCTGCCGGCGTTTTGAAGCAGGTAGGAGAGGCGACGGGCGGCATTGGCTGTCTTTGGGCGCCGAAGGAAGTGATGGCACAGGCGCGAAGCCTTGACGGAAGCATCCGCCTTCTCTACGGCAGAAACATGTGGCAGGAGCATTTGAACGCGTTTTCCTATGATGGTTACTCTCAGGATCAAAGAGATCTTTACGCGTGGATGAGTCTGGCTGGGGCGTACGGGACCCTGAACGTGCCGGTTCCGGCGGATCTGGACGTGGTCGGAGAAGCTCCGGAGGCGGGGGGAACCTTGGAAGGGATCGCCTGCATTCAAAAGGCTTTGGACCTAGGCGTGGATCAAATCTTGCTTCCCGGGATTCTGACGGAGGATTCCCTTGCGGAAGTGGAGAGCGCGTTTTCAGTGGTACCCCAAAAGATTGGCCGGTATTGGCTGTTATCCTTTGAACGGAAGGACTGATCCCCGCACGCGCGGAGGATGGACGAAGGAATGGTGGAAGAAAAACGTCCGGTCGTAAGCATTGTTACGCCGGTTTACAACGTAAAAAAGTTCATACGGGAAACGATGGACTGTGTCCGCGCCCAGACTTTTGAAGCGTGGGAAATGCTTTTGGTAGAAGACGGGAGCACGGATGGTACGCCGGAAGAGACCCAAAGGTATTTGGATGAGACGGGGGAAAGCCGGATCCGGCTGATCCGTCAGGAGGATAACGGCGGGGCGGCGCGGGCAAGAAACCGTGGCGTGAAGGAGTCGCGGGGAAGGTTTATCGCGTACGTCGACGCGGATGATCTCTGGGAGCCGGACAAGCTGAACCGTCAGCTCCGGTTCATGGAGGAAAGAAAAGCGGCATTTTCCTTCACGGGATATGAGTTTGCGGATGAAAACGGGAAAGGTACCGGGAAGGTTGTCAAGGTCCCGGAGACCATAAATTACAAAGAGGCCTTGAAAAACACCACGATTTTTACTTCGACGGTCATGTTTGACTCGGAGCAGATTCCCAAGGAAGAATTGATGATGCCGGAGATCAAAAGTGAGGATACGGCCCTTTGGTGGAAGGTGCTTCGCAGCGGACGCGTGGCATACGGGCTGAACGAGAATTTAGTGAAATACAGACGAGCGGGGAAATCCCTGTCATCGAATAAACTGGAAGCAATCCGAAGGATTTGGAACCTGTATCGCAAGGCAGAGGGAATGAGCATATTAAGCAGCTGTTGGCATTTCTGCTTTTGGGCGATACGGGCCGTGAAACGTCGGGTTTAGCAATTGGAGGTACTTACGTCGTGGAAAGAAACGTGCATGAAGAACGATTGCGAAAAATGGAGGCATTTAAGCGGTTGATCAACCTGGGCTTATCCATGCTGAGCCTGGCGGTGGTGATCGGCATCTTTGCCTATTTCTGGTTTGTCTATTACCAAAAGAGTCTGGTGGATGACCTGCATTTTTACAGATACGGACACCTGTTGGAGATTACCATATACGGCGTTGTCCTCTATGCATTTTCCAAAATGTACGGCGGAACGAGGTTTGGATACCTGAAGAACACGGAAATCATTTTCTCCCAGATTTTTGCAACCGCGATCGCGGATCTGTTTATCTACGGAGAGCTTTCCCTGATGGCATTTCAACTGTTCTGGCCGATGTTTTTTGTATGGATGTTCCTGGCGCAGTCCATTGCGCTCATCATTTACACCAACATTGCGAACAGATTGTACCGTCACATGTTTCCGCCCAGAAAGCTTTTGTTCATACATGGTCCCCGCCCTACGGAAGACATTTGCGCCAAGTTTGCCGGAAGAAAAGACAAATACGTGATCACGAGAAAAGAACAGGTGCGCGCGGACATGACGGAGAACTACCGGCTGATCCGGGAGTCCTATCAGAGCGGCGAATGTAATGCCGTGGTAATTTGGGACGTATCCACGATGGAGCGCAACAAGCTGCTAAAGTTTTGTTATGCAAATTCCATTCGCATCTACATGATGCCGAAGATCACGGACGTGATCATGACGGGGGCGGAGGAGCTTCACGTGTTTGACAGCCCCATGCTTCTTACGAGAGAGTATTCCCTTACCATGGAGCAGAGATTTATCAAGCGCATGATCGATGTGGTTTGTTCTCTGATTTTGATCGTTCTTGCGTCACCCATCATGCTGATCACGGCGATCCTGATCAAGTTGGGGGACCGCGGTCCCGTTCTTTACAAACAGGTTCGCTGCACCATCGGACAAAAAGAGTTTAAGATCCTGAAATTCCGCAGCATGAGAACCGATGCGGAAAAGGACGGACAGGCCCGTCTCGCGCAAAAGAATGACGACCGCATCACGCCGATCGGAAAATTCATCCGGGCGTGCCGCATCGATGAATTGCCGCAACTCTTCAACATCCTCAAGGGCGACATGTCCTTTATCGGTCCAAGACCGGAGCGCCCTGAGATCATCGCGCAGTATCTGGAAGTGATGCCGGAGTTCGTATATCGCATGAAGGTGAAGGCTGGACTTGCGGGCTTTGCGCAGGTTTACGGAAAATACAACACGACGCCCTACGACAAGTTGAAGCTGGACCTGACCTACATCGAGAATTATTCCGTGTTGCTTGACGTGAAGTTAATGCTGTTAACGCTGAAGGTGCTCTTCTGGCCGGACAGCACGGAGGGCGTGGATGCACAGCAGATCACGGCGCTTCGTGAGGAAAAGCGGGAGCAGGAGATGCTTGAGAAGGAGAATGGGGATGAAAGATAATGCATGGGGAAAAGAACCCTTTGACCTTAGGCTGACCTTTCTTCGGATGATCCGGGAACTCCCCTGGATCCTGGTGACGACGGCACTGGTGACGATTGTGCTCGGCGGCGGTTATTATCTGAAAAACGTCACGTTCCGTCAGAGGGTATATGAGGCGTCAACCACGTGCAACGTGGAATACGCCGATCCCAACTGGTATCAAAACACCAAATACCTCAATGAATATACCTGGGGACTTTGGGTGCAGACAAGTGAGTTTGCGGACGGTATCGTAAAGCGGCTCCCGGCGGGAACGGTTGCTGCGGAGGAGCTGGTGCAGACGCTGAGGGCTGAGCTTCCCTCCGACCTGAGAATGGTGAGGGTTTGCTATTCCTCCACCGATGAAAACAAAGCCAATCTCGTGAACGGGGCGATCGGGGCGACCATGGAGGAAGACATCGCGGCGATCCATCCGGACATTGCCGCCATTCGCGTCGTGGACGTTAAGAAGGGCGCGGAGAACCTGAAAACGATCAAGCCCGTCAGGGCTTTTGTGTTGGCGGCGGTCATCGGATTGTTTGCCGGAGTGATCTTATTCCTGTTAAAGGAGCTCCTGTTTGAGAGAGTCTGGCTTCCGGAGACACTGACAAACCGTTATGGACTTAAAAGTGCCGGCATTCCCGGAACGGAAGCCTATGGGAAAAACCTGGAATACTTCTTTGAGGGCAAGAAGCGCATTGCGGTCTGCCCTGCGGAAAAAGATGCGGATCCCAAGGAATTTGTGGATACCCTGTCAAAGTACGAAGCGCTGAAAAAGACGCAGTGGGTTGCAATGCCTTATCCCTTAATGGCGCCGGAAAGCGCAGGTACTTTAAGGGAAATGGACGGCGTATTGCTTTTTGTCCGTGCGGGAGAGGACGTAAAGAGTTTTGAACGGACGCTGGAATTCCTGGAGGCGCAGGACTGCAAGGTTACCGCTGCGTCGCTGTGGGAAGAGGATGCGTGGTTGCTGAGATGGTATTACCGATGGAATCCCCGGAGATAATTTAGAGAACTTGAGAAAGGAAACGTGCGGGATGAGGCTTCAGGTACTGGTGTCCGCCGTAAACGCGGATGCGAGAAAGCTGGCAGAAAAAATGAATCTTCAGACGGATGCGCTGATTGTGAACCAGTGCGACCACTTTGCCTATGAAGAGTTTGAACGCGGCGGGAAACGAATCCAGTGTTACTCCATGGCAGAGCGGGGCGTGGGCCTTAGCAGGAATACGGCGTTGATGCGGAGTGACGCGGACGTTTGCCTGTTTGGCGACGAGGACATAGTCTACGAAGCCGGTTATGAGGAGACGATCCTGAAGGAATTTGAAAAGCATCCGGAAGCAGACGTTCTCCTGTTCAACGTGAAGGTTTGCGAGGAGAGGCAGACTTACTGGAACGATTCCTTCGGGCGCGTTAGGGCATATAATTCAGGTCGTTATCCGGCATACAGCATTGCGGCAAGGAGAGACCGCCTGATCGCCAAAAACTTAAGCTTTCACCTCTGTTTTGGAGGAGGTGCGAAATACAGTAACGGTGAGGACAGCCTGTTTTTGCGGGACGCAGTCAGGGCAGGACTTAAAGTATACAAGACACCTGCACTGATCGGGGAAGAGATTCCCAGACCTTCCACTTGGTTTCACGGTTTTAACGATAAGTTCTTTTATGACAGGGGCGTGCTCTACGGCGAACTGTATGGCCCCGTCATGGCGCCGGTCCGGGCATGGCGCTGGCTTTTGAAAAATGAGAAGGAATTCTGCGCCGATTATCCGCGGCCCAAGGCGATGGCCATGATGAAAAAGGGCTGGCGGGACGGCATTTTGCCGTAACGGTTTTTGCCGTTACGGAATTGCGGAAAGAAGGACGTTATGCGGTTTTCCATTGTGGTTGTCTGCTACAACGCAGGGGAAAAATTGAATCAGACGGTGGCGACCATATTAGACCAGAGTCTGAAGGATTATGAGGTTGTCGTCAAGGACGGTCTTTCGACGGATGGCAGCGTGGAAGCACTTGAAGAGCTGGTGAAGGAGCGCGGCGCGGAATCCTTGGTCCGGATCATCCGGGAGAAGGACGGCGGCATCTACGATGCCATGAATCAGGCCGTGACTTATGCGAAGGGGGAGTATTACCTATTCCTAAACTGCGGGGATCTGTTTTATGACAATGACGTGCTTCAGAAATTTGAGGATGCCGTCAAGGAAAAGGTAGATTCTTCATCGGGAAAAGGGAAGATGGCCGTTTTTTACGGGAACCGTTATCTGATCCCGACGGCGTGCGTGGAATACGTGTCGCAGAAAATCACGCCGCTCACCTGTTATCGCAACGTGCCCTGTCATCAATGTTGTTTCTATTCCGCCTCCTGTTTTTCGGAGCGCGGTTATCGCACGGATCTCAAGGTCCGGGCGGATTACGAGCATTTTCTATGGCTTTATTTTTCCAAGAAGGCCGCGTTTACTTACGTGAATGCCTGCGTGGCAAAATACGAGGGCGGCGGTTATTCTGAAAATCCGGAGAGCATAAAACGCTCGAAGGAAGAGCACAAGGCCATCACGGGAAAATACATGAACCCGTGGCAGTTGTTTTACTGCAAGGCTTACATGATCGTTACGTTACAGCCGCTCCGCCATTTCCTGGCGACGAACGCGGTCTGTTCCAAGGCCTACAATGCATTAATCCGCGGAATCTACCGGATCTTGGGCCGCAAATAAGAAAAAAGAGCACGGTTAAGAAAAAGACTGCAAATATCACAATTGCAGATGCGGGAAAGGAGGGAGCCCATGGAAAAAAGTGCGTTGATCTTTGTGTTTTTGACGCTGGGAACCGTGGGATTTGCCCTGCTGATTCAGAGCCGCGTCTCGTCGCCAGTTTTTTTGGAGCAAGGCAAAAGGGGCTGCAGATGGAATCCGCCGACGAGAAGGGATGCCGTAAGCGCCGTCGCGGAATTTGTGATCTTTAGTCTTCTTACGGCCGTGAGTGCCTGCAGGTTTGCACTTGGAAATGATTATTGGGTCTATCGCGAGAACTTCCGTCGGATTTTCTATGACGCACACGTTTCGTCGGAGATCGGATTTAATCTTGTGGTTAAGGCATTGTTCCATCTGTTTGGATATGACAATTACCTTCCGCTGTTTGCCTTCTTTTCCCTGGTGACGGTTTTCTTCTTTGTCCGGGCGCTCCATGACCAGGGCGAGAGCTTTGTGTTTTCTTTGTTCTTGCTGATGACGGGAGGCTTTTATTTCCAGAGCTTTAATACCATAAGATACTATTTGGCCCTGGCCGTTGCCACGTATTCGATGAAATACGTGCTTCGGAGGGAGTATGGAAAATTCATTCTTTTGATCGTCGTCTTTGCGACCGTCCACAAGACGATTCTTGTGACGATCCCGCTGTATTTGGTGGCGTATTCCCTGGCAAGGCGCGGCGTGAAGAAATGGCACGTAGCCGCCGGAGGAGCGTTTCTGGCAAGCCTTGTCTTTGGCCAAAAGTTCTACCGCTGGCTGATCTTCAAGTTCTACCCGTTTTATGAGAACACGGAGTTTGACGTAAGCCGCATCTCCTACGTGAATCTTGCAAAATGCGTTGCCGCGATCGCGCTATTCGGGATTGCCTGGTGGATGCAAAGGAAGGAAGAAGCAAGCACCATTCAGGAGAGCCACCGCTTTTATTTTTGGCTGAGTGTTTTTGGGATGATCGTTTTTCTCTGTGGCGGGTTTGTGCCGGAGGTCAGTAGGATCGGTTATTACCTGATCTGCGCGCAGATCTTCCTGATCCCCGGACTTGTGGAAAACATGAAAACGGGATGGATAAAGCAGGTTTGCCGCGCTGGGACCGTGGCCGCCTTTTCCCTGTATTTTGTGATTTTGCTTCATCAGTTTTATCAGAATGACGTAAGGATTTTGCCTTATATGAGCTGGATCTTTTATTATAAGTGAGGACGAGGAAGTGAAGGTACTTTGGCTGTGTAACTTGATTCTGCCGGAGATTGCCCGGGAGCTTGGCCTGGAAGCCTCCAACAAGGAGGGGTGGGTCGCCGGACTGGCAGAGATCATGCTGCGGGAACAAAAACAGAATCAGATCAAGCTGGCGGTGGCAAGCCCCGTACCGGAAAGGCTTCTTTCCTCCCAGGACGAAATCCTGACGCGGAAGCTGACCGTGCAGGGCGGCGAGATCACCTTCTTTGGATTTACGGAGGACGTGGGAAATCCGCACCTTTATGATGAAGGGTTGGAAAAAAGGCTCGCAAAGGTTATGGAGAAGTTTGAGCCTGAAGTGATCCATTGCTTTGGAACGGAATTTCCGCATACCCTTGCCGCATGCAGGGCGGCAAAGGACAGATCCAGGATCCTGATCACGATCCAGGGACTGTGTGCACCTTATGCAGATGCCTATGAGGCAGACCTCCCGGAGAGTGTCATCAAGAGAAAAACGTTCCGGGACTTGATAAAGAGAGATGACATACCGACGCAAAAGGAGAAATTCCGGCTGCGTGGCATTTACGAGCGCGAGGCCGTAAGCCTTGCTGGAAACCTTGGCGGCAGGACGGCCTGGGACCGGAGCTTTGGCGCGGAGTGGCATCCCGAAGCGCGTTATTTTGTGATGAAGGAGACACTCCGGAGTAATTTTTACGTGGGATGCTGGGAAAAGGAAAAGTGCGAGCCGCATTCCATTTTCCTTAGCCAAGGGGATTATCCCATAAAGGGTTTGCACTATATGCTGGCTGCAATGCCGGGGATACTGGAAAAGTATCCGGATGCCAAGGTTTACGTCGCGGGAAACAAGATCACGGCATATCAGACCTGGAAGGAAAAGCTCAAGATTTCTTCCTACGGAAAGTATCTTCGCGAACTTATGGCGGAGAATCACTTGGAGGATAAGGTGATCTTCCTCGGAAAGCTAAACAGCGCGCAAATGAAGGAGCAGTATTTAAAGAGCAGCCTCTTTGTTTGCCCCTCGTCCATAGAGAATTCGCCGAATTCCCTTGGAGAGGCCATGCTTTTGGGTATGCCCTGCGTGACGGCGGACGTGGGCGGAATTCTTAGCATCTTTGACGCGGGGAAGGATGGCGTGGTTTACGAAGGATTCCGCGCATCGAAAAAAGAGGGAGACGGCAAGGCCCTTCAAAGGATTGCGGGGAATCTCGCGGATGCCGTTCTTGAGATCTGGAGCGATCCCGGACGGGAGAAGGCGTATTGTGAAAGTGCAAGGGAGCATGCGCTCCGTAATCATAACGGACAGGAGAATTACCTCAAGACCTTAGAGGTATATGCCGAGGTGGCAGGTGGATCAGGAAAAAGTGGAAAACTTGAAGAAACCTAGATTTGTGTTTGTGTCGAATTATCTAAATCACCATCAGATTCCCTTTTGCAGGGCAACGTATGAACGGCTGGAAGGAAGCTTTGTCTTTGTCCAGACGGAGCCCATGGAGGAGGAAAGGCTTCGCATGGGATGGAACGGCGAGATCGATGAGCCGTATCTGGAACTGTATTATGAGAAGCCTAAGGAGTGCGCGGAGTGGATCCGTGAGGCGGACGTCGTGCTGTATGGCGGAACGGATGAGGAGAGCTATCTGAAGGAGCGCTTAAAGAGCGGAAAACCCATTGTGCGCTACTCGGAAAGGCTTTATAAATCAGGCCAGTGGAAGGCAGCGAGCCCCCGCGGGCTTCGGAAAAAGTATCTGGATCACACGAGATGGCGCAAGGCCCCCGTGTATCTTCTGTGTTCGGGAGCGTACGTGCCAAGCGATTTTCATATTGTCCGGGCTTATCCCGGGAAAATGTTTTGCTGGGGATATTTCCCTGAGACGAAACATTATGACCTGGACGAACTGATGGCAGACAAGGGATATTTGGGAGCTGACGGGAAAAAGATCCCCTATCTTTTGTGGTCGGGCAGAATGATTGACTGGAAGCATCCGGAACTGGTCGTGGAGACGGCGAAATACTTAAAGGATCGCGGTTTGGAGTTTCACCTCGATTTGATCGGAGGCGGCGATCTGGCGGAAAAACTGAAAAAAATGGTTGCGGACCTTGATCTTGGTGAGCAGGTTTCCTTCCTTGGGTTCCTCGCGCCGCAGGAAGTCCGGAGCCACATGGAAAAAGCGGACATATATCTGATCACCAGCGACCGAATGGAAGGCTGGGGAGCCGTGGCCAACGAAGCCATGAACAGCGGATGCACGGTCATCGCGGATCACATGATCGGCGCGGCGCCCTATCTGATCAGCCACGGCGTCAATGGCTGCCTGTATCGGGACGGGAATGCGACGATGCTGTTCCGGACGGTTGAAGACTTGCTTAAGGATCAGGCAAAGCGAGAACGGATGGGCAGGGCGGCGTATGCGACCATATGCGGCGTCTGGAATGCGGAGAATGCGGCAAAGAGCCTTTGCAGGCTGATCGAGCGGGAGATGGGGATCACGTTGGATGCGCCCGCGCGGGAAAGGGAAGCGAAAGCGGCTGAAGGAGGGGATTACTCAAAGGATCCTGGCGCTTCGACGCGGTTTGCACCTTGTGAGCCCGCACCCGTAATATCAGAGAGAAAAATGTTCCGCTATTTAACGGAGAATGGGAAATGAAAAATTTACCACTGATCAGTGTGATCATACCGGTTTATAATATAATGGAATACTTGCCCCGGTGCGTGCATTCCGTGACGGCGCAGACCTATCAGAACCTGGAGATCCTCTTGGTGGACGACGGTTCCACGGATGGTAGCGGCGAGCTGTGTGACCGGCTGGCGAAAGAAGATCCGCGGATTAAGGTCTTCCACAAGGAAAACGGAGGTTCCTCCAGCGCTAGAAACCTTGGGTTAAGGAATGCCCGGGGGGAGTGCGTGGGCTTTGTGGACAGCGATGACTACATGGAACCAGACACGTACGAGAAGCTGCAGCGCGGCATGGAGGAGACGGGCGCCTTCATCGCCCAGATTGGCCGCGACGAGATCGACGAGCAGGGAAATGCCCTGCCGGACATCTGCACGCCGCCCGCGGAGGCAACGCTATATTCCAACAAGGATTTTTTGAAAGAGCTGTTAATGCACAGGGGAGACTGTTCCTTCTGCACAAAGCTCCTGCGCAGGGATTTATTTCAGGGAAGGGAATTCCCGGTTGGAAAGCTGAATGAGGACTTTTTCCTTTTGATACAAATGCTGGTGGACGGAGAGGGAGTGCTGTCCCTTCCGGATCGCGGATACCACGTGTTTTACCGGCTGGGATCCAATTCCAGAAAGGCGGACAAAAACGAGTTTTCCCGCGTCTTTGCGGACAGCGTGGACAATGCCGACGTCGTGTCTGAACTTGTGGAAAAGCATTTTCCGGAGCTTGGGGACGTCGCTTTCCGGTTTGGGGTTTTCCAGCGTTTGGAATATCTGTTGCACGTTCCCATCCCGCTTATGACGAAGGACAACGCCTTTTACGTGGCGGTCGTGAAGTATCTGCGGAAGAATTGGGTAAAAACGATCCGTAATCGCATACTGACTAAGAAAAATAAAATCTATGCGACCTTGTTTGTCATAATGCCAAAGGGGATCCGGGTCTTGCACAAAAAATGGAAACGATTGTAGGGCGTACGTAAGAAGAAAGGATGCGATGCGCATGAAAAATGGGCGAAAAGCAAAATGGATCGGAAGAAGCTTTGCAGGGGCATTGGCACTTGCGATGATCCTGCACGCCCTTTTAGCCCTTCCGTTTGGAACCGTTCATGCAGAGCCTTCTTCGGGAACGGAAGTGGCCGCCACGGAAATTCCGCAAGACGTTGCGAAATTCCCGGAAAGCTATCGCGCAGCGCTGATGAGTCTCAAGGGAAAGCATCCAAACTGGCAGTTTGAACCACTTTTGACGGGTGCCGACTGGAATACCGCCATCTCGAAGGAATTGAAGGACGGAAAAAGCCTGATCTACAAATCCTATCCGGCCTGCGTCCGGGAGGGTGAATACGGACAGGGAAGCTGGTATTTTGCATCCCGCGCGGTGTTGGAGCACTTCATGGATCCGAGAAACGGACTGACGGAAGAAGCCATTTTCCAGTTCGAGCATTTGACGTTTCATGAGGGTGCCCATACCCTTGACGCAATGGAAAGCTTTTTGGAAGGAACCTTTATGAAGTCCTCAAAAAAGGTTCCGGGCACAAACATGACCTTTGCCTATTTGATTTACATGATCGGTTCCCATCCGGACGTTCAGGTCAGTCCGTTCCATTTGGCATCCCGCATATTGCAGGAGCAGGGACGGGGAGAATCGGCACTGATTTCAGGAACCTACAAAGGCTATGAGGGCTATTATAATTATTTTAACATTGGGGCTTCGGGCACAACGAACAAACAGGTGATTGAAAATGGCCTGGAATATGCCAAAAACAACTGGGGTAAGCAGTTGGGAGACGATCCGGAACAGGGTGCCTACAATGCTTTGTGGGGAGGTGCCAATTACGTCGCAAGCGCCTATATCAAAAAGGGGCAGGACACGCTGTACTTGCAAAAGTTCAACGTAAACCCGGCTTCGAGCTACGCCATGTATTCCCATCAATACATGCAAAATATAACCGCTCCGACGACGGAAGCGAAATCCATCCGGGATTTGTATGCTTCGGAAAACGCACTGGACAGTTCTTTCGTATTTCGCATCCCCGTATATGAGAACATGCCGGAGCAGGCGTGTCCCATGCCGGCGGCTTCCACCAACGTGGTTCTGGAGATACCGTATGAAGTGCGTGCTTACAAAGTGAAGATCGACGGCGTTGATTACGTCGGCGAAACCTTTTATGATTCTAAGCAAAATCGGATCAGGCTGATTGTGACGATGCCGGACGTGAATGCGAAAAAGGCTTCTTTGGTCGTACGGAATGCCAGCGGGGAGATCACTTGGGAATTTTATTGGGATCTTCAGTACAAGGACAATCATTACGTAGTCACCCGCACGGAGACGCCCACGCAGGAAGAACCGGTTGTGTTGACGAATGACGTCGAGCTGGAGCTTCCAGAGGGTGTTACCGCATCGGAAGTATGGCTGGACGGCGTGGCCTTTGCGGGAACCATGCAGGAAGGCAAGCTGACCGTCACGGCGAAGGATGAGAATGCCCAGACGGCAGTAATCTACCTGAGCAATGCCTCGGGCGTGCCGCAGGACATGCTGGTATGGACGCTTGCGTATGGCGAAAAGGGATATGAGGCAACCTATCAGCCGGAGATGCGGGGAGTCCTCAGCTACCATGGTTTCTCCATCCGGATCACGGGTAAATCCGGGATCCGCGTGAAGACGGGTATCGGCATTGAGACGAGAGAGAAGCTTTTGGGACAAGGCGTCGGGGGATATCACCTCAAAGAGTACGGAACCATCGCGATGATAAATGCCAACAGGGAACAGTATCCCATGATTAAGGGCGGCGCGAAGACTACCAGTGGCATGGCTTACGGTCTGCAGGAGGACGGAACGCGCATGGATGCGATCTTTGAGACGATTGACGGGCGGCATCGGTTCACAAGCGTGCTGACAGGTTTGCCTTCCGAACAATATAAAACGGATTTTGCGTTCCGGGGATATCTCATTTTGGAGAAAGAGGAAAAGGAACTGATCATTTATGGTCCGATCGTGGCTAGAAACATATATAGTCTTGCGGGACAGCTTTTGGACATGAAATATTATGAAAAGGGTTCAGAGGCGGATCGTTATCTGAGAAAGCTGATCTGTGATGCGGATGGGACGGAATTTGTAGAAGAACCTGCGGAGCCTGGAAACACGGGCGAGGAAGGCGGCCAGACGGAGCCTGGAAACACGGGCGAGGAAGGCAGCCAGACGGAACCTGGAAACACGGGTGAGGAAGGCAGTCAGACGGAACCTGGAAACACGGGCGAGGAAGGCGGCCAGACGGAACCCGGAAACACGGGCGAGGAAGGCGGCCAGACGGAACCCGGAAATGCGGGCGAGGAAGGCAGTCAGACGGAGCCTGGAGATGCGGGTGAGGAAGGCAGTCAGACGGAGCCTGGAAACACGGGTGAGGAAGGCAGTCAGACAGAACCTGGAAACACGGGCGAGGAAGGCAGTCAGACGAATTCAGGAAACCAGGCAGACAGTAACAGTAAGGAAACCACTGAGAACACAGAGTTATAGAAGTCAGGTGAACCGGAGCAAATGGGAGAGCAGGGGATAACAGATGAAAGGGAAAAATGCTAAAACGCCGCGGAGCGCAAAAATGAGAGGACGGTTCATTGCGATGGCTGTTTCGCTTCTTTGTGCCTTCTCGGGATGTGCACAGGAAAACGAAAAAGAGAATCTTTCCGTGACCGTAGAGCAGGACAAGTTCCTTAGCCGTGAGGAAAAGGCCATGTTGGAATTTCTTCAAGGGAAGATGATCGGCACGGCAACGGAAAAAGAGTACTTAAACGTAGCCAAGCTTTTTTCAGAGCGGAGAAAGATTTGCGACCAGCGAAACGTTTTGGAGGAGTGCATACAGCAATTTGATTCCGAGGAAGCAATAACGGAACTGGAAAAGGTTTGGGTGAATCTGGAGGAAGAGCCGCAGCTGCTTACTGATGCCAGAAACATGTATCAGGGCATGAAATCTTCCCAAATGGAGGAAGCCGTAGGACTTTTGGCTGGAAAGACATGGCTTTCGAAATATGCGCCAAGGGTCTATCAAACAGGGCGTAATTATTTTCTGCAGGAGGATGGCAGGATCGTTCTGTGTTTCACGGTGGAATACGGTGAGGACGGATCCCTGGAAGCCACCATATGGTACTCTAAGGATGACAAGACGATCAACGTTCTTCGAGGAAATGAGAAACAGATTACCGTGCTTACCTGCGAGAAAAATGGCAATGATTACGCAGGCAGTTTTGAAGCATGGACTTGCATCGCGGCAAGCGGTGACGTGATTCGGGAGAGAGGGACGCTCTCCAAGGGGAAGTTTACCGGAGATTACGTCGTACAGACGGCAATGAATCTGGGGACGGCAGACGTCGCAGCCTTGTGGAATCAAAAGTCCACCGTTTCTTTTCAGGAGTATCAGGGATCTTTTGATCAGAAAGGGCATAGCCTTTTGAGAAGGGAACAGGAAATCCCGGAAGATGCGGAAGAGGGTATTTTATATGCTTACGATCAGGAACGGGGCTTGGGATTGTGCTGGCCCGTTCAGGAAAAAGCAGAGAAGTTTGTTTTTTCGGTTGAAACCTTAGGAATTCAATCCATCCCGAGCATAAGGTCCTATCGTGCATCAGATGATCTTCCTTTTGTGAAAACAATCATGGGAGATCAAGAGCCTTTGGAAGCACGCGTCGTTGGAGGTAAACTTCAGGTATGTCTTAATGGAGTCTGGCAGGATCTTGGTGATGCGGATCGGCTGATTCAACAGGACGTGATGTCGAAGTATCTGGAAGAAACCGAGAAGGTTTTGGATGCCAGGAAGGAAAGCTATGAAGGTACGAGTTTGGGCGAGGCTGGAGCAGAAGGAATCTATCAGTTATCTGAGGGCACGCAGCAGGAAGTAACACCGGAACCGACGGAGGAACCGGGCACAACTGCGACGCCAAAGCCGACTGCGACGCCTAAACCGACGGCAACACCTAAACCGACCGCGACGCCTAAGCCAACTGCGACGCCAAGGCCGACCGCGACGCCGAGACCGACCACGACGCCGAGACCGACCACGACGCCGAAACCAACCGTAGCACCAACCGTGGCACCGACCGTAGCACCAACCGTGGCACCGACCGTAGCGCCGACGGTGGCACCGACCGTAGCGCCAACCGTAGCACCGACGGTGGCACCGACCGTAGCACCGACCGTAGCGCCGACGGTAGCACCGACTTTAGCGCCAACCGTGGCACCGACCGTAGCACCGACGGCAGAACCGACCGTAGCACCGACCGTAGCACCGACGGCAGAACCGACCGTAACTCCGACGGCAGAACCGACCGTAACTCCGACGGAGACACCTCAGGAGCCAACGCCACCGCCTCAGGATGGCGGAGATCTGGAGTATTCGCCGGATCTGCTATAACGTGTCGGGAAACGCCTGGCGTTGCATAATCTGCGAATGAGTGTTATAATATTACGATATTGTGTACGGAAAACTATTTAGGAGAGAAAGAAATGCTGAACAATAAGACCATTTTAGTGACCGGCGGAACCGGCAGTTTTGGAAAGGCTTTTACGAAATACGTGCTGACGCATTATCAGCCGAAGAAGATCATTATTTATTCCAGGGACGAGTTCAAGCAGTTTATGATGCAGAATGAGTTTAAGGAGTACCTGCCGAAGCTTCGCTTCTTTATTGGCGACGTAAGGGATAAGGAGAGAATGGAACGGGCTTTTGAGGGCGTAGATTACGTGATCCATGCGGCAGCGCTAAAGCAAGTGCCTGCATGTGAGTATAATCCAGCGGAGGCCATCAAGACCAACATTCACGGAGCTCAGAACGTGATTGATGCCAGCCTGAACAAGGGCGTGAAGAAGGTAGTTGCCCTGTCCACGGACAAGGCGGTGAATCCCGTGAATCTTTATGGCGGAACGAAGCTTGTGAGTGATAAGCTCTTTATTGCCGCAAATGCATATGCAGGAACGAAGGATATCTGCTTTTCCATCGTGCGCTACGGCAACGTGGCAGGCAGCAGAGGCTCCGTCATCCCGAAATTCCATGAGATGATCAAGGCCGGCGCAACGGAGCTTACCGTGACGGATTATCGCATGACGCGTTTCTGGATCAGCCTTGAGGAGGGTGTAAAGCTTGTGATCAAGGCGCTGGAGGAATCCAGCGGCGGCGAGACCTTTATCTCCAAGATTCCTTCCTTTAAGGTTACGGATCTGGCACAGGCCATGCTTCCCGGCTGCAAGATGCCTGAGATCGGCATTTATCCCGGAGAAAAACTCCATGAGATCATGGTGACGACGGAGGATTCTCCCAACACGTATGAATATGAAAAGCACTTTATCGTATACCCCCAGGTGAGATGGAATGACAAGCAGCAGATCATTCCCGGCGGAAAGAAGGTCCCGGACGGTTTCTCTTACAGTTCAGGAAATAATACGGAATGGCTGAGCGTGGAAGAGATCCAGGAGAGACTGAAGACGCTGGATCTGGAAAAATAAAGAGAATCGTTGGATTGGAGTAGACAATGGAAGAACTGGCAATCTTTGGAGGAACTCCCGTGAGGGAGAAAAAAATATTTTACGGCAGACAGTGCATTGAACAGGATGACGTGGATGCCGTAGTCTCCACGCTGACGAGTGACCTGATTACTTGCGGACCTAAGGTGCGGGAACTGGAAAGCATGCTCTGCGAGGTCACGGGAGCAAAATATGCCGTTGTGGTGAGCAACGGCACGGCGGCGCTTCATCTGGCAGCCATGGCGGCAAACTTTGGGCCCGGCGACGAGGTGATCGTCAGCTCAATCACGTTTGCAGCTTCCGCGAATTGCGTGCGTTACGTGGGGGCAACGCCCGTGTTTGCAGACATTGAGAATGACACTTATAACATAGATCCGGAATGCATCAAGAAACTGATCACGCCGAAGACAAAGGGTATTGTGGCAGTAGATTTCACGGGTCAGGCCGTAAAGCTGGACGAGATCCGGGAAATCTGCAGGGAACACAACTTAATCCTCATTGAGGATGCGGCGCATTCCATCGGCACGAAGTATAAGGGACAGCCCGTGGGGTCCATGGCTGACATGACCTGTTTTAGCTTTCACCCGGTAAAGACCGTGACCAGCGGAGAGGGAGGAGCCGTCACTACGAATGACGAGGCATTGTATAAGCATTTGATGAGACTTCGTACCCATGGCATCACAAGGGATGCTTCCGAGATGGTACATCCTACGGATGCCCTTTGGTACAATGAGCAGGTGGAGCTTGGATTCAATTATCGCATGACGGATTTCCAGGCGGCACTTCTTTGCAGCCAGCTTCGTAAGCTTCCAAAGTTCTCGAAGAGACGTAAGGAGATTGTAGCCATTTATGACGAGACGTTCTCTCAGATGCCTGAGATTCAGGTACAGAGAGAGATCCCTGAGAGTGACACGACGAGACACCTTTACGTGCTTCGCCTCAATCTCGATAAGCTGAAGTGTACCAGACGCGAATTCTTTGACGCTCTCTATGCGGAAAACGTATGCCCGCAAGTGCATTATCTTCCGGTATATTGGCATTCCTACTACGAAAAGCTGGGATATCCGAAGGGACTTTGTCCAAACGCGGAAGCCTATTATGAATCTTCCATGAGCATCCCGCTATATTATTCCCTGTCGGATGCGGAGGTGCAGGATACCATTCGCGCCGTCAAAAAGGTGGTTGCGTACTATCGGAAATAAGGAGCGCCATGCGGTATCCCTGGTGCAAAACGGAAGGACTTGAAAAATGACGGGACAATACAGAGACGAACAGGCGGGAATTTATCTCCGGCCAATCACGAGGGATGACACGCATCTGATCGTAGAATGGCGCAACAGTGATGCGGTCAGGAGCCGGTTTATCTATCGGAAACCCTTCACGCCTGAGGGGCATGAGAGGTGGCTGGAAACCATGGTGGACACGGGGAAGGCCATCCAGATGATCATCTGTGACTCGCAGACGGACCGGCCTCTGGGGAGCGTGTTTATCCGCGACGTAGACCGAGAGCATTCCAAGGCGGAATACGGGATATTTATCGGAGAGGCAGACGCGCGGGGAAGAGGTATCGGCACGGCGGCGGCAAAGCTGATGCTGCGGTACTGCTTTCAAGAGGAAAAGCTTCACAGGGTTTTCCTTCGCGTTTTGGCGGATAACCTTCGCGCCATTGGAAGCTATGAGAAGGCTGGATTTTCCAGGGAAGCATATCTGCGGGAGTCCGTTTTTTTGGACGGTGCCTACCGGGACGTCATACTGATGTCAGTTTTGGACTGGGAATGGCGGAAGAATAACGCAGCCGAAGAAGGGTAAAAGAATGAAAAAGATTAGTTTCGTGATTCCCTGCTATCGTTCTGAAAATACCATCGGGCACGTGATCGCCGAGATCGATGGCAAGATGCAGGAAATGAAAGAATATGAATACGAAGTGGTCATGGTGAATGACTGTTCCCCGGATCACACGCTGGAATCGATCCGAAAGCTTTGCGCGGAGCGCCCTGCGGGAAATGGTGCGAGGAAAGGGGTCAGCTTTGCAAAGAATTTTGGCCAGCATTCCGCATTGATGGCGGGACTTCGTGAGACGACAGGAGATTACGTGGTCTGTCTGGATGATGACGGGCAGACGCCCGCAAATGAAGTGGACAAGCTGATCGGAAAGCTGGAGGAAGGGTTCGACGCGGTGTATGCCAAGTACGAGCACAAAAAGCATTCCGCCTTTCGGAATCTGGGGAGCAAGGTAAATGAACTGATGACCAGAGTGATGCTGGGGAAGCCCAAGGAACTGTTCATCTCCAGCTATTTTGCCGTAAGACGGTTTATCGTTCAGGACATGATACGCTATGAGAATTCCTACCCTTACGTCATCGGACTTGTGCTCCGCTCGACGAAGAGCATCACGAACGTGGTGGTAAACCATAGGGACAGGGAAGAGGGAAGTTCAGGCTATACCTTAAAAAAGCTGTTTGGTCTATGGTTTAACGGATTCACGGCATTTTCCGTAAAACCGCTCCGCATCGCCACGGCCATCGGCAGTATTTGTGCCGCCATTGGCTTTTTGTATGGCATTTATACCGTGATCAAAAAGATCTTTATCAATCCTGACGTGCCCATGGGTTTCAGCTCCACGATGGCGGCAATAGTATTCTTTGGCGGCATGATCATGCTGATGCTCGGTCTCATCGGTGAATACATTGGGAGAATCTATATCAGCTTGAACAATTCGCCGCAGTACGTCATCCGGGAAAAGATCGGCGCGCCGGAAGAGGACGCTAAGGATGAAGCTCACTGATCCGGCGAATGAGCTCTTTGGTAATCTTATAGCGGCCGTATTCATTGGGATGTAATTGATCTTCCAGATAATCCTCCGCAATTTCAGCGGAAATGACGTCGTGGTAATCGTCTTGGACGGGAAGACCGTATTCCGATGCGATGCGAAGGACGGAATCCGCATAGTCGCTGAGGGAGGTTCCGGTTTCACCAAGCAGTCGGGTTCCGTTTTCAAAGCAGGTGATGGAATTGGGAGCAATTAAAAGAATTTTGGCATCCGGCCGGTTTTCCCGCAGGGTTTCAATCATTTTCCGCAGGGCACCGCAGAAGGTCTCTGCGTCAAGGGGATCATTTACGTTATCTAAGGGACGGCCATTCAGGTAGTCGTTGATCCCGTAGTGAAGGACAAAGAGGAGTTTCTGACCGGAAGCTTCCGTTTCGTCCTCCAGGCGCTTTTGGATTCCGTCACGCACGGCAACGTCACCCGGGATGAAAGAGAAATCCTTGGTGAGGTAAGCGTTGATGACGATGTTTCCGCTGCTGGCTTCCGCGCCGCTTGCACATGCACCGCCCCAGCCGCAGTTATACGTACGGGCGCCGGTCATGGCCGACAGAAGGCCCGGGATGGAATCATGCCCTACGTAATTGCCGATGATGCTGTCCCCGAACATAACGACGTCCCAGGATGAAAGATCCGGGAACCGGTAGCCGTTTTCCTTCGCGTCAATGAGCAGGTGGTTGAAGGAATCAAAGACGTTAGCGATGTTATTCTTGGTAAAGATACAATGATGTGCCACGTCGGCGTAGACGTAAACCTTGCCGGCAACGCGCTCCGTCAGAAGATTTCCCTTCACGTAATTGGCATCGTCCGCAATCAGCCATTCCTGGGCAAAGAAGGAATAGACGTGGATGAAATCTTGATCCAACAGTTTTTCCGTGAGATCGAGATAGGCGTTATAGGTCTTTTCGAAATGCCAGTCCTTTGTCCAATCGGAGAGACGGCGGTAGACCGGGAAGATTTCAAAGGTAACCTCGGGAAAGGCCTCCTGAAGCTCTAAAATCTGTTCGGCGGATACCTTTTTCGGATCAATGCCGAGATAGACGGAGTGCATTTCATTTTCAGATAATTTGACGTCCTTCAGGTACCTTTTCAAGATCCGGTAAGAGGGGATTTCGTATTTTAAGAGCAACACGTCATCTGCGCGATAATGGGAAAAGTCCTCCTCCCGAAAGGTATCGATGGGAAACATGGACAAGAAGACGCAATTATACTCTGACGTTTTCAGAAGCTTATCATTCTTTGCGTGCGTCAGAAGTGAGACGGACAGCCAAGCGATGCCTGCAAGGAATAACAGGACTGCGCAAAGGATGATAATGGGTTTTAGGAGAGATTTTTTGCTCATGGCAGCTCCTTTGGTCATGCGTAAGATGGTTATGGCCACATTATAGCATATCTAAAAATAAATAAATATACGTTTTTGAAATTCGGAAAGTAGGAACGGAAGTAATGAGGAACATTTGGCAGAAACTAAATCTCCTTTTGGATAAAAAGCAGAAAAGAACCATGGCGGGAATCCTGTTTATGATGGTGATCGGCGCATTCCTGGAGATGGCCAGCGTAGCGCTGTTGGTTGAAACCGTCAGACAGCTCACGCAGCCGGACGCGGTCACGAAGGGTAAGATCGTCGGAACCGTCTATAGAATGATGGGTAGTCCGGATTTTAAGGTCTTTTCTGCCACGGTGATGGGGGCAATGATTCTGTCCTTTGTTATTAAAAACAGCTATCTTTACCTGGAGCGCAAGGCGATGCTGGCCTTTGTATACACGAATCAGTTCCGCACCTCCGAGAGGATGATGCGCAATTATATCAGAAGATCCTATGAGTTTTATCTCAATGCGGACACGGCGGTGGTACAGAGAAACATTACGTCCGACGTCAATAACATGTATGCGTTGATCCTGGCACTTCTACAGCTGGCATCCGACGGATGCGTATCACTGTTTGTGATTTCCTTCTGTTTCTTGAAAAACGGCGTAATGACGATCCTTATGGCCGTAGTCATGGCTCTTCTTTTGCTCGTGGTAAAGAAGGTGTTAAAGCCGACCCTGCTCAAGGCGGGAAAGGACAATCAGCATTATTACAGCGGACTGTATAAGTGTATTTCCCAAATGGTTCACGGAATCAAGGACATTAAGGTTTCCGGAAATGAAAAGTATTTTGTCGCACAGTACAAGGAATGCGGCAGGGGTTACGTGGATGCCGTACAAAAGTACAGCCTTTACAATAGCGTTCCCAAGCTTTTGATCGAGACTGTCTGCGTGGCAACCATGATGCTTTACGTGATCGTGCAGGTTCTTTCCGGAACGTCTGCGGCAAGCCTGACGGAGTCCCTGAGCGCGCTTGGTGCGGCGGCACTGGTGTTGCTCCCGGCCGTAAACCGGATCAATAACCAGATTACGACCGTTACGTATTTGGAGCCATTTTTCCTGGACGTGGCAGATAACCTGAAAAACGAGATCGACGGTTCCAGGATAGAGATCACGGATTTTGAAAAGCCCGTGGAAAAGATACCGGTGGAAAAGAGCATTACCCTGCAGGACGTGACGTATGCCTATCCCCATACGGACAAGCTGATCTTTGATCACGTAAACCTGGAGATCCCGATTGGAAAGTCCATCGGAATCGTGGGAACGACCGGCGCCGGCAAGAGCACCGTGGTGGACATCGTGCTCGGCCTTTTGGAATTAAAGGGCGGACAGGTTTTGGTGGATGGTCAGGACATTAAAGACAATTATCGCGGATGGCTCAAAAACATTGGTTACATTCCGCAGATGAGTTACATGTTGGATGAATCCATCCGCAAAAACGTGGCGTTTGGCGTGGCGGAAGATGAGATTGACGAAAAGCGGGTGTGGAAAGTCCTTGAAGAAGCGCAACTCGATGAGTTCGTCAAGACGCTTCCGGAGGGCTTGGACACCAAGATCGGAGAGCGTGGCATTCGTCTTTCCGGTGGCCAGCGGCAGAGGATCAGCATTGCCAGGGCTTTGTACGAGGATCCCAAGATCCTCATCCTGGACGAGGCTACTTCTGCCGTGGACAATGACACGGAGGCGGCGATCATGGAGTCCATCAACAGATTCCAAGGCAAAAAGACGATGCTGATCATAGCGCATCGCCTGCAGACGATCGAAAAATGTGACATGGTATATCGCGTTGAAGGCGGAAAAGTAATGCGTGAAAGATAAGGACTGAAAAAATTGGATAAAAACGGCATGACGGGAAAAAAGAATAGGGGAGCGTTGTACTGGTGCGCGGCAGCAGTGCTCTTTGGACTCCTGTTGTCCGTGAGCTTCCGCTTTTGGCAGGCCACAAAGGGTCAGATCGTGCAGGCCGTGTTCTTTGGGGACAGCATCATCGCAAATCACCGCGGAGAGGATTCCGTTGCAGACAGGGTGCGGGATCTTACGGGAATCCCCATCGTGAATGCCGCATTCGGCGGATCAGCGATGGCAAGACTGGATCAGGAGCGCCACGTGAGCACGCGGGATGATTACTTTTCCATGGTTTCCCTGGTGAGGTCTTTTTGTTCAGATGACTTTGCACCCCAGAGACAGATCACTTATGAGATCCCGGCGAAAGAATATTTTGATGAAGCCGTCAGGGAATTGGATCAAATGAATTTTGACCGCACGGAGCTTATGATCCTTTGCTATGGAATGAATGATTATCATGCCGGAGCGCCCTTGGAGAATCCGGAGGATTCCTATGACGAATACACCTTTGGAGGGGCTTTGCGGACGGTACTCCGCCACGTAAAGAAATCGCATCCCGCCTGCAGGATTATTTTGGTTTCCCCTACGTACTCTTGGTATTTGGGGGATGAAAAGAACTGTGAGGAGAAAGATTTTGGCGGCGGAGTCCTGGCGGACTACGTACAATTGGAAAAACGGATTGCCGAGGAAAATGGCATTGAGATGATCGACGTTTATCAGGATCTGTATGAAACGGATTCCTTTGAGAATTGGAAAAAGTATACGGAGGATGGAATACATCCAAACGAATTGGGCCGTGAATTGATTTCTAAGAAGATTGCAGCATATTTGGAGGAGCGTCCATGAAAACGCCTAGAGAGGTCGTGGAACAACTGAAAAAGAAAATTGATCGCAGACACGTGAGTGCGTTCCTGTGGACTTTTGGCATTGGGTTGCTGATCCATCTGCCTGTCATGATCGCGGATTATCCAAATCATGACGGACTTGCGAGCTTGTATTTTGATCAAAACATGATCACCTCCGGAAGATGGTTTTTGACCGTGGCCTGCGGTTTTTCCTCCTATTACTCGGTACCGTGGGTGATCGGACTTCTGGGGCTTCTTTTCCTGGGATTGGCAAGCGTGGTGCTGACGGAACTGTTGGAATTAAAGAGTAGCGTCAGCGCGGCACTGTGCGGGGGAATGCTGTCGGCATTCCCGGCGCTGGCTTCCACCTTTGCCTACGTGTTTACGCTTGACGGATATATGCTGGCTCTTTTGCTGGCAATGCTGTCCGTTCTCCTGACCAAAAAGTCGAAATGGGGATTCCTTCCCGGAGCATTGTGTCTGGCATTTAGCCTTGGAACGTATCAGGCCTACCTGCCGTTTGCCATTTTGCTCTGCCTCTGGGAGGTCTCGATGCTGTTTGTGAAAGGAGAATGGGCGAAGGACCGGAAGGCCCTTCTGGCAAAGACGGGTAATTATCTGGAGATGGGACTTTTGGGATTCGCCTTGTATTACGTGATTCTTCGGGTGTTGCTCTTGATCCAGGGGAAACAGCTGGATACGTACCAGGGGATTGGCGAAGCGCAGGCTGGCGGCGAGGAAGGCATTCTTGCAACGATCAAGGCCGTCTACGTTGATTTCTGGAGCTTTTCCGTCAAGGGGCACGTGCTGTTCCAGAACGTGTTCTCAGCGATCGCTTTGGCAGTGCTCGTGCTGCTGGCAGTATACGTGGTGATCCGGCTTGCCAACCAGAGGAAGTGGTGGAAGCATCCAGGATTTTACGCGATTTTGGTCTTGCTGTTTGTGGTGATCCCGCCGTGCAACAGCTGCATCCGCATCGTGTCATCCAAGCTTACGTATCACCTGCTCATGCGTTATCAATGGGTTCTGTATCCCATCTTCGCCGTGGCATTCTGCGACGGATACGTGGGAGGGGAAGGAAAGAAGGAACGGAGCCTGGGCCTGATGCAATGGCTTTTGCTGGGATCAACCGTAACGCTGATCTTTTGTCACGGCCTTGCGGATAACGTTGGATATTCAAACCTGCAAAAGAAATATGAGAGAACTTATGCATATTGCTTGCGCCTTTTGGACCGGATCGAGCAGACGGAAGGGTACTATCAGGGCATTCCCGTGGCGTTGGTCGGCGTGGTTGGAGAGGACGAGTTTCCAAGGACGGACCTGACCGGGGAAGTGACGGGCAACATGATTGGGCTTTCCGGGGAACGCCTGCTGTATACGGGGGAGAATTACGAGACTTTTATCAAAAATTATCTCGGTGCCACGTTAAATATAGTGGACGGATCCATTATGGATGAGATATACTATAAGGATGAGTACGTCAGGATGGATAGTTTTCCGGGACCTGGTTCCACCAAGGTGATTGACGGGATCTTGTGCGTAAAGACGGAAAATTCGAGACGCGACTGATCCGCGAGAGGCGGAAGGCGCATAAGCGCGACAACCGCGAAAGGAGGAACGCCATATGGCGCTATTGTCAGTAGTATTGCCTTCGTACAATGAGGAAATGAATATTGCCAATACTGCCAAGACGCTGACGGAGCTCTTTGAGAAGGAGCAGATCGAATTTGAACTGGTCTTTGTCAGTGACGGATCAAAGGACGGCACGTTTGCCGAGATCAAAAAGGCATTTGAAGCCGATCCGCGGATCAAGGGCGCGGAATTCTCGCGCAATTTTGGCAAGGAGGCTGGCATTTTTGCAGGACTCGAGCTTGCCGCGGGAGACGCCGTCGTTGTGATGGACTGTGACCTGCAGCATCCGCCCGAGGTGGTTCCCAAGATGTGGGAACTTTGGAAACAGGGCGCGCAGATCGTGGAGGGCAAGAAATCCTCACGGGGAAAGGAAAGCATTTTTTATAAAATGTCGGCAGGCCTGTTTTATAAGATTATGAGCGGCCTGATCAAGATGGACATGAGTTCTTCGTCGGACTTTAAGCTTTTGGACCGGAAGGTGGTGGACGTGCTGCTGCAGCTTCCGGAGCGCAATACCTTCTTTAGGGCGCTTACGTTCTGGGCCGGATTTGACTCCCAGACGGTTGAGTATGAAGTGCAGGAACGGAAGTACGGAACCAGCAAGTGGAATTTCTTCAGCCTGATGAGATATGCCGTTGCCAATGCGACTTCCTTCAGCACGCTGCCCTTACAGCTTGTGACGTTTATGGGAATGGTATCCATTATCTTTAGCGTGATCCTGGGTATCCAGACGCTGGTAAAATATTTGATGGGTAATTCCGTGGAAGGCTTTACCACCGTGATCCTGCTCATCCTCATCATCGGCGGATTCATCATGCTGAGCCTTGGAATCATTGGACACTATATCGCAAGGGTGTACGAGGAAGTCAAGGGACGCCCGAAGTACGTGATCAATCGCGTCACGGACAACGTTCACGGGAACGTGACGGGCGGCTGGAAAAAATAAGGACGCGACATTATATAAAATATCTGGAGTAATGAAAAAACCTGACAGAGAAGAGACTTGGAGGCATAAAATGATCAATTTTAACGTACCGCCTTGCGCGGAAAATGCTATGAAATACATTGGGGAGTGCGTAAAGAACCAGAAGATCTGCGGCGACGGCGCATATACCAAGAAGTGTAACCAGTGGATCGAGGAGAAGACGGGAACCGCAAAGTGTCTCCTGACCACGTCCTGCACCCATGCCACGGAGATGGCGGCGCTGCTTGCGGACGTAAAGCCGGGAGATGAAGTGATCATGCCCTCGTATACCTTTGTTTCCACCGCAGATGCTTTTGTTCTAAGGGGAGCAACGCCCGTGTTTGTCGACGTCCGCCCCGACACCATGAATATTGACGAGAAATTGATCGAGGATGCCATCACGGAGAGAACCAAGGCGATCGTTCCCGTACATTACGCAGGCGTTGGATGTGAGATGGATACCATTATGGACGTGGCCAATCGCCATGGCCTGAAGGTGATCGAGGATGCCGCACAGGGCATCATGGCAACCTATAAGGGCAAAGCGCTTGGCACGTTTGGGGATTACGGGTGCTTTAGCTTTCATGAGACCAAGAATTATAGCATGGGTGAGGGCGGCGCGCTTCTGATCCGTGACGAAAATAACGTGGAAGAGGCGGAGATCATTCGTGAAAAGGGCACGAACCGCACAAAGTTTATCCAGGGAAAGATTGACAAGTACACCTGGATCAATTTCGGTTCCTCCTATCTGCCCAGCGACATGAATGCGGCATATCTCTATGCCCAGCTTGAGATTGCTGATGAGATCAACAACGCGCGTCTTGCCATCTGGAACCGGTATTATGAGTCGTTAAAGCCCTTGGCTGACGCAGGGAAGATCGAGCTTGCTTACGTGCCCAAGGAGTGCGTGCACAATGGCCACATGTTCTGGCTGAAGGTTGCCGACGCAAAGGAAAGAAAAGCTTTCATGGATGAATATCTGAAAGCACAAAATGGCATCTATGCCGTATCGCATTACGTTCCCCTTCACACGGCGCCTGCAGGTCAGAAGTTCGGCCGGTTCCACGGAGAGGACAAGTATACGACGAAGGAAAGCGAGAGACTGGTCCGCCTTCCCATGTACTATGGCCTGACCATGGATCAGGTGGATTATATCTGTGATAAGGTGAAGGAATTCTTTTAATGGAACAAGGTGGAATGCAAAAAACGGCTAGAGCGGCGTCTGGGATCTTGGTGAGGGTGGCAATCCTTGTGGTTAGTACCCAGATTCTGCTCGGCTTTTTTTGGATCCTTATGAACTTTTCCTCTTTTCAGGAACTGGGGGAGAGCTATTTTTTCTTAGAGATTCAGAAAAATCTGGTATGTGACGAGTACGTGGGGATTTTGTATCCCCTGATCATGCGCATCGCGACCGGAGTGACTAGCGTCCTCCCGTTGCCTGCGCATTGTTTGCTTTATGCACTGCAGCTTACGGTCGCCGTTTTTGCGGCGCGCTTTTTTTGGAGCAGGTTTTCCGGGTATGGACAATGGCCGCTTTACCTAAAACTCTGTCTCATCCTGGGCATGGTGACGTTCCCCGTGGCGGAACAGTGTCATTTGGCCGTATTGCCGATTTCACTGACGGCTTCCCTGTATTTGATCTCTGTTGGGCTTTTGATTCAAAAGAGTGACAGGCCCGGCGTGACGTTGACAAGGTTCGGACTCCTATGGCTCGCGGAGACGCTGCTGATGCCGGAATATTATCTTTTTGGCGGAATCCTGATGGGCATTTTTGTGCTTCGGGAGTTTTCAAAGGCTTTTTACGTTATCCTGATTGCTGCCGTTTTTTGTGCGGGGATTCCAATCCTATCGGGATGGACGAGCCGGGACGGTGCCTTGGGAAGAATGCGCCAGACGCCGGAAGCAGTCGCCATGCGGCGCCTGGCATGGGATTCCTACGGGGATTTTTATCCGGATTGGCCGACGGAACTCCGGGAGGCGCTGACGCAGGAGGAGATAGCGCAGATCAATGCGTGGCCGGAGCAGGCGCTCTGGGTATTTGGACAAAAAGTGGACGCAAGGTATGGGGAGAAAAAGGCGCGGGAAATCTACGGGACGGTGGCTAAGGCGGCCCAGAGGCTTCGCCGGAGTGAGAATGCCAAGGACGTGATCAAGGACGTGCTTTGCTATAGTCTTGTTCCCGCATCACGCCTTGTGTTGATGGCGGGAAAAGGAAATCATGCGACGCTGCAGCGGATGAATTATGAGGCCATGCGTGCAAATGCCCCCAAATTCACCTCTCTTTACGTAAGATATGACGGTTTGTCGTTCCTTTGTCTGTTGGGTTTATGCGGTCTTTGGATGGTAATAAGGCTGATAAAGGGCAACAGGCAGGAAAGATGGGTCATGATCAAAAACGCGCTGATTTTTGCCGTGACGGCAGGAGTCGTGGTAATTTATTATACGCTTCAGGCGGGCGGCTGCATGGATGAAAAGAGAAGCCTGCCAGTGATGGCGCTTTGGATGGCATGGTTTTGTAAGATGATCGCGGACGTGCTTAATAGGGAAAAACAGGAGACGGAGAACGGAAAATGATCGGGATCGTTTTGACCTGTATTTTAATAATAGGATTCCCATTGGCGGTGGGCACGATCTTTCTTCCTTTGCAGGAAAAAGGAGGAAGGCTTGTTTTTTCATGGGCTTTTGGGCAGATCACCCTGTGGGCGGGCTTCCTCACCGTCAGCGTGCCCATGATACTGACGTCCAAGACGTATTCCCAGGTGAGGACGGCATATTTTGTGCTGTGCGGTGGCCTGCTTTTGATTGCCGGCATTGCCGCCCTGATCAGATGGCGAAGAAAGGAAACGGGGAAATTCACAAAACCGGACGTTGCACAATGGATCAGGCAGCAGGGAAGGGGAACAATGCTCTTTTGGCTTTTGTTTTTGGCACTCCTTTGTTTTCAACTGTTCTGCGTTTTTTTCCTAACGTATGAGGATGGCGACGATTCCTATTACGTGGCGATCACGGCTTATTGCAAATATGACAAGTTGTTGTATCAGATTGAACCCTATACGGGCTACACGACGCTCCTTGACGTAAGACATGCCTTGGCGCCATTCCCGGTTTGGGTTGCCGTTTTGGCTGAGCTTTCCGGGCTTTCCGGCGCAGCTGCGTCCCACGTCGTTACGTCGGCATTCACCCTTGTGATGGCATATGGGTTCTATTATCTGATCGGGAAAAAACTGACGGAAACGGGTGAACAAAAGGAACCCTGGAAGCTGCCACTCTTTTTGGTGATCTGCGCATTACTTGTGACGTTTGGCGGATATTCGATCTACTCGCCGGAGAAATTCCTTGTTACAAGGGCTGCCCAAGGAAAAACCATTCTGGCCAACCTGATCATTCCTGCCGTGGTCTATTTGATCATGACGCTGATGGAACGATTGGAGAAAAAGGAAAAGATTTCATTTCTGCTTTGGCTGTCCATGTTTATGACCTTGAGCGCAGGATGTCTTTGCAGTTCCCTGGGAGGATTTCTCCTCTGTATTCTGGCTGGGATAGGAACGCTTTGCGGCGTGATCGCTTACGGGCGTTGGAGGCTTTTGGCCGGCGCGTGTTTTTCCATGCTGACGCCAGCCGTGATCGTGATTTTGTACGTTATTTTGCCACCGTTTTTCTAGGGAGAACCGATTGACGGAATTTTTGGGGAAAGGAGAGATTTCATGAATGCATTTGTCTTGTTTCGGGAATATATGGGAACGGGTCTCTTGCTGTTATGGTACGTTATTTCGCTCTGTTATCTCTTCTTTGCGGAGAAGAGAAAGGACAGAAGGATCACGTTCCTTTACGTGCCTTTGATTTTGCTGCTATTGTTCTTTAATCCTTTGTTTTTCTCCTTGTTTCAAAAAGTCCTGGGAGAAGAGATTTTTTATCGCATGCTCTGGCTTTTGCCCGTAACGGTCACCTTGGCATATGCCGTGGTAAAGGTTTGCTCGCAGCTAAAGGGAAAAACGCGCGTTACGTTTGGATGCGCGGCGGTAATTTTGACCATTATTTCAGGCAGCTTTGTCTATGACAGCCCCTATTTTTCATGGGCCAGGAACGTTGACCACGTGCCGCGGGAGGTTGCGGAAATCTGCGACCTGATCGAGATTCCGGGGATGGAGGTCATGGCAGTATTCCCACCGGAGATGTTGCATTTTGTGCGTCAATACACGGCCAGGGTATGCATGCCATACGGGCGTGAGGTCTTGTTGAATGAGTTTAACGAATTGGAGTACGTGACGCATTACAAGAAGGTTGACGTTGCGAAGCTTGCGGGACTTGCAAAGAAGGAGAATTGTCATTACGTGATCCTTTCCGAGGAGAAAGAGCTGAGCGAAAGCATGGAGAGTTACGATTATCAGCTGATCGGGCACGTTGGAAAGTACCTGGTATATCAGGATCCCACCAGGGATTATTTTCGCCGGGAGGAGTAAGAAATGTTGCCGGATACTTGGCAGATAGAGATCATCCGAAGCAAAAGAAAGACATTGTCCATTACCGTGCGGGAAGGCAACGTGATCCGCGCAAGGGCGCCATACAGGCTCTCGCAGAAAGAGATTTACGGGTTTGTGGAATCAAAGCAATCATGGATCAGGAAGCAGATGGACAGACTGGCAGATGAGAGGGAACGCGTTAAGGAAGAGGGAACTTTTTCGAGGCGGGAAATAGAAGAGCTTGCAGGGCAATTGGCAGAAGTCCTGCCAGAGACAGTGAGCCGTTATGCGAAAGAACTGGGAGTGACGTACGGAAAGATTTCCGTCAGAAATCAAAAAACGCTTTGGGGGAGCTGCACGGGCAAGGGGAATCTAAGCTTCAACTGCTTGCTGGCGCTGGCTCCCAGAGAGGTCATGGACTACGTGGTAGTCCATGAATTATGTCATCGATTAGAAATGAATCATTCGGCCAGGTTTTGGAGGCTGGTGGAACGAATCTTGCCGGATTACGGGGTGAGGAGGCGCTGGCTTCGCGAAGAGGGAGCAATCCTCATGAAAAGAATGACGGGAAATTCTTATTGATCAAACTGCGTTAATGCACTTACGAAGCGTTTGACAAGGAGTTCCCGTCCTTTTTGATTTAAATGCAGGTTATCCTTGAGGCATTCGGGAGCTTCGTCTTCGTCGAAGGTGCCGTAAATGTTATCAATAAAGCTCACGTACTCGGAAATGGCGGCTGAGCATTCTTCTATTACGTAGCTGCTCAAGGTGGCACCGCCCTCATAAATCTTTTGGTCGCTGCTTACGTAGTTGCCGTTTTCGTCAACGCCGAACGCATACGTGGGAGAAAGAACAATGATTCTTATCTTTGGATAAGCCGCGCGAAGAACGCGAAGCCCGGCCAACAAATTCCCGGTAAAGCTCATAACGTCGTCATCGCGTTCGGGATTATTCATCAGGCTTCCGGCCAAATAGTCGCTGCCGTCATACATGATCGCAATGGTGTCAACGGTGTTCATGTCAATGGTTTCCAAGGTTTCCCGGAGCTGCTTGGTCTCGGGCAGGGCAGTAGCGTTTGGATTGATTTCCAGCCAGTCGAAATAATCCAGGCCTTTCAGGGAAAGGTAAAGCGTTAGCCAGTAAAAATTATAGACGTCAAGGCCGGAATCGGTATCCTTTAAGGTCGGGCTTTTTGCGGCAAGGTAGCTTCCGGCAACGGAACAGTTGTAAGTCTTGGCGCCGGTGGCCTTTGCAATCATGTTGACGACGCCGTTCTCGGAATCCCTGTCATCCGCAAAGGGAGCATTTCCAAAGAACAGAATGGTATGAGGACTCTTGTTGGCCAGAAGACTGCCATCCTCATCCATAAGCGGATAGATGACGTCGTAGGTGTCCCGGCCGTCCGTGTAAATGCCGTGCTGGTCAATGTAGTCCTGATCCACGCGTATGCCCCAGTTTTTCAGGCGGATGATGATGAAAACAATAATGATGACGGCGATCAGTATTAACAGCGTATGCGGATTGAGAACATATTTTTTCAAATTAGACTTCTTGCTTTCTTGGGGTTGTTCGTTCATGTCAGACCTCTTTTTCCGTAAATTTGCATTTATTTTACAATTATATGCAGGGAATGTCCATGATATCTCTTTAATTCTAAGAAAGATTTAAGAAATTATGAAGAAATGGGCAATTCTCTTGAAGAGTTTGGTTCAGAATGATATAATGACTCATGATTTGATACTAAGTAAAATGGTCAGAGTATGTAAATAAATCAATTACGTACGGATAATCTGATGGAAGGGAATTGAGCTATTATGAAGTGGAATGTTGGTCATACTAAAAGACCGCAGGACAAGTGGAACGCAAGTCGCAAGGGCGGATATGAATGGGAAGAGGAGGGAGTCGATGATTTCTCCTATGAACCAGTAGAGGATTCCGTAGGTTATGACGCTGAACCGGAGGATATAGAGTTCGACGCGGAGCAGACTGGGTTTAGCGGCGGACGTGATCAGCATGCGATCTATGCGCAGGACGGAGACTATGTTGCAGATCAGGAATATGAAGCCGGCATGGAATATGCCGGTGAGCCTGACTATGCATTGAATCATGATTACGTTGACGGCGGCCAGGTGCTGACGGAGACCTATGATCAGGAGAATTATGAGGGCTATGATCAGGGAACTTATGAGTCCTCGTATTACGATGAGACTGGTTACGACGGTGAGAGCTATGAAGAAGGGACCTACGAGGAGAATTATGACCAAGTAGTTAATTACGAATCCGAGAATCATCAGGGAGCTTATGATCAGGAGGTCTATGACGAATCCGGAACAGGTCAGGGAGTCTATGACCAGGAGATCTATGACGAATCCGGAGCAGGTCAGGGAGCCTATGACCAGGAGGTCTATAATGAATCCGGAGCAGGTCAGGGAGCTTACGGCCAGGAGGAATATTACGAGTCCGAAGAGGCTCGGGAAACATATGATCAGGAAGGTTACTATGAGTCGGGAGAGGCTCAGGAGACCTATAATCAAGAGGCTTATGGCGAAGTATCGTACGGGCAGGACGGCCAGGTAGATTATGATGAGCCTGGTTATGAAGAAACTGACTACGAAGAATCTGGCTATGAGGAAGAAGTCTACGATGATCCGGGATACAGATCTTATGATCGCGCTGCCGGCAGAAGGGCAGCAGCGGCTGCAACGGCGGCGTACGTTGGAGGAGAGACAAGAACCGTGGCGTATTCCAGGGAAGACAGGGAGGCAGTAAGGCGAGCATCCTCTCATGCGGCAACAGGAGCCGGTGCGAGAAGCGGTCAGGCCAGAAGCAGAAGGGATGACGGATTCCAGGGAGAAATCACTTACATCGATGATTATGATCAGAAGCCGAGACCCGCGCGTTCTTCCAATGCTTCTTCCAGAAACAATAAGGGAAAGAAGGACAACGGCAGCGGATTCAGTCCTTTGGACGGTTTGCTTGCAGTCGTTGGAATTATTATCATTTTGGGTCTGGCAGGATTTATTGGCTGGTTTTACTTGTCACATAAGGATCCGGAGGATCCGCACAGCCAGTTTGCAGGCATTGGCAAGCAGCTTCAATCCATAGAATTGATTGGCGGGAAGGGTATTGCCGCCGTGGCAAATGCAGAGATGGCAAAGCTGGCACAGGTGATCGACGAGCCGGAGGAGACGGAGGCACCTGATCCCAGTGGACAGTATGACGAGAATCCTTATGCTAACACCATCGCGGTTGCCATGTCGCTGACTTCCGTGCAGAAAGACTTAAAGATCAAGTTCTCCAACAGGGAAACGTCCAAGCTTGTGGGAAACGTTCGGTTTATTGCGCAGATCACAAAGCCTGACGGAACCACTGAGGAATGGGTTGACTCGGACATGGACGGAATTATCTATGAGAAGGGCATTGATGCCGGTAAATATTCCGTTACCATCAAGACGCTGACGGATGATAAATATAATAATCTCATTCTTCCGTCTACGTCACAGACCGTGACCGTAAAGAAAAATATCGATTATACCAAGGTTGACGTATCCGGCGAGGGCAAGAAGGAGAGCGAGATCAACGTTAACCAGGAGGATACCAAGAAGAACGAGACGGCCTTAGAGGGCGGCTTGAACGACACGGTGACCTGGGTCGCAAGCTCCACGACGGGCAATACTTATACGGAGGTGTTAAAGAGCACCATTCCAGATCCCTTGACCCGTCCCATCACCGTTGCAAAGAACTTTATGAGGACGGCACAGACCACGGATCCGAACGGACAAACCACGGATCCCAATGCAGGGAATACGGATCCCGGAACCACCACTCCCGAGAAGTTCAAGATTTCCTTTAACGCAAACGGCGGCGGGGGAAGCATGGCGGAGGTTGAGGTGGAAGCCGGCAGCTATACCCTTCCTGCCTGCGTTTTTACCGCACCTGAGAATAAGGAATTTGACAAGTGGGAGCAGGGAGCAGTTGGAACAGCCATTGCCGTAAGCGGCAACGTAACCCTTACCGCGCTTTGGAAAGATAAGGCACCTGCAACGTATACGGTAAGCTTTGCGGCAAACGGCGGCAGCGGAGACATGGCTTCCGTGAACGTGGAAGCAGGTAAGACGTATACCCTTCCGGAATGTAAATTTACGGCACCTGAAAATAAAGAATTTGAAAAGTGGGAGCAGGGAGTCGTTGGAGCAACCATTACCGTAAATAGTAACGTGACCCTTAACGCGCAGTGGAAGGATAAGGCAGCAACGCAGTTTAAGATCACGTTTGCGGCCGGCGAAGGCGGCAGCGGTTCCATGGCTGAAGTAACCGCACCCGCAGGAAGCTACACTCTTCCTGAGTGTACGTTTACCGCTCCTGAAGGAAAGAAGTTTGACAAATGGGATAAGGGTAAGGCTGGAGAGAAGATCGACCTTACCGGCAACGTGACCCTCACCGCACAGTGGAAGGCAGCAACCGCCGCAACCAGCATGGAGCTTGACGTGAACAAGGTTGAGCTGAAGATGAGAAAGGCAGCGGACGGAACCGCAACTGCCGAGAATGGCACGGTAAAGGCAACCGCGAAGGGATTTGCGGAAGGTAAGGAACTGAAGTTCGAGGCATCCTCAGCGGATAATGCGATCGCAACGGCTGCAATCGACGCAACCGGTAAGATCACCGTGATCGCAGTGGGCAAGGGTACCACGAAGATCACCGTATCCGTAGATTACAAGAATGACGCGGACAAGGATGCGACCGTGACGAGCAAGGTTACGAAGACGATCGACGTCGTTGTGACGGAGAAGGAAGCGCTCACCGTCACGGTAGATAAGGCAGAGCTTCTTTGCTACAGCGAAGTGAACGATCCCGCACTTGTTCTGGAAGTTACCATCAAGAACAGCGAATTCAAGGCAGCAGACCTGATCGAATCCAAGATGAAGTTTACCGCAGAGAGTTCCGACACGGCAGTGGCAGTTATCTCCAAGAAGGAATTCCTTCCCACGACGACGGACGGCACCGTGAAGATCAAGCTGACCATGACGGCGCAGGTTCTGACGGAGAAGAAGAGCTGTATCCTGACTGCAAAATATGAGGAAGGCAAGGAGACCGCATCCGCAAAGTGTACCCTTACCGTGAAGCCTCATCCCAGATATGACAAGACGACGCTTCTGATGGACAAGGACGGAAAGCAGCTGTTTGTGGAAGCAGGCGGCAATTATCGTCAGGCAGTTTATGCCGATTATTACGTAGAAGGCACGAAGTTCTTTGTACAGAGCGGCGTGAAATATACCGGTTGGCAGACCTTGAACGGTAAAGTATACTTCTTCAATGCAGAAGGCAAGTTCGTGACGGGCGAGCAGGTCATCCAGGGCGCTAAGTATACGTTTGGCTCGGACGGCGCGCTGATGACGGGAAACGCGGTCCTTGGAATTGACGTCTCCAGATGGAATGGTTCCATCGACTGGAAGGCAGTAAAGAATTCCGGCGTATCCTTCGTCATCATTCGTTGCGGTTACCGCGGATCCACCCAGGGTACCCTGATCGAGGATTCGAAGTTTACCACAAACATCAAGGGTGCGACCAATGCAGGCCTGAAGGTTGGCGTATACTTCTTTACGCAGGCCGTAGACGAGGTTGAGGCAGTTTACGAGGCATCCTACGTGATCGACAAGATCAAGAATTATAAGATCACCTATCCCGTATTCCTGGACGTTGAGGCCAGCGGCGGACGTGCTGACAAGATCAGCAATGATACCAGAACAAAGGTCTGCAAGGCATTCTGCCAGACCATCCAAAACGCAGGATATACGGCTGGCATCTACGCAAACAAGACCTGGCTGACCGAGAAGATGGACGCAAGTCAGCTGAGCGCTTATAAGATCTGGCTGGCTCAGTATGCGGCAGCACCGACTTATACGGGCAAATATGACCTGTGGCAGTACAAGTCCACCGGAACCGTTGGCGGCATCAGCGGCAACGTGGACATGAATTTGAGCTACATGGGTTACTAACAGTTCGGCCGTCGCTTTTCGAGGCGCACAAAATCATGCTTGCATGATTTTGAAGTCCGAAAAAGCGACGAGCAGAGCGCCCCATTCATGAGCAAACACGCCTGCGAAGCAGGCGAGAAAGCGCGAAGCGCGAGTTTGCGAATGGGCGCGGGCCGAACGTGAGAGGCGCAGGCGAGAAAGCGCGAAGCGCGAGTTTGCGAATGGGCGCGGGCCGAACGAGAGAGGCGCGGGCGAGAAAGCGCGAAGCGCGGGCCGAAAATAATTCTAAAGGAGCAAAATGACATGAAAGGCATTATTCTGGCCGGAGGATCCGGCACCAGACTTTATCCGTTAACCAAGGCGATCTCAAAGCAGATCATGCCCGTATATGACAAGCCGATGATCTATTATCCCCTGTCCACGCTCATGCTGGCGGGAATCAAGGAGGTTTTGATTATCTCAACGCCCAGGGACCTTCCGGTATTCGAAGAACTCTTGGGCGACGGCAGCCAGCTTGGCATGCAATTCACGTACGCCGTGCAGGAGTATCCGAGAGGCTTGGCCGATGCATTTATCATCGGTGAGAAATTCATCGGTAACGACAGGGTGGCTTTGGTACTCGGTGACAACATTTTCTACGGTCAGAGCTTTTCCAAAGTGCTTCGCGAGGTTGCTTCCAGAGAGAGCGGCGCGACGATCTTTGGCTATTACGTAAGAGATCCGAGGGAGTACGGCGTGGTGGAGTTTGACGAGAACGGAAAGGCACTTTCCATCGAGGAGAAGCCTGCCAATCCGAAGAGCAATTATGCCGTTCCCGGATTATATTTCTATGACAATGACGTGGTGGAGATCGCAAAGAACGTAAAGCCCTCCGCCCGCGGTGAGATTGAGATTACCAGCGTAAACAATGAGTATCTCCAGAGAGGTACCCTTCGCGTGGAGACCTTGGGACGCGGCTTTGCCTGGCTTGACACCGGTAATCATGACGCGCTGTTGGACGCATCTGATTTCGTGGCGGCATTTCAGAAGCGTCAGGGATTATACATTTCCTGCATTGAGGAGATCGCTTACAAGCGCGGATTTATTGACAAAGAGCAGCTTCTAAAGCTTGCAGGGCCACTGATGAAGACCAATTACGGAAAATATTTGGTGGAAGTGGCAAACGGACTGTAATGGACGTGCGTCAATGCGCACGTGACGATAATTCTAAAGTTGAGAGAGGGTTTAAACATGGGTAAGCTTACGGTAGAAACCTGTGAAATTGAAGGTCTTAAGATTATTACGCCTGAGGTTCGTCAAGATGCCAGAGGCTATTTTATGGAGACTTATCAGTATAATGATTTTAAAGCGGCTGGCATACCGGAGGTATTTGTTCAGGATAATCAGTCGGCATCCAAAAGAGGAGTATTACGAGGTCTGCATTTCCAGATCGAGCACCCGCAGGATAAGCTTGTACGCGTGATCAAGGGAGAGGTATTCGACGTGGCCGTGGATCTTCGAAAGGGTTCCAAGACCTTTGGCAAGTGGTTTGGCGTCGTGCTTTCCGAGGAGAACAAAAAGCAGTTTTTTGTTCCCAAGAATTTTGCACACGGTTTTCTTGTGTTGTCGGACTACGCGGAGTTCTGCTATAAGTGTACGGACTTTTATCATCCCGGAGACGAAGGCGGACTGGCTTACAATGATCCGGACATCGGTGTGGAATGGCCCATCGCGGATGACATGGAGCTGATTTTCTCGGACCGTGATACGAAATGGGGCGGCATCCGTGAGTATATGAAAGAGCGCGGAATCGAAGCTTAACCAAGTAAGGAACAAAACGTTCGGGAAGGATATGGATGAAATGAAGCTTGGAAAGAAAGGCGGAATCGCCATTTTTACCCTTCTGGGCGCAATATTGGCAGTCGTGGTCATCCTGCATCAGAATCTTGGGCCTGCGGCGGATCCCAGGGAGGAACTGATCAAGAAGGTGCTGACCTGTCTGATCATAGCGGGCGCGTGTATTGGATTTGCAACCTTTTATGACAAGGTGACGGGACTGGCCGGCGAGCTGTTCCAGAGCAGGCATCTGATCTGGAAGCTGGCAAAAAACGATTTTAAGAAAAGATATGCCGGATCTTATCTTGGGGCAATCTGGGCAATGATCCAGCCCGTTGTGACGGTTGCCCTGTATTACGTAGTATTTGATCTGATCATGGATGGCGCGTCCCGTACTGAGGAGGCGCCCTTTGTGCTGTTTTTAACCGCAGGTCTCGTGCCCTGGTTCTTTTTCAGCGAAGCACTGAATGCCGGCACGAACGCGCTGAGAGAATATGACTACCTCGTAAAAAAGGTTGTGTTCAAGATCAGCATTCTGCCCATCATCAAAATCATCGCCGCCACGTTCATCCACGTATTCTTTATTCTTGTAATGTTGGTGATCGCGGCTCTGTATGGATATTATCCCACCATTTACTTGATCCAGATTTTTTATTACAGTGCCTGTCTCTTTCTTTTGGTGCTGGCCGTCTGCTACACCACCTGTTCCATCGTGGTGTTTTTCAAGGATCTTTCCCAGATCATCAGTATATTGCTTCAGATCGGGATGTGGGCGACGCCCATCCTGTGGGATATTAACTTGCTTCCGGAAAAGTGGCAAAAGATCATTAAAATCAATCCCCTGGTGTACGTGGTGAATGGATACCGGAGTGCCGTTTACCGCCAGGAATGGTTTTTCCAGGATTTCTTTTCCACGGTTTATTTCTGGATGTTCACAATCGTGGTTTTCGGAATTGGAACGCTGGTCTTTAAGCGTCTGAAGGTACATTTCGCAGACGTTCTTTAAGTTCTCGGGAAGATGGGACGCATCGTCACTTTGAGGTGTTGGAAAGACTTGCGAAAAAACGGCAGGGAATCGTTGAGTATGGAGACACAGGGGATTTCGGTTGGCATGGATGATGAGAAGAACTTGAAAAAGGAAGAAGAGACGGCGATCCAGGTCAAGGACGTCGTGAAAGTTTATAAGCTGTACGACAAGATGCGTGACCGCGTGAAGGACGCTTTTGGACTGGGGCGCGGGACGTATAAGCTTCACTATGCCCTTAACGGCGTCAACATGGACGTGCATAAGGGAGAGACGGTCGGGATCATTGGAACGAACGGTTCCGGGAAATCGACCATCCTGAAGATCATTACGGGCGTGCTGCATCCGACCTCCGGCGAGGTGACCGTCAACGGAAGAATTTCCGCATTGCTTGAGCTTGGGGCTGGCTTTAACCCCGAGTACAGCGGCGTGGAGAACGTGTATCTAAACGGTACCATGATGGGCTTTTCTGAAAAAGAGATCGATGAAAAGCTCCCTGCCATATTGGAGTTTGCGGACATTGGGGATTACGTATATCAGCCAGTAAAGACTTATTCCAGCGGCATGTTTGTGCGCTTGGCCTTTGCCGTGGCCATCAACATTGAGCCGGAAATCCTGATCGTGGATGAGGCGCTGTCCGTGGGAGACGTTTTCTTCCAGTCGAAGTGCTATCATAAGTTTGAAGAATTCAAGGCAATGGGAAAGACGATTGTTTTCGTCAGCCATGACCTCAGCAGCATTGCAAAGTATTGCGACCGGGTGTTCCTGCTGAATAAGGGGACGCTTCTGGGCGTTGGCAGCCCGAAGGAGATGATCGACGCGTATAAGCAGGTGCTGGTCGGACAATATAAGGCAGGGGGATCCAAGGGAACGACGGCGGAAGCGCTGGACGAAGCGTTTGAGGGTGCGAACGGAACGAACCCCAATGCGCTGGAGTATGGTGACGGCAAGGCCAGGATCGAGGAGTATTACCTGACGGATGAGCACGGCACACGCACCAGCACGCTTCTAAAGGGTTCTGAGTTTACGCTGCACCTGAAGGTGAAATTTCAGGAAAAACTAACCGCGCCCATCTTTGCTTTCACGGTGAAGAACGTGCGTGGGACGGAGATCACCGGGACGAACACCATGCTGGAGAAGGCATTCTTGGACGGCGTGGAAGCAGGCCAGGTGAAGGAGATTACGTTCACACAGAAGGCAGACCTACAAGGCGGAGAGTACTTGTTATCACTGGGCGTGACGGGATATGACGGCGACGTGTTCCAGGTGTATCACCGCCTGTATGACATTATAAACATGACGATTGTGTCAGATAAGAATACCGTAGGTTTCTATGACATGAATTCCAAAATTGTAGTGAAGGACGCTTAAAGGATGAGCGAAGCAGAAAAGAAAACGTTTACGAATGAGACCATAGGAAAGGTCGTGCTGGATCTCTCCAAGTATCCCGGCGAAGATCTGTACAGTGACGGCGCAGTGGAGGAGGAACTCTTAAAGATTGCCAGGGATCTTTCGCCCGTGGAATATGGCAAGGTGATCGATGAGAGAGGCAGCTGGCCCATTCTGTATCACTTCTCAAAGCAAAGAGAGAATATTTTGGAGTGGGTCCCCGTGAAGAAGACGGACAAGGTTCTGGATCTCGGCAGCGGTTGCGGCGCCATCGCGGGAGCACTTGTGAAGAAGGCGGCAAGCGTCACCTGCGTGGATCTGTCCAGAATGCGCAGCAGGATCAATGCCTATCGTCATTCGGATTGTGAGAACCTTACGATCAAGGTGGGGAATTTCACGGACGTGGAGCCGGAATTAGATCGGGATTTCGACCTGATCTGTCTGATTGGCGTATTTGAGTACGGCATCAGCTACGTTGGCGGGGAGACGCCCTTTGTTGATTTCCTAAAGATCATAAAGTCCCACTTAAAGCCGGGAGGCCGTATCATCATTGCCATAGAAAATAAGCTGGGACTGAAGTATTTTGCGGGATGTAAGGAGGATCACCTCGGCACGTATTTTTCCGGGATCACGAATTACGTGGACGGAGGACATGCAAGAACCTTTAGTAAAAAGGGTTTGGAGAAGATTTTTCAGGACGCGGGCGTGACGGAGTACCACTTTTACTATCCCTATCCGGATTACAAGTTCATGACGACGCTCTATAGCGACAAAAGGCTTCCGGGAAAGGGCGAGCTTTCGAACAATCTGCGAAATTTTGACAGGGACAGGATCCTTTTGTTTGATGAGAAAAATGCCTTCGACGGCATTTCGGAGGACGGTCTGTTCCCCATCTTTTCCAATTCCTTTTTGGTGGTTCTCGGACCAGACTATGCTACGGAATACGTAAGATATTCGAATGACAGGGCGCCGCAGTTTCAGATCTGCACGGAGATCTTGGCGTCGCCGGAGCGGATCGTCAGAAAGCGCCCTCTTTGCGAGGATGCCGCGGAACACGTGAGTGCCATGGCGGGAGCCTGTGAGAGTCTGAAGGAGCGATTTGAGGGCGGGGAGCTGATTGTTAACGCGTGTAAGCCGGCAGAGGCGGACGGCCTTCCCTGTGCAGAGTTTGAATTTGCAAAGGGCGTGACGCTGGCTTCGCTCTTGGACAAGGCTTTGGATCGCGGGGATGAGGAAGAATTCAAAAGGCTTTTCAAAGAATATCTTCGCAGGATCGATTATCATTCTGATGCGCCCGTTACGGACTTTGACTTGGTATTTTCGAATATTTTGGTGGACGGGGATAACTGGACGCTCATCGATTACGAATGGACCTTTGGCAAGGCGATGGAGACGCGGGAATTGGCATTCCGCGCGATCTACTGTTATCTATTGGAGGATGAAAAACGCGAGCGTCTGCCCATGGACTGGGTGATGGGGGAGCTAAAGGTCACGCCGGAAGAGGCGGATGCCTATCGCAAGCAGGAGCAGGATTTCCAGAAATACGTGGAGGGGCAGAAGCTCTCCATGGCAAAGATGCGCGAGAGGATCGGCAAGAAGATCATCAAGCCCTGGAAGCTGATTGAAAGCTATCAGGACGCGGAACAGATTTTCCGCGTGCAGATTTATGAAGATCATGGCAACGGATACAAGGAGGATCAGTCCTATTTCGTTCCAGAGGCCTTTGTCAGCGACAGACAGATCGAGCTGGAACTGAAAGTGGGCGGCGACGTAAAAACGCTTCGGATTGATCCCATCATGGATTCCTGCGTGGTCAAGGTACTGGAAATGACCTTTAACGGCGAGCGCGTGCCCTTAGAGAAAAAGAAAGTACTTCTTGTCAATGGGCGAAGCAGCGGGGGAGAACTGCCGAGCATTGTCTTCCCGACGCCGGATCCCAATCTCGGGATCAACCTTGAAATGCTCTCGCCTCAGGCTGAAAACATTCTCTATGCCTCGCTTGAGGTCACGAGAATACCACAGAATGCGGCGGAGGATCTCTGCGGCGCTCTGGCGAAGCATCTGCGATTCTAAGAAAACGGCAAACCGGAATGATTGCCGTTTGAAAACGTCACTTGAAAAAACAGCACTCCGTGAGAGGATAAGATGGAACAGGAACACAAGAGGCGTCCCCATTATTCCGGGACGCATCCGAAACGGTTTGAAGAAAAATATAAAGAACGTCAGCCGGAGAAGTACAAAGACACCGTCCGGAAGGTGATGGGGAAGGGAAGCACGCCGGCGGGCATGCATATCTCCATTATGGTGCAGGAGATTTTGGATTTCCTGCAGATCCAGCCGGGGCAGCGGGGACTTGACGCCACGCTTGGCTATGGCGGACACGCCAGGGCCATGCTGGATAGGCTGCAGGGGAAGGGACACCTCACGGCGCTGGACGTGGATCCGATCGAGTCCGCAAAGACCTTGGAGCGTCTTCGCACGGATGGGTACGGCGAGGAACTCCTTACGGTGAAGCTTGTGAACTTTGCTAAGATTGATGAAGTGGCGAAGGAGCAGGGGAAATTTGATTTTGTGCTGGCGGATCTTGGCGTGTCCTCCATGCAGATTGATGATCCGTCGAGAGGCTTTTCCTACAAGATCAACGCACCGCTGGATCTTCGGATGAATCCCAGGGAGGGTGTCAGCGCGGCAGAGAGACTGAAGGAACTGACAAAGGAAGAACTGACGGGGCTCCTTGTGGAGAATTCCGATGAACCATATGCGGAGAAGATCACCAATCAGATATTTCGAAGGCGTGCGTCCGGCAAGCCCGTGGAGACGACCTTTGACCTTCGGGATGCGATCCGCGACGCCCTTGCGTTTTTGCCTGCAAAGGAACGCGAGGAGGAGCAAAAGAAAGCCTGCCAAAGGTGTTTCCAGGCGCTTCGCATTGACGTGAACAGCGAGTTTGAGGCATTATATGCCTTTTTGGAAAAGCTCCCCGGAATCTTAAACCCGGGCGGGCGCGTTGCCATCCTGACGTTTCATTCGGGGGAAGACAGGCTGGTGAAAAAATCCTTCAAGGAATTGGAGCGGGAAGGAGTTTATGCGGAGGTTTCCAGGGACGTGATCCGTCCGGGCGCAGAGGAGATCTTCCGGAATCCCCGGGCAAAGTCTACGAAAATGAGGTATTGCGTTAAGAGTTAGAAACGAGTCGGAAGGACGGCGTAAGAGCTAAGAGTTTGGCGGTGTGGGTTATCAAGCTGAGAGGGTGGGCAATTGGGCGTAAAAGGAATGATCAAAAGGCTGGGCGAGTTACCCAGGATCATAAACTATGATGCAGAGCTGCAGTCCATGCGGGGAAATTATGAAAAGTGGCTCTTTTGGCAAGAGCATGCCCAGGACGTGCAGGAAGATCTGGAACATGAGGAAGGTTTACCCGTGACGACGGAAGGGTATTTTGGCAACCGGTCTCTTTTTGCCATGCAGTCTTATTTTGCACGCCATCCGCAGGTTTTGATTCTGTACGGGGATGAAGACGCGAGGCAGAAGGACGGAACGCTAAGCCATCCGTGGTTTCGGCCGGATTGGTCTCCGGAACGTCTGGAGAATTGTTTTTATCTTGGAAGCCTGATTGCCTTTCGAAAAACCTTTTTGGCAAAGTATGCGGACTGGAAGGAGATTTTAGGACCATTTCAGGTCTCAGAGGTTGAGAGCGAGGCTGAGGGCAGATCCAAGAAGAATGAGGAATATGCGCTGATCTTCGTAAATGAAACGCCGGATGAGGCCTACAGGGAGATGGTGAGAACCCTGTGCGAAAGAGCCGGCGGTTGGGAGAGAGGACGAGGTTCCATTGCGCATTTGCCCGGAATCCTGTATCATTGCAGCAGTCTGGAACGGTTTCTGGCTTTTGCCGATCCCGCAACGGGACACAGGCGCATGCAGGATCCGCCGGCGGACCTTCTCTCCGTGATCGTATTGACAAAGGATCATCCGGAGCTGATGGAGAACTGTCTTAAGGCTCTAAAAAGGGCGTACGGAATACCGGCGGAGGGACCGGAAAGCGTAGAACACCCTGGCTTGGAAGTGATCATTGTAGATAATGGCAGTACCAAAGAAAATCGCGAACGGCTGGAAAAAATCCCGGACGTGACGTATCTTTACGAGCCGATGGAATTTAACTTTTCAAGGATGTGCAATCTGGGAGCGGAACGGGCAATGGGAAAGTATTTGCTTTTCCTGAACGATGACGTGGAGCTTTTGCCGGAGAGTCGTCTGGATCAGATGATGATGCTGGCGGCGCGTCCGGGTGTCGGGAGCGTTGGCCTGAAATTGTTTTATCCGGATTCCACCCTGATCCAGCACGTGGGGATCACAAACCTGCCCACGGGACCGGTGCATAAGCTCCTTTTTCTGGATGACAGGGAGGAGCATTATTTCGGCAGAAACCGCGGCTGGTGGAACGTGTTGGCGGTCTCCGCCGCATGTGTGATGCTTAGGGCTGAGGTTTTTTGGGAAGCAGGCGGTTTCTACGAGGAATTGGCGGTGGCCTATAATGACGTCGCGCTGGGATTTCGATTGTATGAGCTGGGATATCGCAACGTCGTGACCTGTGATGCATTTGCATATCACCATGAATCGTTAACGCGCGGGAGTGATGCGGATGAGAAAAAGAGGGAGCGACTGTTGGTGGAACAGAAAATGCTTTATCAGCGTTTCCCGGAACTAAAGAACGTGGATCCTTATTTTTCGGATTATCTGAGCAGGCAATCCACGGACACGCGCATCCGGCCGGCATATGAGACGATGAATAACGGGCTGCAGATCGTGACGCCCATGCCGATTGGGGAGATTGAGGGAATCCGCATGGATCCCTGCCTGAAGGTCTGCGTGGAAGAAGAGCGTGGCGGGGAAATGCTGGGTTATGCCGTGGTTTTAGGGGATGACAATGCCTGCTATGAACGATACCTTATCTTGGAAAAGGATTCGGGCGAGCGCTTTCAGATTAAGCTGCGTTCTCAGTACCGGCCTGATTTGGAGGAGCGGATGGAAGATCAAAAGCACGTGGCGCTGAGCGGCTTTTGGATCTGTCTGACGAAGGGAACGCTTCCGGCAGGCAGGTACCGCGTGGGATGCCTGGCTAAGCGAATGGCGGGAAGGCTGAAGCTTTTTTACTGGAGCGGGAGCGAAATAAAAATAAAGGAATAGTCGCTTGCAGGCGGCAGGCGAAATGAAAAAGGACGTAACGATGGCGGATTTGGATTATAAAGAGTTATATGAAAAAGAGGCAATAAAGTGTTCGGAGCTCGCGGGCAAGCTTTCAGAGCTCGAGATGAAAAACGAAGAGCTGGAATGGAATCTCGGAAGGATCAAAGGCAACGTGCTTTGGAGAATGACGGGACCTCTCAGAAAGTGCATGCACTGGGGAATCCGGCAGAGAGACCGCTTAAAGAATTGCGGAAGCATCAAGGGCGTGTTCCGAAAGCTTGATCAAAAGAAGTTGGAGAAGAAAGCCATGCATGCCCTGGGCACGGGAAGTTTTCCCACGCCGGAGCAGGCAGCCGCGGAGCGCGCCGCAACCTTCCCAAGGATGGTGAAGATCAGCATCCTCGTGCCTCTTTACAATACGCCGAAGGAGTTTCTTGCAGAGATGATTGAGTCCGTGACGGGGCAGACCTATGCAAACTGGGAACTTTGCCTGGCGGACGGATCTGACGACGAGCATGCTTTTGTGGGTGAGGTCTGTAGGGAATACGCGGCGAAGGCAGACGGCAGGATCGTCTACAAGAAGCTTGAGAAAAACATGGGTATTTCCGGAAACACCAACGCATGTCTCACCTTGGCGACGGGGGAATATATTGGTCTTTTTGACCATGACGACGTGCTGCATCCGTCCGTACTCTATGAATACGTAAAAGCCATCAACGAGCAGGGGGCGGACTATCTTTACTGTGATGAGATCACCTTTAAGAGCGGTGATTTGAATCACATGCTAACGTTGCATTTTAAGCCGGATTACGCGCCGGACAATCTGCGCGCGAACAATTATATCTGCCATTTCAGCGTTTTTTCCAGAGAGCTTTTGGACGGCACGGAGCTCTTCCGCACGCAGTTTGACGGAAGCCAGGATCATGACATGATCCTTCGCCTTACGGACAATGCAAAGAAGATTGTGCACGTGCCGCGGGTTATGTATTATTGGCGGTCTCATGCGGGCAGCGTTGCCTCTGGCATTGAAGCAAAGCCCTATGCGATCGCGGCAGCCAAGGGAGCCGTTGCAGAACATCTCAGGAAACACGGGTTTGACCATTTCCAGATCACGAGCACGAGGGCCTTTGCCACGATTTTCCGCATTCAGTATCAGATTCTGGGACATCCCAAGATCAGTATTGTAATCCCGAACAAAGATCATCTGGAGGATTTGGAGCGCTGCGTTTCCAGCATTCTTGAGAAGTCCACGTACGATAATTTTGAAATCGTTATCGTGGAAAATAACAGCGAAACGACGGAGATCAAGGAATACTATTCCAAGCTTCTTGGATATGATTACGGACAGGCGCTGACAGACTCCGCGGCGGAGGGCGCAGGGAAAATGCTTCGCGCAGGGGAAAAGAGCGTGGCACCCGGTAAGATCAAGCTTGTGACCTATGAGGGTAAGTTTAATTACTCCGCCGTCAACAATCTTGGAGAGTCTTATGCAGAGGGAGAGTACGTGCTGCTTTTGAACAACGACACGCAGGTGATCACTGCAAATTGGCTGGAGGAGCTTCTCATGTATGCTCAGCGCGAGGACGTGGGTGCCGTGGGAGCAAAGCTCTACTATGGGGATCACACGATCCAGCATGCCGGCGTGATCTTGGGGCTTGGGGCGCATAGAACGGCGGGACATTGCCATTATAAGCAGGCAAGGCAAAACCTGGGTTACATGGGGAGATTGTGCTATGCGCAGAATTTCAGCGCCGTCACGGGTGCCTGCCTGATGGTGAAAAAGTCCTTATATGACGAAGTGGGTGGCTTGGATGAAGGCTTTGCCATCTCGTTAAATGACGTGGATTTCTGCTTAAAGCTTCGACAGAAAGGCCTGCTGAACGTCTTCACGCCGTTTGCGGAGCTCTATCACTTTGAGTCCATTTCCCGCGGGTTGGATGATCAGGGAGAAAAGGCGCAGAGATACAATCAGGAATCTGAGCAGTTCCGCACGAAGTGGAAGGCCGTCCTGGATGCGGGGGATCCATATTACAATCCTAATTTCTCATTGGATAAGAGTGATTTTTCCCTTAGGATCTCATAATTATCACTGGTTTTTGACGTGAGAAATTGCTTCAAAGCAATAAAGACTTATGGAGATGACAAGCTTGAAAAAGAATGTATTTTTGGCAGAATTACAAAGGCGTCTTGCCGGTCTTGAACAGACGGACGTCGCGGAACGTCTGGCGTTTTATGACGAGATCATAGAGGATTACAAGGCGGACGGGGTGCCGGAGGAAGAAGCGGTGGCAAAGCTTGGAACGGTTGATGAGATCGTGGCCCAGGTGATGTCAGAGATCCCCCTGACGAAGCTCGTTGTGAAAAAGATGAAGCCTCAAAAGACGGTGAACGGTGGGAAGATTGCCTTGGTGATCCTCACGTTCCCCCTGTGGTTTCCGCTCGTGATCACTGCATTATCCCTGATCTTTTCACTCTACGTCGTGCTTTGGGCCATTGTGATCGCCTTATTTGCGGTGGATCTGGCTCTGTTTTGTGCGGCAGTCTTTTTGTTCCTCAGCGTTATCCCGTTGGCCATGGCCAAGAACATGGCTTTGATCGGAATGGTGATTGGCGGGGGGTTTTTGTGTCTGGGTCTGTTTATGCTGTTCCTTTCGGCCAGCCTGTTAGCCGCAAAAGCTGCCCTTAAGCTCGGCGGTAGGTTCCTGTTGTGGCTAAAATCCTTCTTTATCGGAAAGGAGGAAAAGAGACGTGCGTAAATGGCTTATCTGGAATTTGATCGGCGTGCTCTTATGCGTGATTGGAGCCGTGATCATTGTAAAGACGCTCTTCCAGGCAGGATTTAACTTGGAAAGCTTTAGTACTGCCCAGTACGTGACGAATGCATGCGACGTGGAAGAGGCATTTGTCAATCTGACGGTTAAGGGAGACATAGAGGACGTCATCCTTGTAAAGTCTGAAGATGAGAAGTGTCACGTGACCTTCCGTGAAGAGGAAAAGGCGCGGCATCAGGTGAAAGTGGAAAACGATACGCTCATCATCACCGTGTCGGATGAAAGGCCTTGGTACGAGAAGATTGGTTTTTGGACGGAAAGTCCCACGGTTACGATGGCACTTCCGAAAGCGGAATATGGTGAGATCAAGATTGAAAATAACACGGGCGACGTCCGGCTTACGGACGTTAAGTGTCAAAACCTGTATTTGAAGGGAAATACGGGTGACGTGGAGCTGACGCGCGTAATCGCGGGTGAAGAGATCAAAGTGGATCTCAACACGGGCGACGTGAGCTTCAGGGAATGTGACGGAGATGCGATTTACGTGGAGACGGTGACGGGCGACGTGACGGGAAGTTTTCTTTCCGGAAAACGCTTTGAGACAAAGTCAAACACAGGTGACATAGAGGTGCCTGATTCATCGGACGGCGGAACGTGCCGCGTGAAGACGAACACGGGCGACGTAAAGCTAGAGATCAAGTAGGAAAGAGGGACAAGAATTTGACGGTATTATTTTATGGGAGTGTATTTTTACTATCACTTCTGTTTTCCGCAATCTACGTCTATATGTGGCATAAGCATTTCGACGCAAGCATAACGATGGTATTCACGCTGATACCGATCGCTTGCCTTGGGTACTTGTTGCTTGGAATTTCAGGCACGATCAATGAGGTGATCGTGGCGGTAAAGATCACGTATCTCGGCGGTTGCTTTCTCCAGTTTTTTATGCTGTTCACCATATTGCATCTGTGCGGCGTCGAGCTTGGAAGGTGGAGCAGGATTCTTTTGTTTGTGCTGAGCTGTCTCTTGTATGCGTCCGCGTTGACGATTGGTTATCTGGATCTGTTTTATAAAAATCTGTCCTTTGAATTAGTTGGCACGACAAAGATTTTGTATAAGGAATACGGTTGGATGCACACCTTCTTTTACGTTGTCGTGTGCGTGATTTTTGGGGCAGAGCTCATTGTGATTGGTTATTCCTGGCTGAAGAAGCGCCAGATTCCAAGGACAATCATTCATCTTTTGATTTTCCCGATCATCATCGTTATATTTATCTTTTTTGGCGGCAAACATGTCACGAATAAGGTGGATCTGATACCGCTTGGTTACGTCATTGCGCAGTTCCTGTATCTGTTGATCGCATACCGGCTGAACCTTTATAACGTGAGCGACACGGTGATCGATTCCATGGTCCGGGAGAGGTCCATCGGATACGTATCCTTTGATTTCAAGTATAAGTATTTGGGAAGCAATGAGACGGCGAGGGCAATCGTGCCGGAATTGTCTCTTTTGGCAGTGGACCAGCCTTTGGGGTATAAGCCTGCGGAACGGAAGCTGCGGCATTTTATTGACGGATTTAGCAAGAACCCGGACAACGCGCTGTTTGTTTACGTGGTAAAAGGAGAGGCAGGAAAAGAGGAAGAGGAGAGGTTCTATAACGTGAACGTAAGCTTCCTCAATGACGGCGTCCGCAGGCGCGGCTACCTTGTCACGTTCACGGATGACACGCAGAACAGAAAATACATCAATCTTCTGGACTCCTATAACGAGAACCTGAAGAGAGAAGTAGAGAATAAGACGCAGCACATCGTGGAGATGCATGACAATCTGATCATGAGTCTTGCAATGATGGTGGAAAGTCGTGACAATTCCACCGGCGGACATATCAAGAGGACAAGTGAGGGCGTTAGAATCCTGATCGATGAGATCAAGAAAGAAGGTACGTTGTCGCTTTCGGAGGAATTTTGTAAGGACGTCGTGAAGGCTGCGCCGATGCATGATCTTGGGAAGATCGCAGTCGATGACGAGGTGCTCAGAAAACCCGGAAGATTCAATCCGGAGGAGTATGAGAAGATGAAGAGCCATGCGGCTGAGGGCGCCCGCGTCATTCATGAGATTCTTGCGCACACGGAGGATGAGTCGTTTAAGATCATCGCGGAGAATGTAGCGCATTATCATCACGAGCGCTGGGACGGTTCCGGATATCCGAAGGGGCTGGCCGGGGAAGAGATTCCGATCGAGGCAAGGATCATGGCGATCGCAGACGTGTATGACGCGCTGGTGAGCAAGCGCGTTTACAAGGAAGCCTTTGATTTTGCGAAGGCAGACGCCATCATCATGGAAGGCATGGGCACGCAGTTCGACCCGAGCCTGAAGACCGTTTACGAGAAGGCAAGACCGAGGCTGGAAAAGTATTATGCTGCTTTGTGACGTAAGACATTTAATCTTCTTTGTTCTTGGCGGTACGATCAATTGAGTACTGCCAAGAATATCTAAATCTTTTAGCCCTGTGGCAAGGGCATCTCAATTTGCCATGATTATTCCAATTTTATATTCAAAGATTTGTGACTTATGTGTTTTTGTTGTGCGTAGTACCGCCTGGAGGGGGAAAGTAGGTTCTGAGCGGTAGTGGTTGAGAGGAATGGTACCGCCTGGAGAGGGAAAGTAGGTTCTGGGCGGTAGTAATTTAGCGGAATGGTACCGCCTGGAGGGGGAAAGTAGGTTCTGAGCGGTAGTAGTTGAGAGGAATGATACCGCCTGGAGGGGGAAAATGGGCTGTGGGCGGTAGTAAGGGATGTAAATCATACCACCTGATACCGCAAATGGAGATTGCGGCGGTAGAGATCATAAAATTATGCGGAAGAAGAGGGGGAAACAAAACATGATTGATTATTCAAAAGAATTGAAGGAACAGTTTCGAGAGTTGAAAAGTTTGTTGGCGAGCGCTAAGAAGAGGAAGAAAGCACAGGAGGGTTTGCCAGAAGGAAGTTTAAGGGTGACAAATTCAAAGGGATTTCCACAGTACTATTTTCGAGAGAAGGGGGCGGGGAAAGCAGTTTACGTGCACGCCAAGGACAAGGCAATCATTCCCAAATTGATTCAACGGGAATATGAAAACAAAGCATTCAAAGCATTGGAAGAGGAGTATCGGAACATGGAGAGCTTTTTGAAAAAGTATGATCCAAAATGCTTGGATGAAATCTACGACAAGCTATGCAAGGGGAGAAAGGAATATGTGACGCCCATTGCCATAACGGACGAAGAATATGTTAAGCAATGGATGGAGGAACATCCTGGTGGGCAGAATTCCTACCCGGAACAAGGGAAATATGAAACGGATCGAGGAGAAAAGGTTCGCTCAAAATCAGAGAAAATAATAGCAGATACGTTCCATAAAATGAAGATCCCGTATTGTTATGAACCTAAAGTGTCATTGATTGAACATAAAACGTCATATCCTGATTTTGCCTGCTTAAACGTTAGGACAAGAAAGACGATATACTGGGAACATTTTGGACTCATAGATGAAAATGACTATGCCGCAAAGAATTACCTGAAGATAGAAGCCTATGAGAAAAGTGGGATACTGTTAGGGGATAAGCTGATTATATCAATGGAAACGGCCGATCATCCGCTGGACATATCTTTGATCCGCAGCAAGATCGACAGATTCCTTACGTAACGGGATCAGTGGCGAGTTCCTTACGTAAGGAGATCTAGGGCATGGACTGCGAAAGGTTCTCTGCCGAAAAGAATCTGAGGCACGGACGATGATAAGTTCCGTACCAAGCGAGGTTTGCAATGCGAGACTTATGAAGCTAACACTTGATAGGGCTGAGCTAACGTGGTAAAATACTATAGTGAATTTTAGTGAATCTTTTTTTGAGAGAGATGTCTTTTGTAAAGTCATTTTATACCAAACGGCGGCTTGCTGCGACAATAATTTGATGAGATGACGGGTTATGAGATGATGTTTTTACGGAGGACGATAGTTCTTGACAGACTATTGAAACATAAAGGAGGTTTGGACTTATGTACAAGCAGGAGTATGATCGTTGGGCAGCATTTGACTTGGAGGATCCGGATCTGTTGCCGGAGCTCTTAAAGGTAAAGGACAATGACGAGGAGATCAAGGATCGCTTTGCCGTTTCCCTACAGTTTGGTACGGCGGGGCTTCGCGGAACGCTCGGCGCCGGCACGAACCGCATGAATATTTGGGTGGTTCGTCAGGCAACGCAGGGGTTGGCGAATTGGGTTCTGACGCAGGGCGGCAACCAGACCGTGGCAATTTCCTATGACAGCCGCTTAAAGAGCGACGTGTTTGCAAAGGAGGCAGCAGGCGTGCTTGCAGCGAATGGCATTAAGGTCCGCATTTACGACGCGCTGATGCCCGTGCCCGCGCTTTCCTTTGCAACGAGATACTATAACTGCAACGCAGGCATTATGGTGACGGCATCCCATAATCCTTCGAAGTACAACGGATATAAGGCCTATGGCCCTGACGGCTGTCAGATGACGGATGACGCGGCAGCCATCGTTTACGCGGAGATCCAGAAGACGGACGTACTGACCGGCGCAAAGGTTATGTCCTTTGCGGAGGGCGTTGAGCAGGGACTCATCCGTTTTGCGGGAGATGACTGTAAGAAGGCATTTTATGAGGCAATTGAGGCTAGGCAGGTTCGTCCTGGTCTGGCAAAGACTTCCGGCTTAAAGCTTGTTTACTCTCCTTTGAACGGCACTGGGCTTGTACCAGTTACGAGAATCCTGCATGACATGGGAATCACGGACGTGACGATCGTGCCCGAGCAGGAGTATCCGAGCGGATATTTCACCACCTGTCCTTATCCCAATCCTGAGATTTTTGAGGCACTGAAGTATGGCCTTGAGCTTGCAAAGAAGGAAGGCGCAGACCTTATGCTGGCAACGGATCCTGACGCAGACCGCGTGGGTATTGCCATGAAGTGTCCGGATGGCAGCTATGAGCTGGTTTCCGGAAACGAGATGGGCGTTCTGCTGTTGGATTACATCTGCGCGGGCCGTATTGAGAAGGGTACCATGCCGAAGAATCCCGTAGCGGTCATGAGTCTTGTTTCCACGCCGCTGGCAGATGCAGTGGCTGAGCATTATGGCGTTGAGCTTCGTCACGTGCTGACGGGATTTAAGTGGATCGGAGACCAGATCGCGCAGCTCGAGGCAGCAGGCGAGGTGGATCGCTTCATCTTCGGTTTCGAGGAGAGCTATGGTTATCTGGCAGGCCCTTACGTTCGTGACAAGGATGCCGTGATCGCATCCATGCTGATCTGTGAGATGGCCGCTTACTACAGAAGCATCGGTTCCTCCATCAAGCAAAGGCTTGAGGAGATTTACGCACAGTACGGAAGATACCTGAACAAGGTGGATTCCTTTGAATTCCCTGGTCTTTCCGGCATGGATAAGATGGCTTCCATCATGAAGGGACTTCGCGAGAACGCTCCCAAGGAGTTCGCAGGCATTGCCGTGACGAAGGTGACGGATTACGCAAAGCCCGAGGAGACGGGACTTCCCAAGGCAAACGTGCTGATCTATGGCCTCGAGGATGGTTCCACCGTGATTGTTCGTCCTTCCGGCACCGAGCCCAAGATCAAGATCTACTTCACCACGAAGGGCAAGGATCTTGCGGAGGCCCAGGCAAAGAAGGATACGCTGGCTGAGGCTGCAAAGGCACTTTTGGCATAACACTGGCGGAGATTAAAAAACCGCGCACGTTCACTGGCTGGACGGCGCGGTTTTTTGTTTTTGGGGCGCCAAGACCGCGGCGCATTAAGGATTTCTTTCGTTGCGGATCAATGGAAAGTGTGATAAGATAAATGCGGGAAATCGGGGCAACCTGATAAAAGAAAAAAGCTGGCGCCGCATCGGAGAGGCAGTTATCGACATGGCGCTGATGAAGGAGGAAAGTAAATGGGATATAGAGAGGCGTTTCAGCTTTGGTTAGAGGATGATTATTTTGACGTAAAGACGAAGGAAGAGCTTTTGGCGATCCGTAACAACGAGGCGGAAGTGGAAGACCGTTTTTACCGTGAATTGGAATTTGGCACGGGCGGCCTTCGCGGCGTTGTTGCAGCAGGAACGAACCGCATGAACGTATATACCGTAAGGAAGGCGACGCAGGGACTTGCTAATTATATCTTAAAGCAGGGCACGCAGGAAAAGGGCGTTGCCATTTCCTTTGACAATCGCCGCATGAGTACGGAATTTGCCGAGGAGACGGCACTTTGCATGGCCGCAAACGGGATCAAAGCCTATATTTTTGAGAGCCTTCGCCCCACGCCGGAGCTGTCCTTTGCGCTGAGAACCCTTGGCTGCACGGCTGGCGTTATGGTGACGGCGAGTCATAATCCTCCGGAATACAATGGTTACAAGGTATATTGGGAGGATGGTTCCCAGATCACGGCGCCCAGGGACAAGGAGATCATTGGTGAAGTACGGGCGGTTACGGATTTTGCTTCCGTCAAGACCATGAGCAGGGAAGAAGCCATGGCGGCCGGCCTGTATCAAGTGATCGGGAAGGAGATTGATGACCTTTTCATTGCGGAATTAAAGAAGCAGATCCTCCATCCAGAGGTGATCGAGGAGATGGCGAAGGATTTCAAAATCGTTTACACGCCCCTTTGCGGTACGGGAAACAAGCCCGTGCAGAGAGTGCTGAAGGAACTGGGATTCCAGAACGTTTACGTGGTTCCGGAGCAGGAGAACCCCGACCCGAACTTCACGACGCTTGAGTATCCGAATCCCGAAGATCCAAAGGCGTTTACCTATGCGCTTCGCCTGGCGAAGGAGAAGGATGCGGACGTGGTGATGGCGACGGATCCTGACGCAGACCGCCTCGGCATTTATGCGAAGGATTCAAAGACGGGAGAATACAAGGCATTTACGGGCAACATGTCGGGCATGCTTCTTGCGGAGTATATTTTACGCGAGCGCACGGCCATGGGACTGATGCCGGAAAATCCTGCATTGGTGACAACGATCGTGACGACGAACATGACCTTCCCGATCAGCAAGGCCTACGGCGTAAAGCTCATCGAGACGCTGACGGGATTTAAGTACATTGGTGAACAGATCAAGTTCTTTGAGGAGAACCACAGCTACAATTACGTATTTGGACTGGAGGAGTCCTATGGATGTCTTGCCGGAACGCATGCACGTGACAAGGACGCCATCGTGGCGGTGACCTGTCTTTGTGAGGTGGCTGCTTACTGCAAGAAGCAGGGGAAGACTCTTTGCGACATGATGACGGAAATTTATGAAAAGTACGGATATTTCAAGGAAGGTCAGTATACCATCACCATGAAGGGAATTGATGGCGCGAAGCAGATTGCGGCGACCATGGAAAAGCTTCGTCAGAATCCGCCGAAATTTATTGGCGAGAGCAAAGTGTTAAAGCTCCGTGATTACCTTACGGACGAGATTTTGGATCTGGAGACTGGGGAGAAGACACCCACGGGACTTCCCAAATCCAACGTACTGTATTTTGAACTCCCTAATGATGAGTGGTGCTGCGCAAGGCCTTCCGGAACGGAGCCCAAGATCAAGTTCTACATGGGCGTGAAGGGAACGAGCGAAGCGGATGCGCAGGAGAGACTTGCGAAGCTCACGGAGGACTTAAAGGCCCTTTTATAGACGGCAAATGCAACACATTGCGGCATGCATGGAGTATTTTGTTGCATCTTCGAAGAACGCGAGGCCTAAAATGCAACATGGTAAGAGCGAAGATGGATACGTGTTGTCTTTCTCCGATTGAGTAAAACAAAAAAGCAACAAACGTGAAGTTGCGTTAAGCGTATGGAAAGTAAATAGACTTGTAAGCAGCTTGGGTAGTGTAAACTCCGTGACAGGTTATCCAAAATTGCGAAGAAAACATGGGATAACATAGAAATTACGGGCAAAAAAGGCAAAAGAAGCAAAATGACCCGTAGGAAGTTGGAAAAGGCTACGGGCAAAAAAGCAAAAGAAGCAAAATGGCCCGTAGGAAGCCGGAAAAGACTACGGGCGAAAATGCAAAAGAAGCAAAATGGCCCGTAGGAAAATGGAAAAGACTACGGGCAAAACTGCAAAAGAAGCAATTTGACCCGTAGGAAGTTGGAAAGGACTACGGGCAAAAAAGCAAAAGAAGCAAAATGACCCGTAGGAAGTTGGAAAGGACTACGGGCAAAACTGCAAAAGAAGCAAAATGACCCGTAGGAAGTTGGAAAGGACTACGGGCAAAACTGCAAAAGAAGCAAATTGACCCGTAGGAAGTTGGAAAAGACTACGGGCAAAAAAGCAAAAGAAGCAAAATGGCCCGTAGGAAGCCGGAAAAGACTACGGGCAAAACTGCAAAAGAAGCAAAATGACCCGTAGGAAGTTGGAAAGGACTACGGGCAAAACTGCAAAAGAAGCAAAATGACCCGTAGGGAAGTCGAAAGGACTACGGGCAAAACAACAAACGAACCAAAATGACACGTAGGAAGCCGAAAAGGACAACGGGCAAAAAAGCAAAAAAAGCAAAATGACCCGTAGGAAGCAGGAAAAGACTACGGGCAAAAAAGCAAAAGAAGCAAAATGACCCGTAGGAAGCAGGAAAAGACTACGGGCAAAAATGCAAAAGAAGCAAAATGGCCCGTAGGAAAATGGAAAAGACTACGGGTAGAATGACAAAAAGCTAAGTTTGACCCCTAAATTGAAGAAACGAGATTCGTCTGTCGAGACAAAAGAGCTCAGCAAAT
>JAILLF010000007.1 GCA_024693365.1 Acetatifactor sp. | reverse complement strand
GCAGGTTACCCACGCGTTACTCACCCGTCCGCCACTAAACTTAAATCACTAGGTTTCATTAAGTCCCGTTCGACTTGCATGTGTTAAGCACGCCGCCAGCGTTCATCCTGAGCCAGGATCAAACTCTCAATAAAATTGTTTCGTTCGTTCCGGCCGGATCAACGATATTTGTTAATCTGGCTTTTACTGTTTTGTTTAGGTATTTGTTCTCTGAAATCTCAGACAACCGGAATTCGAAGGCAAAGCCTTCTTCATCCCGTTCGGTTTCGCAATGCTTCGCATTGACCGTTGCCTTTCGCTCCGCGTCCTGCAAGCAAGCTTGCGTCCGCGTCCCAAAAGTCACCGTCGCGCTCCGCGCTTCGAAACCTTTATCTGGAATTTTCAGGGTTGCATTGTTGTTTACTTATCAAGGTGCAATTGCCGTCGCGTTCATAGCGACAGCTTTGTTATAATAACACTTGTGCAATCCATTGTCAACAGGTTTTTAAAAAATTTACAACAGATTTGGAAGGAATTTTACCTTTTGGCTGATTGCCTGCAAAAAAACGGCCAGATAATTGTTCTCAAAGAACCAAGTCAGCACGACGTTTCCTCTCGTCCACTCCAGAAGCTGTTCGCTGATGCCGCCCATGTCCATGATCATCACAAAGAAATCCAGCGTCCACAGCAGAAGCACCGTTTCGATCACTCCCACGAGAATGCCCAAAGCCTTGTCTGCCCAATCAACGATGGGAAGCTTGACCACCAATTTCGCGGAAAAGAAAATTGGCTTTAACAAAAACTGGATCGCGCCAAGGGCTACCAACATTAGGAGCATCAACACGGCATTGAAAACCTGACCTTGCTGATAACTCTTTAGACCGTTCGTGATCAGCGCCGCCATTACGCAGGTTACGATCATGGAAAACAGCATGATTGCTTCCTTGACCATTCCTCTTTTATAACCGCTGCGCATCTTAATCACCAAAACAACAAGCACGGCGATCACCAATAAATTCATAAGCGTTCTCCTTTCGTATTCTTCTTATTTCAACTGTATCACGTCGATGGAATTATCCGTCACGATGCGATATCTGTAAGGTGTTTCCGTCGGAACCATCAACGACACGCTCTTGTCAAACTTTCCTTCATATTTACAGCCGCCTGCCATGGTATAGATGACGCAGTCCGTACTGTTATATATGGTATAAGTTCCATTCTCGAAAAAGATGCCCAGGTAATCCATGTCAAAATATCGTTCCGCCACCTTTTCACCGGAAGTGTTGAAGATCCGGAGCACGTACTTCGCCTCTGCCTTGTCAGAGGTAAAGACCAGCCCAACGTAATTCTGATCGTAATAAACGGCCTTCACTTCCCGGTCAAGGATGTGCTCCGTTTTCGTCTTCGGGCTCTGCGAACCAGAATAAAACATCAGACGGTTGTCCGCCACCGCAAATGCCGCGGAATTCGTCATAAAGTGAATCTCAGGAATGATCATGTCGCCGTAGGTAAAGGTACTCACAAGCTGGTCACTCTGGTTGTCACCAACGGGACCGTAATTAAAGAATGCCACGTTGCTTACGATGTTTCCTTCTTCTACGAAAATAAAGCTTGCTGCCAGGAGATCGCCATTGGGCGAGAGGGAGATTGCGCAGGGATACCCACTCTGGCTCATGTGGAACTGACCCTCGTACAACAGCCGTCCGTCCGGCTCATAGGTATTCATCCACATGACGTTGGTGTCTTCCATGATCGCCGTAACGCGCCCGGTTGCCGCAACCGCAATATTCTTTAAGGGCAAATTCGTTTCAAAGCTGCCGAGCTGCCCCTCTGAATTCTGTACGTAGATCTCATGACCGTTATAACCGCAAATCGCAGACGCATTTTGGCAGATTGCCAGGCGGATGTCCTGAATCTCAAAGCTTTGGTTCCAAGTCGTCACGCCCTTGACGTCCACGCTGTGCGCACCGTCCTGGCTATACGTCAGCACGGAATTGCCAAGCTTTACGTCCTTCGCACCGTCCACCTTCACTCGTTCCGTGGAACTGATCACGTCATAGCCCACATACACCTTTCCCTGATACCTGACGTAAAGCCATGCCCCGATTGCGATCACGATGATCAGGAGCAGCAATATGCGGATCAACCGGAATTTCTTGCGTCTCTCATATTCCCTGTCAGACTGGGATTGGGATTCCTTGGCCCTGCCCGCCCTCTTTCTGTTTTCTTCCTCGAAATACTTTATCTTCGCCATCAGTTATCCTCTTCGTTCATTGTAGATACGAATTATATTTTATCACGTATTCATCAATTAGGGTAATAAAATTTTTTGTCCAACCTTAATTTCGTCAGGATTCTTGATGGAATTCAGTTTACAAATCTGTCCTATGTATTTTTCACTGCCATAGTTCCGGATGCTGATCCCCGTCAGGGTATCACCGGCCTGCACCACGTAGGTTGCCGGTTTCTTCTTGTCGTCCTCCTTCTCCGGGGCTTCTCCTGCAGCCGTGGCGGTCTGCGCATCCTGCGTGTTCTTACCGGCATTCTGCTCCTCGCTTGCTTCAGTTATCTTCGGCGTTGCTATTTCCGCCTCGCTTGCTTCGGTCACCTCCGGCGCCGCCATTTCCACCGTACTGGTCTCCGGTGCCTTCAGTGCTTCTCCTTCTGACGGCTAACTTTGCTTTGCTCCGATTTCCTCGCCTGCCACTTTTCCTGAAGCCGCCAGGATTTCTTCACCCCAAGCCTCATCCAAGGCTTGTCCCGACGGCTCATCCAAGGCTTGTCCCGATGCCTCTTCCAAAACTTGTCCCGGCGTCTCTTCCAAAACTTGTTCTGATGCCTTTTCCGCCACCGGGCCGGCACTCGCAAGTTCCGTCCCTTCCGGTAGCTTTCTCTCCAAGAATTCCTCCTTCAGCCTGTCCCAGAAATGCCCCTTTCCCTCCAGCGCGGAAGAATTCATGGCCAGTCCCAAGGCACAAAGCAGTACAAACAGCGTGGCAACCGCCACCTGCATTCCACCCTTCCTAGCCTTTACGGACGTATCTTCTCCGCTCTTTTCCTCGCCATGTTTTACGTATTTAGCCCTTCTTTTTTCCTGACGTCCTCGCGCCGCGTCATATTTCTCATAGTTTACGGCCTCCAGCGTAGCTTCCGCCTGCCTGGATTCCAGCATGTAAGAGAGCATGGCTTCATTCTTTTCATAAAACTGGGCATAGCCGGATACATATCTGCAAACCTCTTGCTCACAAACGTGAAATCCGTCCACCATCTCCCCATCCAAAATGCGGTACCCCAAGAATTCATAATCTTGGAAGTATTGTCGCCGTATTCTCTCAATCTCCTGCCACTGGGCCTGGGAGAGATGCTTTGTCTCCTTTTGGATAAAATCCAGCTTTCCCGCACCGTATACAAACAAAAAGCTCTTGTTATCTTCCGTCTTTCTCTTACCGTACACTGCGGCCGCCATGGTCTTTTCCCTCGCCAAGGGATTGAGTTGCTTCAGATAAGAGACAACGTAATCCTCCACGTAGATCTTGCACGAAGCGTCCGCTTCACCAATTTGAGTAATGTTTTTTGGCAAATCCATAAAAATACCTCCCATGCCTTTTTGCTACATCATAGCATCGGCAAGGGAGGTTTTTTATCATTCTTTGTCGCGTCTGCCTTAAAACAATTCGACAGATTCCGCTTCAGAATCATTCTTAAGCCCTATTCAAAGCGATAAACCGTCACGGAATCATATTCCTTGTCTCCCCCAAAAATGCAGGAAGGGAAATCAGGCTGATGAACGGTGTCGGGATAATACTGCGTTTCAAGGCAAAGGCCATTTCTGCGTCCATACGTAACGCCATCCTTGCCCTGCATGGGCGCAATAAAGTTTCCTGCATAAAACTGCACTCCGGGAAGCGTCGTGTATGCCTTCATAACGCGTCCGCTCTTCGGTCCCTTTACGGTTGCGAACTGACGAAGATTACCGTCTGCACCGTCGATGATCCAGTTGTGATCATATCCCCCCGTCAAAATAAGCTGCTCCACGGGTTCGCCAATCTCTTTTCCAATCACCTTGGGCTGCGTGAAATCCATAACAGTGCCGGCGACGGGCGCCTGCTCGCCGGTAGGAATGGCGCCACGCACCACGGGCGTGTACTTGCTGCAATTCAAAGTGAGCTCATGTCCTTCAATATTGCCGGAATTATGTCCGTCCAAATTAAAATACGTATGATTCGTCAGGTTAAGAACCGTCTTCTTGTCACTGCTTGCATGATAATGCAGCTCCAAACCATTATTCTCATCCAGCGTATAGGTGATCTGAATCTTCTTGTTTCCCGGGAAACCCATGTTGCCGTCCGTATCCTCAAGAGAGAAGCAAACGCTGTTCTCGCCTGTCTGCGCATCCCAAATGACCTTGTGATAGCCTTTTTCAAAATCACTGTGAAGATTATTCGGTCCGTCATTTACGGCAAGCTGATACTTCACGCCGTCAATCTCGAAGCTCGCGCCGCCGATGCGGTTTGCATTCGGTCCGATCACTGCTCCAAAGAAGCATCCGTTGTTATAATAGTCCTCACCCTTGTCAAATCCAAGAACAAGATCATCCAAGGTTCCCTTTGCGTCGGGAACAAGGAGCTTCACCAGAATGGCACCGATGTTGGTCACTGCCGCCTGCATGCCCTTCTTGTTCTTGATCGTATAAAGCAGAATCTCCCGGCCATCCTTCGCCGTCCCAAAATTCGTTACTTCTACCGCCATCTTGTTTTACCTTCCTTCCGTTTGTGCTACAACTCCACCCTGCCGTCCAATGCCCTGGTCAGGGTAACTTCATCAATGTATTCCAGATCACCGCCCACCGGAACGCCCGTGGCAATCCTCGTCACCTTGATCCCCGTGGGTTTGATCAGCTTACTCACGTACATGGCCGTGGATTCGCCCTCCAGGTTCGAGTTCGTGGCGATGATCACTTCCTCCACGTCACCTTTCAGCCGTTCCAAAAGCTCCTTCAGCCGGATCTCCTGCGGTCCAATGCCAAGCATGGGCGAGATTGCGCCATGCAGCACGTGATAAACGCCCTCGAACTTTCCCGTCTTCTCATAAGCCGCCATGTCCCGTGGATCCTCCACCACCATGATCACCTTGTGATTGCGCCTTTCATTCGCGCAGACCGGGCAAATCTCCTTGTCCGTCAGCGTGCAGCATTCCTTGCAATAACAAACCTTCGCCCGCGTCTCCATCATCACGTTCGCAAGACGGTTGACCTTGTCCTGCGGCATGTTGATGAGATGAAACGCCAGATTCTGTGCCGATTTGTTGCCAATTCCCGGCAGGGATGCCAGTTCATCGATCAATTTGTTAATGTGTCCGCTATACAGATTCATTAGAAGGGCAGTCCTCCCAAGCCCCCAAAGCCACCGGTCATCTTGCCCATCAGCTCCTCATTCGCCGCTTCAGCCTGCTTAATCGCCTCATTCACGGCTGCAATGATGGAATCCTGCAGCGTTTCAACGTCCTCAGGATCAACGATCTCCTCCTGAAGCTTTAAGGAAACCAGCTCCTTCTTTCCATTTACCACTGCCGTTACCGCTCCGCCGCCAGTCGTAGCCGTAAACTCCTTCGTCTCCAGCTCCTTCTGCCCGTCTTCGATCTGACGCTGCATGCGCTGCGCCTGCTTGAGCAGATTGTTCATGCTTCCGGGCATCATTCCTCCGGGATATCCGCCACCATTTCTAGCCATTTCTTATTCCTCCTCTTCTTCTATCTCCATCTGGATCACTTTGGACAGATCCACGAAATGGTTATCAAAATCATTTGCGTCCTTATAGGACTTCAGGATTACTTTCACGGACTTGCCGCAAAAGTCTTCGATCAGGCGCTCCAGCTGTGCAACGGTCTCAGGATCCCGATCAAAATAATCATATTTCAAGCCATCCTCCACGGCCACGATCAGCTGATTATCCTGACCCAGGCTGAGCTTTGCGCCCTTCAGGTATAGCTTCATGGGCACCTCGGCATTTCCGACGATTCCCATCCATCCGCGAACCACTCCCTGGATCTCCTCCGGCACGGCCTTCTCCAGCTTTGGTCTCTCCGCGATCTGACTGGCACCGCCTTGTACGTTGCCCGGCGTTCCCGCATAACCGTCCCCGCCGGCCGCCACCCTGACGTAGCCGCCCTGCTGCACCTCGTCCACCTTCTCCTCCACCTGCCGGATCCGGTCCAGCATGGCTTCGTTCGACGTTTCCATCTCAGGCTTGCAAAGCTTGATCAGCGCAATCTCCACGAGAATGCGCTTCTGGGAAGCGTAGCGGATTTGGCCTGCAAGTTCTGAAAAGATGCGCACGTAACGGCTGATCTGGTCGAAATCGACCATTTTTGCCTCTTCCTTCAGCCGCGCCAAATGCTCGGAAGACACGTCAATCACGTCCTCAAGCTGATCAGACGCACTTACCAAAAGCAGGTTCCTCAGATACCAAGTGAAGTCCGTCACAAATTGCGTCAGCTCCCTGCCCTGCATCACGATGTCCTCCAAAAGCTTGACGCATCCGAGCACGTCGCGATCCAGAACGTAACGCAAAAGGTCACTGAACACGGCATTGTCCACGGCACCAAGCACGTCGAGGGCCATGTCATAGGTCAGTTCATTCCCCAAATGGAATGCAATGCACTGATCCAAAAGGCTCAAGGCGTCACGCATGGAACCGTCCGCCATCTTCGCGATATAGCGAAGAGCCTTGTCCTCCACCTGCACGCTCTCCTTGTCCACCAGCTCCTTCATGCGGTCTGCGATGGTTTCAATGGAAATCCTCTTAAAGTCATAGCGCTGACAGCGCGACAGAATTGTGATTGGAAGCTTGTGCACCTCCGTGGTAGCCAAAATAAAAATCACGTATGAGGGCGGCTCTTCCAACGTTTTTAACAGTGCGTTGAATGCGCCGATGGAGAGCATGTGCACCTCGTCGATGATATAAACCTTATATTTTCCTTCTGCCGGGGAGTAAGACACCTCATCCACGATCTCGCGGATATTGTCCACGCCGTTGTTGGAAGCCGCGTCGATCTCGATCACGTTCATGCTGGCTCCCGCCGCAATGGCCTTACAGATCCGGCATTCCCCGCAGGGACCGTCCTCCGTCGGGTTCTCGCAGTTGACCGTCTTGGCAAAAATCTTCGCCACGGAGGTCTTTCCCGTCCCCCTGGTCCCCGTAAAAAGATACGCATGACCGATTCTTCCCGCCTTGATCTGGTTTCTCAGGGTCGTCACGATATGGTCCTGTCCCTTCACCTCCGCAAAGGACGCGGGACGGAATTTCCGGTATAGCGCCGTATATGACATGTTACAAACACCTCATTTATCTATATTTCCATTATCCGCCCGGCAAAATCGCCGTTTCGCGGCTTCGCCCTAATCTCCGAAAGAGATTCCCATGAGCTTCGCTTCCTTCACGATCGTGGAATTCGGATCCACCATCTTCAGCTTTCCTGCCACTTCCTCCAGCGGAACCTTTACGATCTCTCGGTTCTTATAGCCCACCATGAAGCCATACTCGCCCTTCAGGATCATTTCGCCCGCTTCCGCTCCAAGACGGCTTGCAAACACGCGGTCGTAAGGACAAGGACTTCCGCCTCTCTGGGTATGACCGGGAACCGTCACGCGGATCTCCCTGCCGGTCTTCTCCTGGATCTGCGCCGCAATTTCATAGGATACGGAAGGATAAGGATTATTCAACAGCTTTTTCTTATATTCCTTCTTCGTCAGCTTCGCGTCCGCCTTGGAAATGGCACCCTCCGCCACTGCAATGATGGTAAAGCGACTGCCATTCTTCTCGCGGTCCTCGATCTTCTTGATCACTTTATTGATGTCATAAGGGATCTCAGGGATCAAAATGATGTCCGCGCCGCCTGCCATGCCGGCGTTCAGCGTAAGGAATCCAACCTTATGTCCCATAACCTCCACGATAAACACGCGCCCGTGCGAAGCTGCCGTGGTATGGATGCAGTCGATTGCTTCCGTCGCCACGTTCACCGCGCTCTGGAAACCAAACGTCATGTCCGTGCCCCAAAGGTCATTGTCTATGGTCTTCGGCAACGTTACGACGTTCAAGCCCTTCTCGCGAAGCAGGTTTGCCGTCTTGTGCGTGCCGTTGCCGCCGAGGATCACCAGACAATCCAGCTTTAACTTCTGGTAATTCTTGATCATGGCCGCAACCTTGTCCAAACCGTTCTCATCGGGATCCTGAATCGTCTTAAAAGGCGTTCTGGAGCTTCCAAGGATCGTTCCTCCCTTGGTCAGGATGCCGGAGAAATCATTTCCCGTCAACATGCGGTAATTACCGTAGATCAATCCCCTGTATCCATCCAGAAAACCATAAATTTCAACCTTTTGCCTGCTATTCACAAGAGTCTTTACCACGCCGCGCATTGCCGCATTCAGCGCCTGACAGTCTCCGCCGCTGGTCAACATGCCGATTCTCTTCATTTTCTCCTCCGTTCCGCGCCCAATCCCAATTCCCGATGGTGCATTTTCTATTTAGGGATGCCCCTCGTAATAGTATAACCCATTTTCTCCCAACGCACAACTTCAATCTTTAAAAACGTGTCACGGGGACGTGTCTACTGTCACGTTGATCAAAATCAACGTGACAGTAGACACGTCCCCGTGACACGTTAAAACCGTTAAACTGCCAAATCGTCAGAGCTCAATTCAAGATAGAGCTCCGCATCCGTTGCAAAATAATAAGGATTCGTCCAGAAAATCCCGACAATGCCGCAGGTCATGGCCGTGAGTATATGCCATCCGATAAAGGAAAGATCCAAGATAAAGGCATTCATCTTCTGCCCGTTCATCATGGCGCTGCTCTTTTCAAGCGCCTCCCGATAGTTCATCTCCGGATGCTCTGCAATAATATAAGGCACCATGCGATATTCATAAGCCTTCACGATTCCCGGGATGACAAGCAGCAGGGTCCAAAGGAAAATCTTTACGTCCCTTACCACCATTGTCACTACGGTGTTCCCGTAAAAACCGTTCTGGAACCCGTCCAGCATGGTTCCAATTCCCTCTTTTTTCTCACAGGCATTTTCCATGAAAAACTTTCGTCCGCCGACTTCCAACGGATTTAACAGCAAAACGCGAAGTATGATTGCGATCGCAATAACGGCAAAAGCCACCACGAACAGAACCAATCCAATTACCCCGCCGGCAATGCCATATACGACCTTACCGACCGAATACGTTGCTCCGCCCAGCTTGCTTGCCACCAAATCTCCAACGTCTTCCTTCCCATAATCAGAGAAATCAAAATAAGCTACAGGTTTCGACGATTCCTTGTCTTTATCCCTTCCGCTGCTTCCGCCGCTTCCACCCATAACGATCGATAAGATCAACGCCGCCAGCACGCACCACCAATAGCTTCTCTTAAACGCCATCTGCGCCCGCTCTTTCAAGGCAGCCCTGCTCCAAGTCCTTGTATTCATCTTTCCGTCCTCCTTCCGTCCCTTAAGAACGACCTGTGTTTCCCTTAATGTATATAGTTTATCACATCAGATCAAAACTTCAAATTCACAATTTCGCACCATACGGCCTCAAAAACGTCAAAATTCGCACGATAAAAGACTTGCAAAATCATAAGTTTTCCGATAGAATAGAGTACGCTATGGAGATGTACCCAAGTGGTTGAAGGGTCCGCACTCGAAATGCGGTAGGTCGCGCAAGTGGCGCCGGGGTTCAAATCCCCGCATCTCCGCTCCAATAATAAAAGGAGTTACGGGAAATCCCATAACTCCTTTTTCTTTCGTCAAATCCTTCCGGTATTAATCATCCAGTCGGCGGTTGGAGAATCTGCCAACAGGCCTGTCATCCACGGGCTCCTCGTGCAAGTAAGGCGGTTTCTTGTTTTCCTCCTGCGAAGCCTCTTTTGCGTTCTCTGCAAGATCGTCCTTCATCGGAGCTTCTTCTCCCTCATCCTTCACGCCCTCTTTTGCCGGCTGGTTCAAGACGCTCTGTCCCGCTTCCGCCGCCGGTTGGTCAAAAATGCTCTGACCTACGCCTGCGAAGGGCTGGCTCAAAATGCTTTGCTTCGGTGCTTCCTCAGCTTTCTGTGCGGGCTTTTCCTCCGGCTCAGGCAAACCCTTCTCCCTGCGGAAGATTTCCATAAATTCCTTGCCGGTAATGGTTTCCTTCTCGATCAGGAATGCTGCCAGCTTATCCATCACGTCGCGGTTGGCGCGAAGCAGCGACAGAGCCTTCTCATAGCTGTCCTTCAGCAGTGCCACGATCTCCGCGTCGATCTCTGCCGCCGTTGCGTCAGAGCAGTTCAAAGCCATCCGTCCCTCCAAATACTGGCTCTCCACGGTGGCAAGACCCATCAGTCCAAATTTCTTGCTCATGCCGAAGCGCGTGATCATGTTTCTGGCGATCTCCGTCGCGCGCTCAATGTCATTTGCAGCGCCGGTCGTCACGGAATCAAATACGATCTCCTCTGCCGCGCGTCCGCCAAGCAGTCCCACCAGCATGTCGCGAAGCTCGGCCTCGGAATTCAGGTATTTCTCCTCTTCCGGCACGTGCATTACGTAACCCAGCGCACCCATGGTACGTGGTACGATCGTAATCTTCTGCACGGGCTCGGAGTTCTTTTGCAGCGCACTGACAAGTGCATGACCCACCTCATGATAAGAAACGATCTTGCGCTCCTCCTTGCTCATGATGCGGTCCTTCTTTTCCTTACCTACCAGCACCACTTCCACTGCACCGAACAGATCCTTCTGGCTCACGTACTCTCTGCCTTCCTTTACGGCATTGATGGCTGCCTCGTTGATCATGTTAGCAAGGTCGGAACCCACGGCGCCGCTGGTAGCCAGTGCAATCGCGTCAAGATCGACGGTCTCGTCCATCTTTACGTCCTTCGCGTGAACCTTTAAGATTTCAACGCGGCCCTTCAGATCAGGCTTATCCACGATGATCCGTCGGTCAAAACGGCCGGGACGCAGAAGCGCCTTATCCAAAATCTCAGGGCGGTTCGTCGCACCAATCATCAAAATACCCTTCGAACTGTCAAATCCATCCATCTCGGAGAGGAGCTGGTTCAGCGTCTGCTCACGCTCCTCGTTTCCGCCGCCGTACTTGGAATCACGGCTTCGTCCAATGGCATCGATCTCATCAATAAAGATAATGCAGGGAGCATTTTTATTTGCTTCCTTAAACAAGTCACGCACGCGGCTTGCACCCATGCCGACGTACAATTCCACAAAATCCGAACCCGTCAGGGAAAAGAACGGGACGTGCGCCTCACCGGCAACGGCTCTTGCCAGGAGCGTCTTACCAGTTCCGGGAGGTCCCACAAGCAGGGCACCCTTCGGAAGCTTTGCGCCAATCTTGGAATACTTCTGCGGATTGTGCAGGAAATCAACCACCTCGACGAGGGATTCCTTCGCCTCATCCTCACCGGCCACGTCCTTGAACGTAACGCCGGTTTCCTTCTGCACGTAAACCTTGGCATTGGATTTCCCCACGCCCATGGGACCGGCTCCTCCGCTCATTTTGCGGAACAAAAACGAGAGCAGGATCCACATCAGCGCGACGGGAAGCACCACCGTCAAAAGCAGTTCCAAAATATAATTCCCGTTACCGCTTGAGACAAGCTCGCCCTCAACACCCAATTCCTCCAGACGCCCCATCAGAGTATCCATGTCCTCTGCCAGCATGGTCTCATAGGTGTTGTTTATTTCCTTCATCTGGTTTAGGAATTTTCCATAGTAAGGATACTGTGTTTCCGTTTCGCTCGCATCCTTCTCGTCACCCTTTAGCGTGACGGCCATGACACGATTGTCGGAAATTTTGACGCTCTTTACCTTTCCTTCCTTCAGATCCTCCAGGAACGTCGTGTATTTCACGCGCTCCTGCTGACTTCTTCCAAAAAATGCGGTGTAAAACACAAACGCCAGCAAGATTGATCCCAAAATCAGTGCAATGAGCAGCGGGACGTTCGGTTGCTTTTGCGGTTGGTTTCCTCCGTTATTATTTTGATTATCCATTTTTACGCATATCCATCCTTGTCAGTTATTTTGCCTGTTTCATATCGATAGTATGAACAAATTTCTTGGTTTTCCCTCATCTTATTATAGGGAGATGCCTGCCATAAATCAATAGATGAAATGTGAAAAATACGTGAAGACTCCCTTAACGAAGCATGAATCATTACGAAATTTCACGTTTTTTTTGATTTAATCATTGATTTTTTTTGCCGTTTTATGTATGATTTTTTTGTATGATTTTCGAGGAGCGTTCAAGGGGCGCTCTTTTTGGATTTTATGGGAGGAACGCATACCATGGGAAAACAAGGCTTTGACAACGAAAAATACCTGCAGATGCAGTCGGAAAGGATCAAAGAGCGCATCGCGGCCTTCGGTGGAAAGCTCTATCTGGAGTTCGGCGGAAAGCTTTTCGACGACTATCATGCTTCGAGGGTACTCCCCGGATTTAAGCCTGACAGTAAGATCAACATGCTCGTGCAGTTAAAGGACGAGGCTGAGATCGTCATTGTTATCAATGCTTCCGACATCGAAAAAAACAAAATGCGCTCAGACTTAGGTATTACCTATGACCTGGACGTGCTCCGCCTCATCGACGCTTTCCGCGGTTACGGCCTGTACGTAGGAAGCGTTTGCCTGACCCGCTTTGCCGGACAGCCCAGCGCCATTGCATATCAGAAAAAACTGGAATCCTTAGGCCTGAAGGTCTACAGGCACTATTCCATCCCCGGATATCCTTCCAACATCCCCCTGATCGTAAGTGACGAGGGCTATGGAAAGAATGATTACATCGAGACCTCCAGATCCCTGGTTGTCATCACTGCACCCGGTCCCGGCAGCGGCAAAATGGCCACCTGCCTCTCCCAGCTCTACCATGAATATAAGCGCGGCATCAAGGCCGGTTACGCAAAATACGAGACCTTCCCTATCTGGAACATTCCGCTCAAGCACCCCGTGAACCTCGCATACGAGGCAGCCACGGCTGACTTGAACGACGTCAACATGATCGACCCCTTCCATCTGGAAGCATACGGTGAGACCACGATCAATTACAACCGCGACGTGGAGGTGTTCCCCGTACTTCGCGCCATGTTCGAAAAGATCATGGGCGAATGCCCCTACAAGTCCCCGACGGACATGGGCGTTAACATGGCTGGTTACGGCATCGTGGATGACGAAGCCGTGCGCGACGCAGCGAAGCAGGAGATCATCCGCCGTTACTACAACACCATGTGCTTAAAGCGTCAGGGCATGGCTGACGACGAGCAGATCCTAAAGCTTGAGCTCCTCATGAATCAAGCCGGCGTGACTCCCGCGGATCGCCCCGTGATCAGCGCGGCCACGACAAAGGCAGAACTCACCGGAGAACCTGCGGCAGCGATCCAGCTCCCTGACGGACGCATCATCACTGGCAAGACCAGCGAGCTTCTCGGCGCATCCTCTGCAATGTTGCTCAACGCGTTAAAGGTTCTGGCAGGGATTGAGGACAACATATTACTCCTCTCCCCCACCATTATCGAGCCGATCCAAGAGCTGAAGGTCAATCACCTTCGCAACAAAAATCCCAGACTCCACACGGATGAGGTTTTGATTGCGCTTTCCATCTGCGCCGCCACCGATCCCGTTGCAAAGAGGGCACTTGAACAGCTCAAGAACCTCAAAGGTTCCGAGGTCCATTCCAGCGTCATCCTCTCCCACGTCGACATGAACGTGTTCCGCAAGCTTGGCGTAAACCTCACCTGCGAACCCAATTACCAAAACCAAAAATTATTCCATCAATAGAAAAACCGAAAAACCTCCGCATACCAATCAGGCATGCAGAGGTTTTCTTTTTTTCAATGCTTCAATTGCGTAATACAAAACCAAGGAAAAAATGGTGGTCGTGATCACGGCCAACACCGGTCTGAGCCACGCATAAATCTCTTCATTTACGCTTACGTGAAGGAAGTTGCAAATCTTCAAAATAGGGTTTCCGCCTATGATCACGTGAAAAACGTAAATATACAAAGAAAGCTTGTCTCCGATAAACTCCAACGGCCGGCAGATTCCCTTTTCCGGCTTCTGCAGGGCCAAAGCAAACAGCCCCAACACGCATGGAATTAGTCCGGCATCACCAAATTTGATTGGCAGACCAAAGACCGTGGGCGTCAAAAGAATAATAAATCCCAAGACAGTCAGTAAGATCAATTGATACCGTTTCCATTGAAGTAATTTTTTGGCCTCTTCCGTTCTCAAAAAATAAGCCAGCAGGAAAAATGACAGTCCGCGAACAAAAAACAAATTACAATAATACCATGGCCTGTCCGTCGTCTCGATAAAAACAGCCACGCCCACGTACGTTACAAGCAGAAACGGGAGCAATCCAAGCACAAACCTTTCCTTCCCCGCCCGTACAACAAAATACCAAAACGCGTAGACTTCGACCATAATGATGAGGTACCAAAGAGGATCCGCAAAACTAACGTGACCCCAAAGTAAGTAGTCAAACGGCGATTTCCAAGTAAACTCCTCAGCCAGCCACGTCAAAAGGTCATGCTTTATCAGATGCTTTGTTACGCCGAAGATAAAATGGGACGCGTATGCCCAGAGAAAAATAAACGCGATATGCTTTAACCTCCGCTTGATCGTATCATTTTTTTCCCCATAGGAAAAATAGCCGGAGATCATCAGAAAAACGGGAATGGCGTACGACGCCGCCTTCCAAACAATTTCACCAAAGAGTCCCGGAAATCTAATGTGAGCCATCACGACCATAAAACAAGAAATCGCCTTAAGAAAATTAAGTTTTCTATTCATATCGTCTCTCTATCTGGTAATTACGTATTTGCAGATCGGGTTCCCCATTGCGGAAAACTTCTCCTCGTACTCCGTCATCACGTTTCCCTCCATGAGCACGGGATCCGCATGCAGGTCATAGGTCAAAACCTTTGCCTTCCAGCCTGCCGGTTCTAACTCCTCCACGGCAAAATCGAACAACGCTCGATTATCCGTCTTAAACTCGATCCTGCCGTCTTCCGCCAGGATCCTGTCATATCTCACAAGAAATTCCCTCGAAGGGAGTCTTCGCTTTGCATGCCTGTCCTTCGGCCAGGGATCAGAAAAATTCAGATAGATCCTAGCCACCTCACCCGCTCCAAAGACCTCCGCAATCTCCTCCGCATCCATCCTGATAAACCTAAGGTTTGGCAGCTCATCCTGCTCCATTTTCTGCACGGCGCGCAATAATACCGTAGAGTACTTTTCTATCCCCACGTAATTGATGCCGGGATGATTCTTCGCCATCGCATGAAGAAACTGTCCCTTCCCCATGCCGATCTCAATATGGATCGGATGCTGATTTCCAAACAATCCCTGCCATTTCCCAGGCATTTCCTTCAGCGTCTCCTCCGGCACCACAAAACGGCTCTCCGCGATCACTTCCCTGGAGCCGGTCACGTTTCTAAGTCTCATTTTCCCAAACCTCAATTCCTCTATTTTGTCAACCCCACCCGCGGAGTTTTCTTCTCAAGCATCTCATCAGACCATATGGCAATAACCGGTATTTGAAATTTGCCTTTTTCCAGTTTTCGTACTGCGTGGAAAAGGTGGTCTGGTTACAATACTCCCAAAAAAGAGACGCCAGGCGATTTCTGTAATTATTCTTCCAAGGCTTCATGCTTCCGCAAAAGTGAATGATCTTTGCCGTGGCTTTTACCCTTTTTTCTTCCGAAGCCGTATACACCTTCAGGGCATATTTATTATAAATCTCTTCGTCTGCCCATTTTATTTGATTACGATACAAAAGATGCAGCACGTCCTGGTCGTTATGCTCTAACCGGCCTTGATATTCAATGGCAATCCTTTTAACTTGATCAAAGTAATCCGGATGATCCTCGAAATACTGCATGTTATAGAGAATTACGCCGGCATTAAAGACTTTTTCGTCCTTATCCAGGCCAAGTTTTTCCCTCGTCATCGCATCAACAGGTGATTTTCCCCGTATCTCACAGACGCAAATACCGTTCCCCTCAAAATCCGTATTATAAAAATCCTCCAGATTCCCGTTAATGATCATGTCTCCGTCCAACCACAGAATCCTGTCAACGTCAGACGGAATCACTTCACGGATCAACAACCTGTAATACGTCTCAAAACTTAGATATTCCATGGATAACTGAAAATCCGAAAGATAATGAAGCCAAGGCGTGCAATCCACGTAGATCAATTCACATTGGTCTCCAACGTTTACGCGGAGCGTCTCCTTGCTCTCTTTCGAAAGCCCGGTATATAAAACATATATCTTCGGATTGACGGGATTATGCATACACAGAGACTTTAGCATAACCGTAGTTGGCATGACAAAGGAATCATTAACGGAAATCATTACGTTCATAAAAAGTACTCCTTTTACCCAAACTAAAAGCATTATATCACGAAAAGCTTGTCACTTCCAAACAAATTCTCCTGATTTTTCACTTTCTGCTTTGGTTTTTTCCAAAAACGTAGTAAGATAAAACGGAAGGTGTTTTTTACCTTCCATACGAAAATCAATAAAACGCTTTGAATTGAGGAGAACTAAATGTTTCAAAGAAAGCATCCCCGACTACTCGCCGGCATCACGGCAGCATGCCTGATCCTGTCTACGCCCTTAAGCGCGCGCGCTGACAAGGCCACGGAGAAGGAAGATCGCATCGCGGCGCACCAGGCAATGGCTATTCAATCCAATGAGAGAGCCGGCTGGCCAACCGGCCCCGTGGTTTCTGCCGAATCTGCCATTCTGATCGAAGTTGAGACCGGCACCATACTCTATGAAAAAAACATTCACAAACAACAATACCCGGCGAGCACGACCAAGATTCTGACCGCGCTTCTCGCTTACGAAAACAGCTCTTTGGATGAGACAGTTACCTTTTCACGCGACGACATTTTTAGCATTCCCAAGGGAAGCAACCACATCTCCATGAACCCGGGCTACACGCTCTCCATGGAGGATTGTTTAAGGGCACTGCTCATCCGTTCCGCAAATGAAGTGGCCTATGCCATTGCCGCGCACGTCGGCGGGAGCTGGGACGCCTTTGCGGACATGATGAATGAGCGTGCAAAGGAACTCGGCGCCGTGGATTCCCACTTCGCAAATCCCAACGGTCTTCCCAACGAAGAGCACGTGACCAGCGCCTACGACCTCGCCATGATCGGCCGTGCCTTCTTTGCCATTGACTACCTCGACAAGATCACGCTGGAGCCCAAGCTCGTAGTGGAAAAACCGAACGGCGTCTTGACGGACTGGAATCAAATGCCCCTGATTCCCAGCGGAAAATATGCTTACGAATATCTGGTAGGATGTAAGACCGGTTATACGGACAGCGCTCACAACACCATGGTTGCCTGTGCGGAAAAGAATGGCCTTCGCCTAATCTGCGTTGTGCTAAATGACGACAACCCCATGTACAGCGAAGACACCATCGCCCTTTTTGAATATGGCTTCAACAACTTCAATAAGGTCAATGTCTCCCAGACGGAAACCAAGTATGACATCGACAACATTGGCTTCTTTTACGATAACACCGACATTTTCGGCGAAGCACAGCCCATCCTTTCCCTCAACAAAGACGATTGCGTGATTCTTCCGAAGACGGCAGATTTTAAGGACTTGACCTCCACCATCTCCTACGACGTGGACGTACCCGGACAGGCCGCCCTGATCACCTATTCCTACCAAGGCGTTCAGGTGGGCACGGTATCCCTGGATCTGGCCAAGGGCACGAAGAGCAATTATTCCTTTGATGCAGAGGAAGTTCCTTCGGAATCCGAACCGCCTGCCGAAGCCAAGCCAGAAGAAAAAGCACCCGAGAAGCCTTCGCCAAAAGATACGAAAGAGAAAAAAGACCGCGCGTCAGCCATAAATCCCAAGGTTGTTAAGGTGATCGTGATCATACTCATCGTCAGCGGCATTCTGTTTGGCATTTTCTTCTTCCTGCAAAAGAATTACCAATTCTTCTCGTTTGGTTTTGGAATCAGGAAATCAAGAAATCATGAATACGCACGTCAAAGCCTAAAACTATCCAAAGACGTTCTAAGAGATCGCAAGGCCCAGATCCGGGCGGCGAAAAAAAGATATAAAGACAGACTAAAGCGCAGGTAACCACCTGCGCTTTAGTCTTGTGCATCCCCATTTTCCGAAGGATCCGGGATAACGTATTCTTCATCTTTGTTCTTTGAATTCTGTAGCCGCTCCCATTTCTTTTCTACCTCTGCGGCCGTCGCTTCATCTACCAGCCTCGTGGTCTTTACCGCGAACACCTCCCCATCCGGCGTTTTGTTCACGCGGATCTTTCCCTTGAGATATCCGTGGATCTCACAATATGCCAGGCAGACGTAATTCCGGTTGTTCGTAGTAAACCAACGTACCTTCTTCTTTAGGTTCCTGCGGCAAAGATAGCATTTGCTGGAGCTGACCTCATTGTCAGCCAAAAGCTCCTTTTTCCCGGGAAACGTTCTCGAGATATACTTAAAATATGTGTCAAACTGATGTCTTACCTCCGTCTCCCTGTCAGTTGGCGGATAAAAGACGTCATAGGACACTCTCGAGAGGATTTTCGGGTTCACCTGCATCAGAACCTGCAGAACCTTCGCCGTGTAGTACGCGTCAGAAAAGGCCCTGTGAAAGGGAACGTGCTTCTCGATGTGCAGATAATCTATGGCATCCTGAAGCGATCTTCTCTTTCTTGGGTCCTCCGCGTCATACGTCAGCGCGAATAGTTTTTGTACGTCCAGATACGGCAGCGGCTTTTCCGTCAAAGGCATCATATAAAAGAATTTCCGGTTTCGCTGAAGCTCCATCACGTCCAGCGTTCCCCAGGTACAAAACAGAAACGGGCTGTCACCACACCACATTTCAAACCTTGTGGCCACCTCTGGGAAGGATCTGCTGTGTTTTAGCTCTTCCATCGTCAAATGTACAATCTTTCCCGTGATTCGGTGCATCTCTTTGTATACCTGAGGGCGGATCAGTTCATTGAACTCGCTTTCCAACGTTCCGTCGCTGGAAAGCCTCACCGCCCCAATCTCAATGATCTCGAAGGGTAAACCTTCGACCTTTGAACTACCCCCTGCATTGCTCTGGTTCCATTCCAGATCAAATACAATATAGTTCATGTTTTAATATGCCCTTCCCCAATAAACCATCTTCGTTGCAGGCTTTCCACAGCATACGCAGGTACTTGCCAGGTTCTCCTGTTCAAACGGCATGCAACGGCTCGTCACGCTGAGCTTCTCCTTGATGAGATCCTCGCAGGCGCGGTCGCCGCACCACATTGCCTTTACAAATCCAGACTTCTCCGTAAAGAGCTTTTCGAACTCCTCCATGTTGGTTGCCACGTAGGTGTGCGCGTCGCGATGAGCCCTTGCGCGCTCAAGCATCTCCTTCTGAATCGTCTCCATCAGTTCGCCTACCTTTGCCTCAAGCTCAGGTAATGCAACCTCAATCTTCTCCCTTGCGTCACGGCGGCAGATCACGCACTTGCCGGCCTCGATGTCCTTAGGTCCGATCTCCACGCGGATGGGATAACCGCGCATCTCCGCCTCTGCGAACTTAAATCCGGGAGTCTTGTCCGTGTCATCCAGCTTTACGCGGAACTTCCTGGAGAGCTGCTCCTTGATCTCCGTAGCCTTCTCCAGAACACCCTCCTTCTTCTGGGCGATGGGAATCACACAAACCTGAATCGGTGCAACTCTGGGAGGAAGCACAAGGCCCTCGTTGTCACCGTGCACCATGATCAGCGCTCCGATCAGTCTCGTCGTCATACCCCAGGAGGTCTGATTAACGTACTTCAGGGTGTTGTCCTTGTCCGTAAACTGAATGCCAAATGCCTTCGCAAATCCGTCGCCAAAGTTATGGCTGGTTCCAGACTGCAATGCCTTGCCGTCATGCATCAGCGCCTCGATCGTGTAGGTTGCCTCCGCACCGGCAAACTTCTCCTTCTCCGTCTTCTGACCCTTGATCACGGGAATTGCAAGCACTTCCTCACAGAACTGTGCATATAGGTTCAGCATCTGAATGGTGCGCGCCTGAGCGTCTTCGAAGGATGCATGTGCCGTGTGGCCTTCCTGCCAGAGGAACTCTCTTGAACGAAGAAACGGTCTCGTCTCCTTCTCCCAGCGGACCACGCTGCACCACTGATTGTATACCTTAGGCAGATCGCGATAGGAATGAATGTCATTCTTGTAAAAATCACAGAACAGCGTCTCAGAAGTAGGACGCACGCACATTCTCTCCTGCAGGGGCTGCAGTCCGCCGTGGGTTACCCATGCAACCTCAGGCGCAAAGCCCTCCACGTGATCCTTCTCCTTCTGGAGCAGGGATTCGGGAATGAACATGGGAAGATAGACGTTCTCAACGCCCGTCGCCTTGAATCTCTCATCGAGCTGTCTCTGGATCAGTTCCCAGATTGCATAGCCTGCGGGTTTGATCACCATGCAGCCCTTTACGCTCGTATAATCGATCAGCTCTGCCTTCTTCACGACGTCCGTATACCACTGCGCGAAATCCTCTTCCATGGAAGTGATTGCTTCCACCATCTTCTTGTTGTCTGCCATCTTCTTAATCTCCTTTTGTCTTAAATATATATATCGGCATATACCACGAAATTTGTTAGGGGCAGAAGTACTTTCGCGTCCCTTTAAAATCAGAACGCCGGTCTCCATCCCCGATAAGGGACCGGAAACCGGCGGTACCACCCTAATTAGCGCTCCAAGCGCTCACCTCAATCATTGTTAACGCCAATGCTACGTCACACTTCCCAAATTCGACGGCACCCATCTACTTCCATCTTTGCGCCATTCTTCTTCATCTCATGCGAAACTCCAAGGCAGGTTCAAAGCCTTCCGCACAAGAACCTTCCAGCCACGCCTCCGAACTATCCCGTCTATCCGGCTGCGTCACGTTCTCTCTCTGGGGAGCTTCCTGGCTTTTACTAACCCTCTTCAACGTCTTTATGATTCGTGAGATATATTGTAGTACGTAAACACGACTTTTGTCAACAGTAAGCCATGTCATTCAAAAGTGACCCACTTTTTTCCTTGCATTACCCCCTTTACAAACAGGGAAATCTTGTAGCATGAAAAAATGGTGTAAAATGCCAGTTTGTTGTCATGCCGTGCAACACGGAAAACAAATTTAACGTATGCCCCAAATGGACTCGCGGCAATTTCTTGGCAATGCTTTTTACAAAAATCCGCGATTTCTTTGAGTTCCTTTTTGTATTCTCTCACGTTTGTCCCATTTTCAACTGCGGCACTGGCCCAAACTTTGTTTATGCTCATGCCGCAATCATATATCAATTTAATCCTCAGATCCTGCGGAAGCATGTCTTTCAATTTGTCATACCCATCTTTTCTCAATTCCCACATGTCCAGCATGCTTCTGACACTCGGTGCGTGTACAATGCTCCCTTTTCTCTGCCGGTAATGATAAAGCGGTCTGTCTATACAGACTACGGTATTGCAATCCAACATGATATGATAATTGATCAAATGGTCTTCATGCTTTTTCCCCACGGGAAAACGGAGCCCGTCAGCAAAAAAAGTGGCCACGTAAAGTTTATTCCATACCGCCACGTCAAAGCTCCCGTCACTAAGCTTCCCCCTTGCGATCTCTTCCATTCCGTGCAGCACGTCAACCTTCCCCGTATTGGAAACAGGTTCATGGCCATTTACGTATTCCCGGAAATGCCAGCCGCATGCCACCTCTGCCTGATGCTCTTGCGCCAACGTCAATAAAGTTTCATACAAATCCGGCTCCACCCAGTCATCGCTGTCAACAAAGCCGATCCAATCGCCCGTTGCCTGATCCAGGCCTGTGTTTCTGGCCGCTGAGAGCCCGCCATTCTCCCTGTGGATCACGCGTATCCGGGAATCCTTTTTTGCGTATTCCTCGCACGTCCTCAGGCTGCCATCCGTGGATCCGTCATCTACCAGCAATATTTCCAGATTGCCGTAGGTCTGCTTCCGGATGGAATCCACGCATTCCGGAAGATATTTCTCCATATTGTAAATCGGAACAATCACCGAAATCAGCGCATCTCTACGATCTCCGTCCAATTCTTTCTCTCCTTTCGCGCACGTGCATTCTATTCATACAGATCCTCCCATACGGGATGAGGCAGGCGGTCATCTCTTTTTAGCAGATGCAAAACCCCATAGGGCAATGCGATTAGGAAATAAGAAAAGACACTGCAGTGTCTGGTGAGTTTTGCAACATATTTCACGTAAAAAGGATAATTTCCTTTTTTAACCTCAGAATGCCTTGCCTTGCTAAAGCTCGCAACGACCTTCATTTCCTCTGCGAATTGACTCCTTAATCTCCCAGGCGTTGCAAAAGCAGCGGACCATATCTTGTTTGCTGCCATGATACAATCATAAGTCAGCCTGCGCTGTAATTCAGGCGATGCCAAATCTTCCATCACCTCATATCCATGCTTTTTCATGTACCATCGATCAATCCAGCTCTTAAGACTCTCTGAATGAATAAAGCTGGATTTTCTTTGCCTGTAATGATAAAGCGGCTCATCAATCAAAGCAATCCTTCTGCAATACCTTAACATGTCGTAATGCATCCCCAGATCTTCAAACCTTCTTCCCTCCACAAAGCGAATGCCTCGTTCAAAAAAAGAACGACGAATCAGCTTATTTGCCAAGGAAATTTCCATTTTCGCCGCATCCTCTAACCTTAAATTCGCCGAACCAAATTCCAGACAAGACGTCTGTCCCGTTGCAATCACCGGATCCGTTCCGTTTACCCTCTCCCAAACGATCTTACACGCCGCCGCATCGGCATCCAAACGGATTGCCGCTTCCAGCATGCGCTCATACGTTTCCTCGCTGATCCAGTCATCACTGTCCACAAATCCGATCCAGTCACCCTTCGCATTCTCCAAACCCGTGTTTCGTGCCTTGGAAACACCGCCATTTTTCATTGGGAATACGCGAACACGCTTATCCTTTTGGGCATATTGTCTGCAAATCGCGCCGCTGTTATCCGAAGAACCGTCATCAACCAGAAGCACTTCCAGATTCGAATGCGTTTGATCCAAAATTGAGTCTACGCATTGCTGCAAATACTTTTCCATGTTGTAAACCGGAACGATCACGGAAATCAGAACGTCTTCAGTTTTCATGCATGAATGACTCATATATCATCCTCTGTCCACGTATTTTAATCTTTTCGCAAAGACTTCAACCTGTAACACCAATAAAACAATCCTGCGCTTTGCAGAATGCAAAGCATTTTTTCGTCAAAGCCCAGTGATGCCTTGGGCAGGAACTCCCGAAAATCCTTTCTTCGCATGATTTCATTCGCCAGATCCAATTCACGGATTTTGATACATCTGAGCAGAATGCTTCTCAAGGCAAAAAAACGAATGGACTCCAAGGATTCCTTTTCAATCGTCGCCGTTGAATGATTTTGCAGGTAATCAACCATGGTCAACGCATCCCGATAGTTTCCCCTGTACGAAGTTTTTGATTTGGACAGGGATTCCGCGTATTGTAAGTAATGATAAAAAGGACGATTTATCACACGGAGGCTCTCAATCTTTCCATAAATTTCCATCATTGTCAGCCAATCTTCAAAATCTTTGATCTCTCCCGTATAGGTATGGCTGATCTGATCCAGGTAAATCTCTCGTCTTATCACCTTTGTTCCTTTTGCATTGCTGACGCGTCCGCTGCACAATTGCTTTTTTAGCTTCTCAAGCTTTTCGCCTTCATAATAACCGTCTTCAAAAGGAAATTCCTGAGCGACTTTCTTCCCTGTTTTTTCATTCTCAATAAAACTGCCGACAAACAATGCGTCAGCCTCACGTCGTTCCATAAATTCACGGATTGCTTCGAAGTATTCTTCCTCCACGTAATCATCGCAATCCACGACCAGCACGTAATCTCCGCTTGCCTTCGTCACGCCATAATGCCATGCCTGAAAGGCCCCCTCATGTTCTTTTTCCCAAATTTGAATTCTGGGATCCCCAAACTCTCTGATCGCATCAGCGCTTCCATCCGTTGAGCCGTCATCCACGCAGATGATCTCGAGAATGTCTTTTTGCCGCATCAGCACGTCAAAAACTCTTAGCCGGCTCCTTGCATTATATATCGGTATTACAATACTCAAGCTCTTATTTTCTTTCACGCGAATCACCCTTTATTTTTTCCAAACCGTTGTGAAGAATCTCTTTTATGGTTCTTAACCGGAGAAGGTAACCCAAGCCCACGTAGGAGAACAACACGAACAAACCTACGCTGCCAAGCTGAACATACGTGTTTTCGCCAACCAGCCTTTTGATCACATGCGCGCAGGGAAACAGAAGTGCCGTGATTGCCAACGCTTTCGCGCATTCCGGAAACAGGGTCCGAAGCGAAAAATCCGGCAGGCGCTTTCGGATGCCTGGCAACATCAATGCTGAAACCACCATCATGGAAATGCTGGTAGCCAATGCAATTCCACCCACGCCGAGATATTTCGACAGAATGATGCTCATCGCAATATTGACGGCAATGGCGATTGCACCATTGATCATTGGCGTTTTGGTATCTTGAAAGGCATAAAATACCTTGACAAAATTTGCCCTGACGGCCTGAAAACAAAATCCCGCCGCATATCCCATGACAACCGGTGTCGTTTTACTCACGGCCAGGGCATCAAAATTGCCTCTCTGATACAGAATAGACACAACGTTATCCCCGCAGATCAGACATACGGTCATAACAGGCAACAACAAAGTGATCAGATACTCCATCGATGATTTTAAGTGCTCGCTCACTTTCTGCAGCTTTCCTTCCACGATCCACGTTGCGTAATGCGCAAACAAAACGGAAGACACGGCGGAAATCACCAACGTTGTGACAATTTCATTAATGGACGCTCCGCAGGTTAGCAGGGAAATGCTGCCTCCTCCCAAGCCGGATGCAATCTGTTTGTCGACAACGTCATTCACCTCATATATGGCACTGCCGATCAAAAGCGGTATCATCAACCGAAGGATCTTTTTTATTGCCTCCTTTTCCGATCTGGTATTCATCGAAAACCAAAATAGCTTCCTTGTTTTCCAAAAGATCAGGATCATCTGTATGGCAACCGCTGCCACAAATGCATATATCATGCTCATGATGCCGTAATCCGGGAATAAAAAGATGGTTGCCAGCGCCACCAATACGTTTTGGATCAGATTTACAAACCTTCCCGGAAGAAAGTCTTTCTCCGTCTCCAGAATAATCCCTACGACAAAATAAAAACCGCCAAACGTGAAGATAAAAGCCATCACGCGAACGGCGCGGATCAATAATTCCAACTGTTCGCCTTCAAAAGAAGGCGCCAACCCCCTTGCCACGTATGGCGCAAATGAAATAATAAGTCCCGTGATCAATAGGGAAACGGGGACGGTAACCTTTAAGGATGCGTTGATCAAAGCATTGGAGCGTTCCCTGCCTCCATTGATCAGTCTTTCCGTATGTATTGCAAGCAATGGCGTTGAAAATGCGGAAAACAAAATTGATGATAAGGCAAAAAGCACTCCGGTAGCCACAAAATAAACGTCCGTCTGATAAGTTGTTCCACAGATCGCCACGATCATCATCTGTTTTAGCAACCCTGCGATCTTACTGGCAAAAAGAAGCGTTGATAATTTTAACGCAGATGAAAAAATGCTTTTTTCTTTCATGTGTCCTATCCCGTCAAACCTTAAAGAATGAAAAACTTATATGCGCAAAGATTTCCTCGTACGGCTGCAATCATGAGCGTGATCAGACAAATGATGATAAGATTACTCTCCGTAACGCGATCATTCTCCTTTTGCCCTTCCAAAACGGATGCCATGACCGGAATCGTGATCAGGGAGCTAAACGCCGCAAATCTTTGAAAAATGGCAAAGCTTCCAAACATCAAAATTTCCGCAACCGTCGTAACCACGCCCCACGTTTCCATAACGTAAAGCTCTGATTCCCTATCCCGTTTTTTATAGTATTTCCATAAGGCGTATATGGTAAGTGGCACGTGAAGGATCGTTATCAGATATTCCCAGAAATAGGAATACACGTCATAGGTAAGGAAACCGCGTGCTTTCCGATACATCGTTATCACGTAACTCATTCCGTACCTGTATGCAAAAAGTATTGCAACCATCAAAAATCCCAAGTTGACAAACAGACCAAGGTTTTTATTCTTTTTGTCAAACAGAAGGAAAAGCATTCTGAGCATGACAAGCGGAATGATGGCCGAATGGATCAGACAGGCCGTCAGATACCATATTGCGTTCTTGATCACGGATTTATCTTTGATTACCTCGTCTGCAATGCATCTGGCCACAATGGAAAATCCCAGCATGTTGCGGATTCCGGCGATCACCTCCTGGAATCGTCCCGTACACATAATATATAAAAAGACAAGGCTCATGATTCTCGGTGATATTTGGTACTTCTTTTCCGTGATGACAAAAATATGAAAGACGTTCGCATAAAACACCAATGCACAAAACGCTGGCAAAATACCGTTTATTCCCGTCTTTTGACAAACGTATATGATTCCCACTCCCAGCGGCGTGGCATTCCTCATCATAATCACGGAAACAAAATCCTTAAATCGCATTCCCATCCAGCCCCTGGACAAGACCTGCCAGCGATAGATGTCCGCCGTCTCCGTTGGAATATAGAAAAATGCCATCACCACAAGGGTAAACAACACTAGATTCAATATGGTTTTCAGTCGTAGTCGATTGTTTCTGATAGCCAAAAAAGCAACCATGACCACAAGACAATACAGTCCTGCTCCCAACGCTCTTTCAACTAAAAATCTGCTTTCTATCCACCTCATGCCCTTTGTTCTGCAAATTCCTTTCCGTCACTGGTTTTTCCATAGGTGAGAGTATTCCTGCAAAGCCTTTTTTGTCACGATCTCCCAAGTGAATTCCTCTTTGATCGTTTCCATGCAGTTTTTTGATTTTTTAGGTAGCTGTTCCGCTTCTTCCAATGCTTTCTTTAGTGTGTCCGCAATGGAAGAAACGTTTGTGTCTGCTACCCAACCCGCATTCCGTTTCCGGAATACGTCTCCAAAGCAAGTGCCTTCCGTAATGATACAAGGCAGGCCATAACTCATGGCTTCCAATATGCTGAGAGGAAGTCCCTCCACCCTCGACGTCTGAATAAAATAATCTGCATTCAAATATGCCTGCTTCTTTTCTTCTCCGGAAATCGGTTGTTCCAATCTCACCAAATCCCCTACGCAGGCCTCTTGAATCAATTCCTTAAGTCTTTCGCCCCCCGTACCGTGGATCTCTATCGTACAGCCCTTTTCCTTCAAAAAAGCCTCTTCTTTTTTTATGGCAGCGATCAACAGATCCAATCCTTTCATTTGTATTTCCAACCTGCCAATATACAGCAACCGAAACCGGTCTTTTCGGAAACTGGTCTTATGCTCCTGCACGGGATCAACGCCGTTAGGGATCAAAATCTTCTTTTTCCCCCAACGCGTCTCCTTTCTTTCCATCTCGGAAAGCACTTGTATCGCCGTGGCATTTTTCAAATACGGATAAAAAAGGGTGTGATTTGCAATAAATTTCTTAAGACCTTTCCTACGCTGAGCCTGTTTTATCAAACTGCCGTGCGGTACGATCACGTAGGGGATGCCCTTAGTCACCAACTCTCTTGCAATTTTGCAAAACTCCTTGCAATACACTTCGTGAAATACGATAAGATCCGGCTTGTCAAAAGGTGCCGGAATGGCTTCAAATTTCTTCTCTTTATCCCATTTGAATTGATGCTCGATCCCCTTGATTCTGTCATCCAGAATATTTAACAACGCAACGTTTGTATTTGCTTTCTGTTGTTCCCTAACGTACTGCGGAACCACTGCACATACTCCGCTGTAGAGATAGTCCCGTAAAGATGCGACGTGTAAAATAACCATGTTTTTCCCCATCTATATGCTTCGTTTTGAAATCCGCTTCCGCCGGGCTACGTCTAATTTCATCATAACCCAAGGACTTATACGTCCTCCGAGCAGCATCATCTTTCTGTATGCGGAAAGCTCAGGGTTTTTGACCAAGTTCCAGACATGTTTCCTCAGATATCGATAAAACCGCTGATACTCTTGCTGACATTCTTTCTTCGCATGATTCGCCAGGATTTTCGTCATGCCCCCCAGGCAAAACGTACAGTAATGCAATTCCCATGCGTTAGCAATTCCAGAATCCTTTAGATTGACCTGATCCCGGATCACCAACAGGGCTTTCTCGCCATTTTGGATCTTTCTTACGTCAAATTTTGTCGTCGCCGAGGATGCGTTATTTCTCCGATAGTAATAGACCCTCTTGCTGCCAATGGCAACTTTATTTGCCGCCCCTGCGGCCCGAACGATAAACTGCAGGCCTTCTCCGTAAAACAACTCCTCTGAAAAATAAATCTCATTTTCCAAAAGGAACTGTCTCTTAAACATCTTATTCCAGCACCCGACAATCACTCTCGGTGAAAGCAGGAAAGCCACGGCCCTGTCAGATTCCAATTGAAACAATTCATCCTTCTCGATCTGCCCCTGTCCCTTAACCGTATAAGCATTTTGGGACATTCCAAAATCTGCCTTCGCATCCGTCGTAATGCCAAGCAAATATTCCACGTACTCCGGTGCAACGTAATCATCCGCATCAATAAACGTTACGTATTCTCCCTTTGCATTCCGGAGTCCCAAATTTCTGGCGGCACTAACGCCGTGATTCTCCTGTGTGATTACGCGTATCCTGGGGTCTTGCTTGGCCATGTCTGACGCGATTTGCGCAGAGCCGTCTTGCGAACCGTCGTCCACAACCAAAATCTCAACGTCCGCATAGGTCTGTTGCACCAAAGACTCCAGGCATGCCTGCACGTATTGTTCCGCATGATATACGGGGATAATAATTGATACCATTCCGACATTCTTCCTTACGTCAATGATTTCAATGCATTTCTAAGAAATTCCATGGATTCCCCGCGGATCTCCGCGATTCTGTTTCCAACAGCCTCATAATCTATCGGCGCACCCATGATCTCCTCAAGACGTTCAAAGCCATCCGCCTCTCGTTCAGCCACGCCATATTGTCTCAGCAGAAAATCCAGTTTATTTCCGTTTCCGGACACCTTTGAAACAAACTGCGTACCAGTAACAAGCGAAAGCACCGTACCGTGAAAGGTGTCCGTAAAAACAGCCTCTGCCCCCCGAAACCACTGAAACGCATCCAAGGGAGCCACCTGCACGTTCTTGTCGCACCACTTATGAAAATATGCAACAGAATAGACTTTCCAGCCTTGTTTCCTTGCATACGCGCGGATTGCCTGCACGTTCCCGTCTTCATTCAGGTGATCGTCGTAAGAATAGACAATGCAATATTTCTCCGGATGAGCCTTTCGAAAACTTGCCATCTTCTCTTCAGAAATCTCATTGCTAAAGTCATAAAGCAATACGGGATCACAGACAATCGCGGGTTCATCTCCCACAAGACTTTTTACGATCTCCGCCGAATTTCCGTCGCGTACGGAAATGGCTCTGAGCCCTTGAAGCCCTGCCGCAATCATCCCTCTCACGTTATGTTCTTCCACCATGGAAACCGTCGTTGGTCCAAAGCTTGCCGCATAAGAAATTTGCTTTTTGCACGGCACTCCAATCCCGTAATACCACGGGTTTGGCCCCGCCTCTATGCTAAAGATCTCGTCACTTCCGATCACAACCGCATCGAGATCGCGCGCCTTTGAATAGTATTCCCCCACCAGCTGCTTTTGCACGCGGAATGCGGCCAGAAGCTTTCTTTTTTTGACGTTGTACAGCGTCCTCTTCAGACCATTTTTCTTTAAATATCTTAAATATAAGGGAATGGACCGGATGGAGACGTTATACTTTTTCGCAATCTCAGGTCCGCCCATAAAATCATAGTTTTTTGAGAACTGAAGTGCCTTTGCGTCATAACCCAATTCCTGCAGGGTTTTGGAAAGGGCATACAACTGCAAGTGCGCGCCATGATTATGTACGTTATAGTGCGTGATGATTCCTGCCTTTTTCATCAGATCCATTTCTCACTTTCTCAAAAGCTTTTCGTACAATATCCTTTTCAACCACGCGGGAGTTCTCACAAAAACATTGATGTATATCATGTTGCAAAAAGCCTCAAACCTCGTGATCATGCCATGCGCAAGCATGTAATCCTGCAACACCTTCCATCCATGCGTCCTTTCTAAGGAGCCCCTCTTGGAATCAAACCCGTTTCCAATCCTTACGTGTACCAAAGGCTCGTTCAGGTTCGCCAGCTTCCGCCCGTTTGCGATCATCTTTAACCACAAGTAATAATCTTCCAGCAAAAGCAATGTCTCATATCCGCCGCAGCTTTCCAACGCTTCTTTTTTGATGCAGGCGGAAACGTGATTCATGGGATTTCTTTTCTTTCCCATTTTCACTATGTCCTCATGCTTTGCGGGACAGGAACGTATCCTCTCTTTTTCCTGAATGCTCTCCTTAAATTCCGCGATGTCCGTTCCAAGGGCATCAACCTCCGGATGTTCCTCCACGTATTGAATCTGCCTTTCAAATCGCTCTGGCGCGCTCACGTCATCAGAGTCCATTCGGAAAATATAATCTCCGCTGCAATTGTTTGATCCTATGCGAAGTGCCTCTCCCAGTCCGCGGTTCTGCTCCTGCGGGTAATACTTTACAATCTCTTCCTTTCCTTTCCGAAACTCCTCTAAAACACTTTGTAATTCCAACGTAACCGGACCATCCATCACAACAACGATTTCATCCGGTTTTCTGGTCTGATCATCATAAATGCTCTTCAAGGCTTCCGCAAGAAATACTGGTGAATCCTTCTTATATACAGACATTAAAACAGAATAAGTATGTTTCACGTCTCAAATTCCTTCCTAGGGCAAAATAATAATAAATTATGACGATAATTACCCATTATGAATCCTTCATTCTACTTTATACCTTAATTTATGTAGGTTGTCAATCGTCGATTGCAGTCAATTGGCCCCCAAAAAAGGTACGGAGCCGTTTCCTCTTCTAAAAGAAACGGGCCGTACCTATCAGATTTTCCATCCTCAATAATCTTTCCACTGGAAATACGTAAAACTGTCCAGCCAGGTTTTTCCGTTTTTTCTCAACAAATCCATGTTCGACACAAATACGCCATATGCCTCCTTAACGTTCCCGGTCCCGTCACCCGGAGCGATAAACGTGGCACATGAACTGATTACGTAAGGCTTCTCTTCCACCATCCCGAGATAAATCATGAGGTGACCGTCCATGTACAACAGCGTGCCCGTCGGAAGTTTCTTTAACGTTTCCAACTTTTTCTTCTTTGTGGCTCCAAAGAAGTCCGTTCCCCCAAGATCATATAATTCGGAAATGGAACTACTGTTTCTGGGAAGCTCAAATCCAAAGCAGGCATATACCTGCCGGACCATTCCGGAGCAATCATTGGAAGAAAAGGATCCGCCCCAGCCATAAATCTTTCCCTGGAATTTAAATGCCTGTTCGATTACGGCATCTGACGTCATGGGAAGGAAGCCGACGTTCACGTCCTTTGCAACGGGAATCCATACCTTTTCCAGTCCCATCATGCCGTCCTCTTCCCGATAAGGAATCTCCGCCAAATAACATCCATACCCTTCGCGCCCCGCGATCTGCCCTGTCTCTTTCGAAAGCAGCTTGATCCTGGTTCCCATGGGAAGAACCATGCCTGCCGTATGATTGGGCAGGGCGCTCTCATCCAAAAGCACTTCGCATCCCGTCACCACCAGGAAATCCTGAGGCCGTGAAATGGCCAGCCATTCTTCCTTGTCTTTACACATTGCCAGATTTTCTTTTTTGATCCAGCCGCAATAAGAGCCATTTATGACGTAAACCCAAGTCTTATCCAGACTTTCATGCAAAATAGCCACGCCGGAAAGTGGCATGATCTCCGCACTGACAAAATCATTACAAAAGAGCTCAGAAGGATTACTGGAAGCGAAATCCTCCGTTGGATAGCCCATTGCCACGGTTCTTTTTATGCAAATGCCATACTTGGGGACCACCTTCTCAGGAATCGCGTCCAAGGCGCAATTATTTCTCAAGGCCTCCCAATATCCTTTTTCCGGAAGGCTTCCGTTCACGTAAAGCTTCGTCACGTTTTCTTCAGCATCTTCGGGATCCGGAAGATTTATCAGAGAATGCATTGACCTCCCATCGATTTCCTCCGGGAGATCATCCACAAAAAAGCGTAGGCTCCTGCCCGCGGCCTCATCATAATACAGAACGGATATCGGGTTATTATTTTGATAATACTCTATTTCCTCCGGCGTAAAAAGCAGCTCGTGACTGGTTTCCGTTTTCCAAAAAGCGGGGTCTAACATTTCTACCGTCGTTCCCGGCATCAGCTTCACGTACTCCCCGATCGATTTTTGAATACCCTCCTTCACGTTGGCGGCATCGACTTGAACGGCAGAAGAACGTTTTGCTTCCTGCCTCCATTGTTCCACGACCATACCCATCCCAAAGGCCAATGCAATCAATATAATAATTATGAAAATGCGTATAACGTTATTTTTTCTCATCAAATTCATCCCTCATACAATATCCGCAGCAAATAAATAAGAACAGCGGAATACCCGTAACAACGTTGAAAAAGAATGGTCCCATTTCCGTCATGCCCGTAAGCAATACGCCTGCTCCTCCTGCCGCAAGAAAGACCATCCAGTTTTCTTTCTTTGCATCAAAATAGATGGTAAGAGCTCTTTTTCCCCATAAGCACAATAAAGTAAGCCAAAAGCACAGGCCAACCAGTCCCAATCTCCGAAGAATTTCCAAAATGGAATTATGTGCAAAGGATATCAGAATGTCATGCCGTCCCTCATACGGTCCATTTACGTTTTCCTTACTGCGAATGGAAATCCCAAGCAATGCTCTTCGAGGATTCTTAAAAATCAATTCCAGGCTCCGGTTCCAAACCTGTTTCCTGTCCAATAACGTATCTGTATCCGTGACGTTGCGTTCATATACCAGCGTAGCGTTGTCCAACAATCTTTGATTTTGGGTCATCTTTGCCACGCACGTGACGCCGCCTCGATAGATAAGCGTAGGAAGCATAAAGGAACCTGCCATCAGGAAAAACGTGACAATAAATGAAAGGATTCCGGCGCTCCAGACCCACGCAGTCTTTTTCCCCTTTTCCGTCAAGCGTTTACGAACCATCGCCATGGAAAACAATGCAATGGCAAAAGTGAGAGAATAGATTGTGGTGCGGCAATTCGTCATTCCCATAAGAAACCATTGGAAAAAGAAAATCATGCCATAAAAAAGCCTTGCCTTTCCCTTTCCCTTCATCCATCCCAAAATGGAAAACAAACTAACCGTCATGCAATGGAATGACATGGTGTTCGCATTTGACATGCCGCATAATCTTCCAACCCGAAAACAGCCCCAAATTCTGTCACTGCCCGGAATCTCCTCCGTCAGAGTGTTTGTAGCGTGAACCAGGATCACGATTTCCTGCAACAAAATCACCAGCACGTACGTAAGCGAAAACGGGCGCAGTACTTCATCTGGTTTTTCTTCCGTACGAACTGCGAAAAACAGGAACAATACGTTAATCCAATGAAAATAGAATCCGGAAATAAACAAATGGTAAGAAAAACCATAATAAAGAACCGTCACTCCAAAAATATACAAGAAGAAAGAAATGCATATCCAAAAATCATTTTTCTTTAGCAGACGTCCTTTCCTTACTGCCCGCAGGATCATGCATCCGGAAATCCCACCCACCAAGACACGCATAATCCTTTCCATCGAAACGCTGAGCAGCCCCTTTGTCAGCAATACCTCCACTGCGTATAAGAGCGCGAGCACGCAAACGTGCACCATGATGATCTTTTGGGCACCATCTTTTAAGGCCACCCGCGTCTCTTTCGTTTTTCGCCCTCTCATAAATTCATCTCCCGCCGCCGCGCTTTTTTATCGCAGCGCATAACCTTTAACCCCCGAAATCATTCCAAGATTTACCAGGTCACAAAGTCTACCAGCAAAAAAACCTTCCTACAATTTTATACTTTAATTTAAGAACATTGTCAATCTCTCTGATAATACAAACCCCATTGTCGTTTACGTTTTTTCTCTTTTCATATACAATAAATTTACGCAATCACGTATTTAAAACATGAAAATGAGGTAACCATTCATGACAAGAACCATTTTTTATCATTTGCCGTCAGCCGATATTGAAAACATTCCATTAACAATCAAGGGATTTCTAAAATCCAAGGGCTACTCCACGCAAAACCTTAAAATACTAAAACAATTTCCCGCCAGCATACTTTTGGACGGTAATCCCATCCACCTGAACGCCCACCTTCTTCCCGGAGCCATTTTAACCGTAAAAATCGAGGAGATGACCTCTTCCGAGAACATCGTCCCAGTAAACCTCCCCCTAAATGTCATCTTTGAAGATGAGGACCTTATAGTCATAAATAAGCCGGCCGGCATGCCGATCCATCCGTCCCAAAACAATTATGACAACACCCTCGCCAATGCCGTATCCTATTATTATCACCAAAAGGGAGAACCCTTCACGTTCCGCTGCATAGGCCGTTTGGATAGGGATACCTCTGGTCTGACCGTGATCGCAAAACATTACGTAAGCGCCGGGATTCTTGGAGACCTTGTCGCTTCAAAAGCCTTGCACGTCCGGCAGAAAGAACCGGCCGCAAGCTCCCTTCTCCCAGCCACAAGCTACTCCCTCCCAGCCGCGAACTCCTTCCTCTCTTCTGCCAGCGGCGCGGATGCCGTTCCAAATAATCCATGGGGCAAGGCATCGCAATCCTTCGTCCGTGAATATCTCGCCATCGTCCGCGGCAAGGTCACTCCAGCCACCGGCACCATAACCGCACCCCTCGGTCGAAAACCTGGTTCCGTCATAGAGCGCTGCGTGGATTATGAGAATGGTGAACCGGCGGTTACGCATTACCGCGTTTTGGAAGAAAAAAATGGGTACTCCCTCATCTCCCTAATTCTGGAGACGGGTCGTACCCATCAGATCCGTATTCACTTAAAGCATATAGGCCATCCCCTCATCGGAGACTACCTATACAATCCGGATTATGAAGTCATTTCGCGTCAGGCACTTCACTCCCACAGGCTTTCCTTCCCCCATCCCATGACGGGCGAACCCATGGAGTTCACCGCTCCCTTGCCGGAGGACATGCGGCGCGTACTTTCATAATACCGTGCTACGCCTTCTTCCGGGGCTTTTTCACACTAGGCTTCTTTTCCAGGTGAAGCTTTCTCAGCGCGCACTCCGCGATTAGGCATTCGCCGTGTTCACTCAGATACAGGTACTTCTGCTCCTCGGCGCCGTAGACCGTACCAAATTCCATGGCCTGCACACAAAGCTTGCTGTATCTCTGATAAGCGGCCGCACCCTTGTGCAGGTACAGATAATACTTGTCATTCATGCGATAGAGCTCGCTATGTACGCGAAGATTTCCAGGCACGGCAGACGCGAGTTCCATCACGTTGCCCAAGTTCTCGAATTCAAAAATTCCCATCTCAGGCTGCGCAGGTCCGGGCGTTTCGCTCCCCTGCGTTTTCGCATCTTCTGCCTGGGTTTTCTGCCCGTCTCCGGATTGCTTTGCTCCTGAGCTTGCAAACATGTTTTTCATTTCCTTCAAGTATTCCATCAGCCTTCCGCCATCCTTATCCATCAGTGGATCGCTCTCGCTGAAGGTCAGCACCAGGCCCTGCTCGGGCAACATCATGATGGACATGTCAAACGCAAACTTTGGCGGCTTGTAGCCCACCTCCTCGGAAGCCTGCGTAATGATGTCGCGCACGACCTCCCTTGCCTTATCACTCCGAAGTACAAAATCCTTATAGTCAATCTGATAGCCTTCCAATTCCTCGTTGGAAATAAAGCATCTTACGGTTTTATCATCTACTCTTTCAAATTTCATAGGCGCCCTCCTTCCCGTCAGTCAGTTGCCTCTCATAACTAGTATCGGCTTACTTTGTGACGCTTTTTAGGAACCTCCTCTTTTTGCTTCTCTTCTCTTTTGTGATTTTATTATACCATATTTTCAGCGGCATTTCCATCACCAATTTTATCCACCGGCCGTCCCTCTGCCATGCGAAGCTGCGCCGTTACTAATCCATAATATATGCCCTTTTTCTCCAAAAGTTCATTATGACTGCCCATCTCCGCGATGGAATGCTTGTCAATGACGATCAGGCGGTTCGCCTCACGCAGCGTCGAAAGTCTGTGGGCGATCGCAAAGGTCGTCCTTCCCGAGGTGAGACGGTTTAACGCTTGCTGGATCAGGAATTCGCTCTCGGTATCAAGCGCAGACGTTGCCTCGTCAAGAATCAAAAGCTTCGGGTTGTTTAAAATGGCTCGCGCGATGGCCACCCTCTGCCTCTCACCGCCGGAAAGATTGTAGCCGTGCTCGCCGACGTAAGTATTATAGCCATCCGGCGTCTTACAAATAAAGTCATGCGCATTGGCCGCCTTCGCTGCCTGGATCACTTCTGCCAGCGTTGCCGTAGGCTTGGCAAAACGAATGTTGTCAAGGATGGTTCCTGAGAACAGGAAGGTTTCCTGCAGCACCACGCCGATCTGGGAATGAAGGCTTTCCACCTTCACGTCACGAAGATCCACGCCGTCCAGCATGATCCGCCCCTGATCCGGGTCGTAGAGTCGCATGATCAGGTTGATCATGGTGGATTTTCCGGTACCGGATGCTCCCACAAGACCAATCATCTCACCAGGCTTCACCTCAAAATTAATATCCTCCAGCACGGGCTCATAGGTGTTATAGCCAAAGGAAACCTTCTCAAACTGGAAATGCCCCTTGATCTCAATTTCCTTGCTGCCGTCGCGGTCTTTGATCCTGGGCTCCTCGTCCAGCACGTCATAAATGCGGTTCAGGCTCGTCACCATCTGCATGACCATTCTCGGCAGATGCGTCATCCAGCCAAGCGGTCCAAACAGGTATCCGCTGTATGTCATAAACTGTACGAGCTGGCCCATGGTCATCTTGCCAGCCAAAACATTCTGACCGCCAATCAGCACGGCCACGTAAGTACCGCATCCCAGCAGAAACGTCAGGATCGGAAAGAATATTGCCCAGAAGGTCTCATTCCTGGACTGCGTCTTTGCATAATCCCTGGCCTTTTTGGAAAAGCGCTCTGCCTCGCGTTCCTCCGTTCCGAAGGTCTTTACGATCCTCATGCCAGAGATGATGTCCTGAATGCTGTTGGATAGCTCATCCGACTTCAGCCACTGGCGATGAAAGATCGTGTGAATGTGATGCCAAAAGACCTTCATCAGGGCAAACACGACCACGACAAACATCAGCGAAAGTCCCGTCATGAGGGGGCTGATCGTCAGCATGACCACTAGGGACACGATCATGGTAAGAAGCGTGGAAAACATATAGCCAAACACTTCCTCAAAGAATTCGCGGATGCGTCCCGTATCTCGCGATACCCTGTTCATCAATTCTCCCGGCTTTCTCTTGTTGATAAAGGAGAGCGAGAGAATCTGGATCTTCACGTAAAGCTTCTCGCGAAGGGACATGGAAAGTGCCGAGCCGAGCTTGATGCAGGCCAGATTTTTCCATACCTCTAAAAGGATCGCGCCGATCAAAAAGGCAAAGGAGATGCCCACAAAGATTCCCAGGTCAGCCCACGTGCCCTCCCCCGTCGAGAGCGCGTCATCAATAAACCAGCGCTGTACCATGGGCCTTGCCATGTTCATTCCGGAGATCACGAGCATTGACAGGCTGATCAGCAATAGCTTGCCAACGAAGCCGCCGCACAGGCTCATAAATTTCTTTGCAACGTCCATCTTGCCCTCGCAATAAGGGCAGGTGCTGGTACCCGGCATCGCGCGGCCGCACTTCTCACAATACGTCTCATATTCTGAGCTTGTGATCTGCTCTGCCTTCTCCGCATCGCCGTTTTCCTTCAGGGACCGCACGATTGCCTGCGCGCCCCGTATCGCATAGGAGGCACGAACGATCTGCCTCATGGATACCCTTGCAACGCATACGTCGTACCCTTCTCCCATAATGTTTTCATCACTGTCAACCAAAGTCGTTACCGTGATGATGCCACAACCCACCTGATGCTCGCAGCGCACCTTCTCGCAATCCTTCAGTGCAATTTGATAGGTCACCTTGTCTCCGGCCAAAACAACTAACCGTTTGTTTGTCACTGCTATGTAGGTGGCCGTCTCATACCGGTCGCTAACGCCCGGTTTCTCTAACTCGCCGGCTGCGCCGGCGCCAAAGTTCCGCGTCCCGTCCGCCTTCGCTCCCGCTCCTGCCTCCGGTGCTCTGTCTGCCTTCGTTCCCACGCCTGGCACGTATGCCAAGTCAGCCGGCACGCAATATACTAATTTCTCGCCAGCCGAAAGCGCCAATGCCTCCAACTGACTTCCCGTTAACGTAAATAATAGTTTCATTTTTCTCAATCCTTCTTGTTTTCCATAAAACCTAACTAGTAACCGTCTAAACCTTTAGCATTTCATATCTATTTACCGTAAATAATCCATGTGTTAAAATAGTGCGGTAATTTCTGCCTTCACTTCAAATTTCTTATCGCTTATTCCTCATTTCTAAAACATATGCGGTAATTTTATCCGTCTTTTCTTCCGTAATGGTCACGTAAATCCTGTTCTGATGCTTTTTTCTCAAAATTAATACCGCAAATTTCCTTTTTCTCCTATTTTCACCCCTTTAAACGAAGTAAAATTTTCTTTCATCCGCATCAAAACCGTCCGTGAAGACGTCAAATGGCTCGATCCCGGCAAAATCTTCCGTGAAGCCGTCAAATGGCTCCCATGCTACGCCCAAGCCGTCCAAAAACATGCAAAATTAAATAAACAGATCCAGCTTTTTCTTCTCCTGCACGCCCAGTGCGTAAAAGTCAGGGATCTCGTAGCGGTTGCCGTCAATGTCCTTGACCAAAAGTCTGGAATCACTGAGGGATACCACAACGTCGCCGCTCATGTGCGTCGTAAATCGACAAGCCCCAAAGCTCGTCTCCACGTGCCAGTATGCATAGCCGTATTCTTCCTTGATTTCCAGGATCTTTTTGATCACGGGCATAAAATAGCGCAGTCTGATCTGATCACGAATCATTTCCTGCTGATCCTTCGGAAGGCTCTTCAGATCCTCGATCATGCCGATTTCCTTCGCCTTCTCGTCTGCCTCTCTGATGGAGATAAACTCCTCCGGATTCGTCAGCGGGAACGTCAGATACACGCCAATCCTCTTATATTCCTTGTCTCCAAACTTCAGGGACACAAAGCCGCCCTCCGTCCTTGCAAAAGTCGCATTCTCCTTCGTGAGGAACCGCATCTCCAGAAGCTCTTCTGACTCCTTCTTCAGCTCCTCCTCATTAAACTCATCATCTAAATTCAAATCCAATAAATCCATGTCTTCACTCATCATTCATTCCTCTTGTCTTTCACTTAACTCTCTTGCCTTTTCTCTCTTGTCTTTTCTCTCTTGCCTTTATCTTCTCTTTATCTTCTCTTTTCTCCATGCACGCTCAATGAGCGTCTTGGCGTAACTACGGCCAGCGATAACCTCGAGGGGGAGGCATGGGTATAACCTTCCAGGCATGTGTGCCAAGCGTCGGTACTTAGTTGGCGTATTCGGCTGAATCCATCGAATTTAATGGATTCAGCCCGAGACAACTTAGTACCGATACGCTGCACTCATAGTGCGAACGTGCCTGGAAGGCTATGTCCATGCCAACCCCCGAGTTTTATCATGGCCCCCGAGTTCTTCCTTACTCCAGGCCCCTCATGGCCAACGCCTTCGTCTGCAGCTCGTTCAGCTTATAGTAGGTTCCCTTCTTTGCCATCAGTTCCTCATGCGTTCCGGACTCTGTCAGTCTTCCCTCATCCAATACGATCAGATGCGTCGCGTTGCGAAGCGTGGAAAGCCTGTGCGCAATGGAGATAACGGTTCTGCCCTTCTCCAGCCGCTCCAGCGACTTTTGGATCGCAAGTTCGGTCTCCGTATCCACGGCGGAAGTCGCCTCGTCCAGGATCAGAATCTTCGGATCTGCAAGGATTGCCCTCGCAATCGAAATCCTCTGCTTCTCACCTCCGGAAAGTGATCTTCCTGAGGAACCAAGGATCGTGTCATATCCTTCCGGCATTTTGCAGATAAAGTCATGCGCGCTCGCCTGCATGGCCGCAGAAATGATCTCCTGGCGCGTTGCGTCAGGTCGTGCGTATGCGATGTTCTCTGCCACCGTACCCATAAAGATGTAGGTCTCCTGGCTTACCATCGCCACGTTTTTCCGAAGCTCCTTAAAGCCATATTTCTTTACGTTCACGCCGTCTACCAGCACCTCTCCTTCCTCCACGTCATAGAGTCTGGAGATCAGGTTTACCAGCGTGGATTTTCCCGCGCCGGACCTTCCCACGATGCCAAACACTTCGCCGGCATTCACGTGGAAGCTGATTTCCTTTAGAATCGGCTTATGCGGCTCATATCCGAACGACACGTTCTTTAACTCAATTTCACCCTGTAGCTTCTCCGGGCGATAGGGATCCCTCACCTCGCGCACTTCCGGCACGGCGTCAATGATCTCAAATAGTCTCTGTCCGCAGTTCATACAGTTCGTGTACCAGCGAATGATGTGCGACATGAACTCCAGAGGTCCTTTCATCTGACCGACGTAGCCAGAAAAGGTCAGCAAAAGTCCCAGGGAAATGTTCTGCGCGCCAAGGAATCCGCCATTGGGATTTCCCTTTGCAGCCGCCACAAAGCCGCTGATCATCAGCGCGCCGCCGACTGCCCACACCAGGAAGGAAATGGTATCCTCCACGGAATAGTACAGAGCAAAAAACTTGTTGTCATAATGTGCAAGATCCACCTCGGAATTCTGCACTCTCTTATTATTCTTGCCAAAGCGACCAATCTCCTGTTGCTCGCGGCCAAATGCCTTGACTACGCGGGCACCGGTCAGGTTCTCGTTGATCTGGCTGTTCATGCGTCTGTTTGCACGGTGACGCTTGCCGTAATAATGCCAAAGATGCGGCAGCATGTTATAGCTCATGATGACAAGCAAAGGCATCAAAATCACGCACGCCAGCGCCAGGATCGGATTCAGCACAAACATTACCACCGTGGTCACGACGAGCGTCAGTACGTTGATAAAAAAGTACGGGATGCCGTCAATGAAAAATGAGGAAATTTGCTCAGCGTCATCACAAACCCTGGTCATCAGGCCACCCGTCTGGCGTCTCGTAAAGAAACTGATGGACAGTCTCCCCATCGCCGTAAAGGTTTGGCTCTTGATGGTTCCCACCACGTGCGGTGCGACGTTCGCCGTCATCACGCCCTGCAAAATGCCAAAGAACTGACCGAGCATCTTTGCCACAATCATGGCGATCACGACCATCACCAGCGCCGTCACAAAGCTTCCGACAGGGAGTCTTAAAAATTCCACAAATTTCGGATCCTTTGCAAGCACTTTGTCATACAGGATTGTACCGCTAAGATACGGCCATGCAAGGTTTAACCCCACGTTGCCCAGATAGCAGAGCACCATCACGCACAGCTGCAGGCGATACGGCTTAAAATATCCCATGATGCGAAAAAGCACCGATCTCTTGTCGAGACACTTCGGGCAAACCTTTCGCTCTTGATCGGGATACAGCATGCCACATTTCGGGCAAACCTCCTTGCCCTTTTCCACGTCAAGGTCTTCGTCCTTGATCTCTTCCTTGTCTTTAATCTTTTTCAGCAGGTCTGTCAGCTTGTGGAAGTATCCCTGCTTCGTGTTGGAGAACTGACAGATAAAGCGCTCCGCGCCCTCGATCTCTCCCATCAGAACGCCCGTGCTGATCTGACGAAGGACCGTCAGCTTCTCCACCTTATCCAGCGGATAAATCGTCAGGGCAGGCTTGCCCTCGAGCGTGATGTCCTTATGCAGGCCGCCGTAGCCGCCAAGCCGAAACTCTTCCTTCTCACGATACGGGTACGCCGCCACCAGGAGCTTTTCCTTCGTCAACGCAACCACCGTATCCGCAAATCTGTATTCCTCGTCAAAATCCGCAATGGCACCAAAAAGAATCTCCTCCTTCGGCACCCCATAATCTTTTGCAACTTCATAAAAACTTTCCGGTAATTTCATTTTGTCTCACTTCACTTTCTAATGTGTCTAATGACACGTTTTCACCTTAAAACCCAATGTTGCGAATTGCCTCCACCAGGTTTCTCCCATAATTTTCCGTCCCCAGACAATTCGGATGTAAATTATCCAAATAGTATTCCTTCAGATGGGGCACAAGCGTGAACCCATCAACAACGGTTACGTTTTGATAGCTTCCGGCGATCTTCTTGACGTTCTCGCAGAAGCTCACAAATTTCTCATAGTGCTCGGGCACGTCGCCTCTCCAGATCGGCGAAATGCACAGGATCGGGATCTCATTGCCATAAATGCCGGTCAGGGTTTCATAATACTCCTCCACGTCCGTCATGGTCTCCGATCCGTATTGATTCGTTCCAAGCGCAACGATGATCTTGTCGGGCTGATATCCGTCCATCTTCATTAGGGATTTCTTGTCATAGACATAGCCGCCGATGCCCTGATTGACAATGTCATAATTCAGGATTCTGTTCGCAACGGTGACGTAGGTCTGGCCGGAGCGAAGCGGTCCAAAGCCCTGGGTGATGGAATCGCCAAGCCACAGCACCTTCTCGTTCTTTGCAGGTCTCTCCGCAGGCGCATTCACCTCAAAATTACGCACGACTACGGTAGCATCCGCAGGCAGATAAATCACCACGGATTTTTTGCCCTCAGGAAGCTCCCACTCGATCCTTCCCTCCTTCGGAAGATTCCATCCGGGAAATCCCTTTGAGAAATCAGGCTCAGGCATCCCCTCTTTCATGAAGTCCATCACGTAAGCGATCTTCGTGATCTGCCCATCCACCTGAAGCTCAAAGGAGTCCGGCGAACCCATCCAAATGATCTTGAAATCAAAAGAAACCTTCGTGGCCTCCGTGTTCAGCTCGATCGTCTTCGACGTGGATGCCATGCATCTGTCATACCAGAAATCAAATGCGCCCTGAAAGTAATCCATCTGCGCCTTCGTATACTGGAACGCCTGCAAATAGCCGTCCTCGGTCTCCTCAAAACTATATGCTCCAAAATAATATTTCTTTAACTCTTCATTGGTCATGATCCTTGTCCCCCCTAATCTCATAGTGGCATAAACCCTTAAAAGGTTATTATAACGTTAACGGAATTTTCTCACCAACCATATTTTTCCCTGACGCCTTGTTTTTTGCCCTTCCTGCAGGTGCGTTTTCCATCACAAATTCCGTCACCCGATCCGCCTCTTCTCTCTCAAACGGAAAGACCCTGTGAAAGGATTTATGATAGATCAGCAAAGACCAATATACCTCATATCCGCCAAGGTCATACTCTTCCTTCGTCGGGAAATAAGAGAGAATGCCGTTCGTATAACCGTTTAGATAAAAGTATTCATCCTCGAGGCCCCTGGCCGCCGTCAAGGCAAACTCCGTCATGAGCTCATACGCCATGCCGCACAGGCAAAACTGCGCGATCTGGAAATATTGGACTTCCGTCTTCTCTTCCTGCACGGATATGCCCTGCGCGTGAAGTCTCGAAAGCTCCGCAAGCCAGTCGGTGCCATCAATGTGACACTTCTCCATCGCTTCCCCGGCGATCTCCTTCGCCCGCTCCATGGATGGAAGAACGCTTCGCAGCGTCAATTCCTTAGAGTACGCCTGAAGGGCTGGTCCTCCGCTTGCGTTTTTGTTTTCGACGGAATTCTTTGGAATTCTTTCCAAAATCGCCTTTTCCACGCTCCTGCAAAGTTCCTCCGCCATCATTGTCAGAGCATTTTCCGACCTGACAAACTGCGGTCCCTGCGCGTCTGCCGGCGTATTCTTCGAGCAAAAATATTTCGGTGCGATATTACCCGCGGCGCCCTGGATTACCATCACCGGGCAACCATATTTTTCTGAAAGCAGCTCCCTCACGTCCCCGAAATAATCCGGCGAAACCAGGTAATTGTCTGCCTTCAAAACGTTTCCGTGAGCCGTCACGCGCAGGAGCATCAGCCTTCTTTCTTCCCGCTCTCCAAACGCTTCCAGGATGCCAACCCTGTCATCCAGGGCATCGTTCCCTGCGCGCCTGTTGACGCCAATCTGTGCCCTTCCGTTCTCGAATCGTACGTTCACGCATTCCATGCCATTTTGTGCCTTTTTCGCCGCAGAAAGCACTTTCTTGCACGCAAAGTCGAAATACCCTTCCGCAATCGCGGCATCTGGCGCCGCATGCGTGTGGGAAAAACAAACCATGACCTTTTCGCGGGAGACGCCAAGCTCTCTACCAACCTGATCCCGCAGCGCATTCGTCAGCTCCGTCGTAAATCCTATGCTGTCAATTGCAATCAAGACGCAACGCTCTTTTGCTCCAGCTTCCTCGCCGGAATCCCCGAACCATTCCTCCCAGACGGATACCTGCGCAAGCAATGGCTTCCGTACACCTCTGGACATGTCATCCTCGCGGTAGAATCCAACCAAGGGAACTGGCCGCTTGGGCGTTATCTCTTCTTCACAAAACCCTAATTTTACATTCACTTTCCTTTCACTCCCTCACGTGTCAGTAAACACGTCCCCGTGATATGTTATCCAGGCTTCGTATGCCTTTTCCCAGGTCCCGACGGTGAACGGTCTTTGGTGGTCGCCCATTTCGTTTGCAAACGCATCCGCAAACCATAAGAAAAACATCAGGTGTTCCCTCGCCGTCAAAAGCTCTTGGAAGATCACCTTGCTCCATACGTTTGCTTCCGCATACTGCGTCGTCTTCTTGACCTCCTCGACGTATTCCGCCATGGAAAACGGTACCCTGATTTCTTCCACTGAGATTTCCCCATCCTCCGTGACCGTCAGGATCGAATAAGGCAAACTATTTTTGATCGCATCCAGCGGCAGTCCGCAGGAGCCTGGATTGACCAGCAGCACGTTCCCGTCACTTGCCTTGTAACTCCACTGCACGTGGCTGTGTCCAAAGACGTAAACCCCGTCTTCCAGAGCCGCCACTTTTGCATGGAAATCATCGTCCGCATCCAATATGGCATGCATGTCCTTCTTTACGATCTCAGGCGTCGCCTCCACGCTTTCATACTTTTTCGAAAAGATTCCAGGACCAAAATGCGAGAATTCATACTCCCCGATAAAAGCGTCCGAGGAATGCGCCACGTGGATCTTCACGCCATTGCATTCAAACTCCGTCGTCTGCGGCAATGCCAATACGTAATCCAAATTCTCTTTTTTGATATTCCGGAAATTCCAGTACGAAATCTGCATCTGACCGTCCGTCCAGGTGCTCTGGTCCTTCCCGATCAGATTCTCGAGATATTTCTCTTCGTTCCCCCGGATGATCTGCTTCCTTCCGATTTCCCTCATCGTCTGAATGCATTCATTTGGCCAGGCACCGCTCAAGCAATAATCACCTGCCAAGATGAACTGATCGATCCCCCGGCTTTTTGCATCCTCCAGCACTGCTGCAAGCGCCGGATGATTCCCATGTACGTCTGACAGGATTGCATATTTTTCCGTCAACTTTCCTTCCTCCAAACAAATCTTTCCTAGCTTATCTGACTACCCAAGCTTTTCCATGATTGTCTTTGCATTCTCCTCCGCGGAGTGCATCCCGCTGTCAATACATAGATCATATCCTTCCTTGGGCCATAAATATTGCAGGGATGCCTCTGCAGATCCAGGGCACCTGTCACCCCGCTCCCGCTCTCTCCTCCGGAGGATCTCCAAGTCACAGGTTACCTTTACCGTAAGGACTTCATAGCCCTTTGCCGCATCCATAAATGCCTCGTAAATCCTCTCGCTCGTGATCGCATGATCGACGATCAACGTCTTTCCATCCAGCAATACACATTTCATGCCTTCGCACATGGGAGGCATGATCTCATAAATATCATCCTCGTAAATGGTCTCCTTCGGATCCGTGATCATGTAGTCATCTATCGATATAATCTCGGCTTCCACGCCGGTCTCTGCTAACCTTTGACATAACTCCTTGGAGAGTGTCGATTTTCCTGCTGAGGACGGCCCATTTAACAAAATCACGTTAGTCATGTCTTTCGCTCTTCTTTCTGTTAAATCTTTAGTATTTCTTGCACATCTCTTCCATGCCGTATTCAAGCAGTCCCGTGTCCGCAAATCCAACGGACTCATACAATCCCTTGGCCACGCTGTTTCCGGGCGCCACTCCCGTGTAAATCTCCTCCGGATGAAATTTTTCCCTTATAAACGCAAGACCCAATTCCAATGCCTTTCGCCCGTACCCTTTGTTCTGATACCGCTGATCGATCATGAATTTCCAAAGTGTATAATAATGCTTTGCTTCGTAATAGCCCATCATGATAAATCCGACCAAGACCTCATCATCGTACACGGCAAAGGGCCACGCCGTCTCAGAATATACGTAGGCCTGGGCTAAGGATTCTGCGTTTGACGACACAAAGCCTTCCTGCGTTTCTGCTACCCTCAGCGCAAGCACGTCATCCAGGTTTTCTTTGGTGACTGGTTCTAATTTGATCATCTTGACTCCTTATCCCCCCTGACACTATTTTGCCACAAACATTCCATATTCCTTAGGTACGCGCAGAATACCGTTCACGGTATGCGCCTGCAAAACCTCCAGCACCTTCTCCCTCGGAATCTGCTTTAGTCCGGACATGCCTGTCAGCGAATACATATAATCCGCAATGTCATCTAAGTTCGTCACTTCCAGTGAATCGGCGTAATCCAGCCTCTTTACGTCCGTGAACGCCTTCGACAATTTCTCCGCGCCGTTTTGCAGCGTAAAGGAATAATTGGGATCAGACTTCGCCCCATGACCTTCAAAAAGGCTGCTCAGATACTCCATGATCCCATTCTCGCCGTAGGTCGCGCAATAGAACTTACCACCCTTCTTCAGGACTCTTCTCACCTCGCTAAGCCCTTTCATAAGATCCGGCACGTGATACAGCATCATGTTCGCGATGACAATGTCAAAGGAGCCATCCCCAAAAGGTATGTTTTGAATGTCAATCACCTTGTATTCTATGCCTTCGCAGTCCTTTAATGTCTCCTTGGTCTGGCTGAGCATTCCCTCCGAAAAATCAGAGAGAATCAGCTTCCCACACCTCTGAATCAAATCCTTTTTCCCGACCCACATGCTGCCGGTGCCGCAGCCGAGCTCCAGTACGTTCATGCCATCTTCAATCTCATAATGCGAATAAATCCAATTGCCAAACCCCTGCTTATTGGTCGAATACTTGTCATGAATTGAAATACGCGTACTCAGATTGTTTGAATTTTGATACTGCGCTTCCACCGATGCCTTGTCATTGATTCCCATGTTCTTTTCTTCCTCTCTTCTCATGTTACTATGATTGTGTCGAAACTTCCTTGAGCCAATGAACTGCCCTCCTAGGCCAGCCCTCCATACACATGCCGATACCATCAGCAAAGCCATGCCAGCCATTAGGCCCCAACTCAAACTTGCACGGGATTTCCGCCTCTTCCAATCCTTTCACAAGCCGCTTGGAATGCTCCGGGTTACATACGTTGTCTCCTTCCATGGTAACAACGTACGCAGGCGGAAAGCCTTCCACGTGCTCCGGAATCTCAAAGCAGCTGTTACAAGCCTCCTCCATGGAGCATCCGACCGTTTCCAAGGCGCACTCCTCCATCTCCTTCTCATCGTCCCAGTCTACATAGTCCCGCAGGATACGATAAGAGGTCGCGGAGTAAATGGGAAAGCACCCGCTCGGCTTTGCAACGCCATAGGCGCGATACCCTTTTTCCGAATTCCACAGACATACGATATATCCGCCGGAGGAAAACCCGCAGGTAACGTATTTTGTGGGATCCACGTGAAATTCTTCTTTTTTCGCTTTGATGATTTCGAAGGCTCTCGCCACGTCACCCATGGCCACTAAAGCATTTTCGTCCACGTCAACCTGATAGGTCAGAATCACGACGTGATATCCCAGCTCGTTAAACGTACAGGCAACCGGCCAGCCCTCAGTTAGATTCCACACGTTGACAAAACCACCGCCCGGCACCAAGAAAATAAAGGGTCTCTCATTAGCGACGTCATCATCCGAAGGGAAAAAGACAATGTGTGCGCTCTCCTTCTCCGGATCACCCTCACATTCCCTCGGGTCATACAGCTTAAAGCAATACTCCCCCTTCGATGCCACTTCCAACAATCTTTGGAAGCCTCTTTCCAGATTCTTCCATCCCATTTTGTCCGCGATCTCCTGAAGCGTCCAAGGATAATACTCCTCCTTGGTAAGATCCATATTACGGATGGCATCCTTTGCAACCGCCGAAATCAAAGGGGTTTTCAGTAACTCCTTTAATGTCTTGTCTTTTAAGCTTTCCTTTGTCATTCTCTCATTTCCTCCCCAATTTCTACCTCAGTCCATTCGCAAATACCCAGGAATAAAACAGCTCCTTCGGAGGTTTCTCATATTCCTACTCGAGCAGCGATGCCGCTTTCAATGCGTCCTGCAAGTCCTTGCCACTTCGTATGCCGCGTATTCATGCGAAAATTCATATCCAAGCTTCTCCGCAAGGTGCACGGAATTCAGATTATGCGCATCCCAGCTGGGATACAGTCCCTCCTCAAGGCAATCCAGGATCAGCGCGCTGCAGCAGATCGTCGCAAGGCCCTTCCGCCTCTCCTCCGGCACGGTATCGACCTCAATCTCGATGCCTCCTTTGTAGCTTGTGTACGAAGACGCACCGGCAACAATCTTCCCATCCTTCAGGATCACAACGCCGCGGCCCCATTCCAAGTATTTCTCCTTGCTCCCAAACGAAGAAACAAAGTCCTTCGTCACGGGATCGGAAAGGCACAGATCATAAATCTCCCCATCGATCTTTTTCATCTCATACCCCAAGATCCCAAATTCTTTCTCGAAATGCGCCCTTTGATCCAGCATGTATCTCACGTTAAATTGCGTGTCCTTTTTGATGGCGTATCTCGTCACCCTTTTTGCATCCGCAAAGCACTCCTCGATCACTGCTGCCCACGCTTCATTTTGCGGAGTCATAATGATAAAACCCTCTGGCTTTGTCGCGACAAGCTCCTTGTCTGGCGCACCCGCATAAAATGCAAAGCAACCCACAAACGCCATGGCGGACTTCGGGTTCTCCAGATCCGTCACAAACACCTTTCCCATCACCTTCTGCAGGCAGGAGTAGATTAACGTCTCCTCCCAGCCTTCAAAAAGCTCTTGCACCTTGTCCGTATCCTCTAACACGTAAACCATGTTCTACCTCATTCACGCCAAGGAAATCCAACCCCTTGGCAAAATTATAATTGTCTAAACAGGTCTTTCTTTTTTAAGCCATTTTTCTTTGCACCCATGGGCCAGCTGGCATTTGCCGCAAAGATATACATGCCCCGCGGGAATTTATGGACGTCCGCGTACGTGTCATCCATAGCCTTCCCTGCATTGATGGCCGCCGCAATCTTTTTCACGCCCTCCGCCATGTTCTTGGAAGGACCGTTTTCGATGTTTTCCGATCGCATCATCATTTTTAGCATTTCGCCGGCACCGATGGCCAGACCGCCGCAATACTGCGAACCGCAGGCTTCGCTCCAGGTCTTCATAATGCTGAGCAAATGCTTGATCTGCTTGCTCTCATAGAGTCCCATGTTTGCCACGACGTAAATCTTCTTTCCTGCCGCCTTGCCGCTCTTTTCCAGCATCTCCATGATGCGAAGCGGTGCGGAAGGCACGCCATCCACGTAGAGCGGCATTCCCAGCACAAGCTTTTCGGCTGATAGCAACAGCTCCACAAGCTTTTCCGGATGCGCGAGATAAGAAGAAAGATTAATGATCTCCGCTTCCGTCTCCAACAGCGGAAGGATTCGTTTCATAAACTTCTTCGAGTTCGCATTGTCTGCCCTAAGACTGCAATTAAGCATCACAAGGCGCCCTGCTTCCATGGTCTCACTGACTTCTTGCTCCATGGTTCCACCGGCTCCCCCTACCTTGGCTTCGCTGGCGCCCTGCGCCGCAGGGCCATCGGCTCCCTCTATCTTGGCCTTACTGTCACTCGCATTTGCCTGCATCGGGGCCTCAAGCTCCTCAAAGGTGATGCTCTTTATTTCCGCATGGAAATTTCTGCAGGCTGCTTCCACGTATCCGCGCGCCTTCGCCTGATCCTCCTCCGTCAGCTCTTCGCCCCTGAAAATAAAGGACATGGGCTTATTCTCGGGATATCTTTTTTTATGGTGCATCTCACCCTCATAGACTTCAAAGTAGGGAGAAACCCACCCGATGCTCCTGTCGAAAACGTTTTTCACAAAGCTGCTCAATCCGCCATAGGTATATTTGCTGATCACAACCACTTCATCCGCATGATGGATCAGCGCGCCCATCTGGTCATATCCATCCTTGATCACGCACTCTCCCGGAGACTTCACCCAGCATCCAAAGCACCCGATGCACGGCTTGATCGTGCCATTGTCAGATACCACCTTCCAACCGTCATATTTTGATGCGACCTTGCTCCATTCCTCTTCCGTCAGATCATGAATCAGCAAATTCATTTTCTTCCTCACCCCACTTATCGTATTTACCACATAATGCATTACCGCGGCATTTCTTCGTTCAGTTCGTCCAGCAAATAAATTGTCTTGAATGCTTTGTCGCAATGCTTGCACTGCCAGTCGCAGTCATCCTTCTTTGCCTTCTTGTGCAAGAGTTCCAGCGTTTCCCCGCAGATCGGGCAACTTACCTTTTCTTCCTTCCAAAGCTTTTTTAAGAATGCCAGAATCTCATATCTGGAATTCATTTTCAGCTCTTTTAACGTAACTCTTTCCATGTTCACTCCACTTCTACTCGTCAAAAGGAACTGCCTCCCGCGATATTTCCGTGCCCCAAAAAGCATCCCCAATGACGCGTCACATGTGCTTCTCAAAATCAATCTCCATCGTCTGATATCGCTCCGTCTCGTCAAGGAAGCTCCTTATGGCAGAAACGTCACTCTTCAACTCTTTTAAGCGATAAATCTTACTTCCGCCAAACGGTATCAGGCACCGATAGAGACTGAGCGCCAAACTCTTTTCTTCCTCCGAAAAATGATAAAACTCCCTTACGATTTCCAATACGTCAAAAATCATTTTCAGTTCTTTTTCAAACTCGGGATGATGGGTTTCACGGAACAGATAATTCAATACGACCTCTTTTCCGCAAAGGTTAAAATCAATGACGCCGACAAACCTGTCCTGTTCATCAACCAAGAGATTCGTCGAATTCAAATCTCCTTGAAAAACCGACGTGGGAAGCTTATCGTAATGTTTTTTCAACTCCTCCCTGTTCTCGCTCCATCTGCGAAAAATCCGCTCTGCCTGTTCACGGAATTCCTCAGGAAACTTGTCCACTTCATTCTTCCAAGTGAGGGCATTTTCCGTCACCTCATCCATCTCGTCGCTGGGACAAAACGTGCGGAACAAACACCACGCCGACGGATATTCCATATAATCAAAATGCTTTTCGGCAACCTTCGCTGTCATCTGCCACATGGCCTTATAATAAATCTCATATGGTTTTCTTTGAACTTTCTGATTTTCAGCCTGCCTGGCATTTTCTGTCTTTTGTGCGGTCTCTTCTTGCCCGGCATCCTCTGTCTTTTTTGCGGATTCCGCCAGTTCCAACAGCCTGTCTTCCACTGGCGTATACGGTGCAAATTCCTCTGCGTAGGCCACGCACTTTCGCCCCTGATAGGACACGGACGGGAACTTGCCTTCCTTGTCCGTAATGATCCTTGGCGCATAATACCCAAGCTTTCGGTACTCCTCGACCGTCCGCTTCCAAACCTCTATCTTCTCCGGAAACGTGAAGTCATTATCCACGATCTTCAGCACGTATTTCTCGCCCGACGACGTTTTTCCTATGATCGATTCGCGAAAATCATCCTCATCGATCCCCGTGCTGATCCTTTGGCAAACCTCCGCGGGGCCGTCAAAAAACAGATTCCAAATCTGCTCCGTTTCCATTTGTTTCTCCTGACTATCCATCTTTCCACCCTCACGGTCATTCTACACAAACTATTTTGTTCGTTCCTTTTGCAGTCATACCGTGTTCTTTTTCATGTCCCTTTTAGATCACTCCGCGTTCTTTTTCACATCCCTTTTAGATCACTCCGCGTTCTCTTTACGGAGATACTTGACGGGCACTTCCTTGGTGAGCCACACGCCGTTCACGGATTTATAAAATTTGAATCCGTCCCTGTGCATGTCGCTGCTGCTTACTAGATAAATCACGGGCTTTCCATGCCTTTGTCCCACCTTTACGGCCGTCTCTCTTTCCTGAGAGAGATGTACGTAAAGCCTCGACTTCGGAATCAGCCCCTGCACGTCGATCGATCCCGTGAACTTCTCTCCGGTTCCATGATACAAAATCTCCGGCGGAACGCACTCTTCCAGCTCCACGTCCACGGGGATGGAATGTCCCTGATTGGCACGGATCAGCGTATGATCCTCATTGAACGAATAACGCTGCTTATTGTCCGTCGCAACGATTTCCTCCAACATGTCCATGTTAAAATCATTCGTCTTGGAAATCCCTTGGATCAGTTCCTCCACGTTCGCCCAACCATGCTCATCCAATGTGATCCCAATTTCTTCCGGCTTATGCCGCAGGATCAATGCTATGTATTTACTTATTTCCGTTAAACTCATTTTTTCACCTACTTTTCAAAATCCGATCTTGCACGTTTCAGCTTTTAACCATCCACGTGCAATAAATAAAAATCATCTGCATACAATCGCTCTCCCGCCACGAATGGTTCGAGGTTTTCCTTATGCCATCGCATCATTCTGGGTTCAAACCAATCCTGTTTGCTCCACTGCTCGTAATGAATCCCTATACAATCCATGAGAGTCAGCACAAAACAGGCATCCAAGGCTTCATAGTTAATCGTCCCGCCGGCATTCCGGTAACCTTCCGCAATCTTTTGTCTGCAGGACAATCCACTCATGTTTCCAAACAAAACGGCAAGGTCATACATGGGATGTCCCGTTCCAAAAAAGGAAAAATCAATGGGTACAAGCCCTTTGGAGGTTTTTAGGATATTTGAAGCCGATAAATCTCCATGTAACGTGAGAAATTCATTCTGCAACTTCTCCAACGTTATCCAGGCGACGTCACAAGCACTTTGCATGATCGCGGAATATGCGCCATAGAGTCCTTTCTCTTCTAATGCCCGTATTCTTTTTTTCGTTAGCTCGCAGTGCCGTTTGTCATAAGCTTTCACCGGCGATGCGCAAAACCCCTTTGAGGCCTGATGGAAACGGGCCAGCATGTCCCCAATCTGATCATAGAGTTCCTCCGTCAATTCCATCCTGTCTAAGGATTCTCCATCAATCCATTTGGAAACCGTAACCAGCGTTCCGTCGCTTAGCTTCGTGATCCTCTCGCCATTAAGGTTTTCAACCGTCTCGCGGATTTGCATTCCCTGTTCCTTTAAGTATTCTTGAAACGCAATTTCGGCTTTGTATATCTCCACGCGATCAAAGCCTTCATAAGCATACGCGGCAGAAAAACCCTCGACAGGCTCATGAATTTGCAGTAAATAATCCTTTCCAACTCGATACGTCAAATTCTCGTTATGTCTAAGTAACGTCAAGTCTGACGCGGCTATATTGTAGTAGGACAACGCTTCTTCCGCCCGCTTACGCTCCATGTGCTTCATCCTCTTTTTCCTTGACTGCCACGTTTCCCCTAGGAACGTTTCACAAAATGCTGCCAATAATGCACGCCCTGATAACCAATCTTTTTATAAAACTCATTTCCGCCGCCCGTCATGACTTCAGCGCCAAGGGGCCGCAATACCTTGTCATGATGAGAAAGCGCTGCTGCCGCAAGGCCCTTATGCTGATGCTCAGGCGCCGTACACAGCGGTTCCATGTAAGCCAGGTGGTTTTCAGGCACCCACCACATGCCAGAGAAGCAGGCATAGTTCTCCTCCTCATCCGCAATGACAGTGGTATAATCATAGGTTGCATGCGGCGACGGCGAAATCGTTGCGCCAAGCACGTTCATATAAAGCTCATGCGGGCTTCTGCCGAAATTCTTCTGCGGCACGTTCCAGTCCTTGAACTCCCCGAGTTCTGCCTTATTAAACCCGTCCCAAAGACACTTTGCAACCTTCAAGGGATCAATATTCTTCGCCTCTACAAAATGATACCCTTCCGGGAGCTGATAGTCCAGCTTTCCTTTCCGGAAATCAAAGATGCGGTCCGGCTCCTCATATGCCATCTCATATCCTCGCTTCCTTGCTTCCCGGATTAGTGCCGTTTGCCTGTTGCCAAAGACCAATTCCGTGGGATCCTCAAATTTGGGATAAGCGCTTTCCGCGTATTCGATCATCTCTCCCGCGAGCGCCTCATAGCCAGGCCTTAACACAAAATTCAGTTCCGTGGGAATCGACTCATAAAACACGAATCCCACCGGCACGTCGCCATCCAACCACAAACGGTTCAATCGGATGTAATCCCTGTCATTCCAGGGCGAAGTCACGGAGTACTCAAAAAACGGCGCCGCCGGACCGTTACTCTCCTCATGATTATAGACCTCCGTCATGAATTTCCATACCAGTTCCCCGTCCGTCAATATTTGAAATTGCTTTGTCGTAATCATTTTTGTTTCTCCAACGAATTCATCATCCATACTTTGGGATCTTATCTCCCCTAATCTTACATTCCCTTCATCGCGCGTTCGAAGATACCGTAATTCCTCTCATCCCTCGGCGAGCAATAAATTGCAAATTCAATCGTCTCAAAAGCATGCAAATAATCTGCCAAAACATTGCGGGCTGCCGTTGCCACCGCCTGCGGGTCATTTTCAAACGCACCGCATCCAAAAGCACCAAGGATCACGACCTCTTCGCCTGCTGCCACTGCTATGTCAAGAATCCTGCGAAGCCTTCTTTCATGCAAAGCCATCTGCTCCTGACTCGAAAGCTTTACGGAGGTTTGACCGTCTCCGGAATTCATTTGATTGCTCGGGCGCTCACGCAAATTCGGCGCCGCGCAAGTGATCACGTCTACGGAATACCAATCCTTCTCCTGCATCGCCTGCGGGATCGCTTCATCCGTTTTCAGCACGATCACGTCAGGCGTGTAAATGCAGTCATCATTATGAATGGGATCCTGCGCCGCCCTGTGCGGTCCATAAAATCCGTTCCACGGAATCTCCGTATTGAGGCAAAAATACAAGGTGGAACACCTGCACAAACACTCTTCCTGTGCCGTGGAGCCCTTTGTCACGCCGCCTCCCGGATTCGTGGCCGATGCAAAATTATGAACGCAGACCCTATTCCCCTGATATGCACTTGCCGCTTCAAAGGATCTTTTCTTTGATACCACAATCTTTGCAGCCTTTTGGCAGCGGTTCTTTTCCAAAGCTTTTCCCGAAAATGCTTCTGTGACGCCGTCCCCTTCCAGAATCAGCTTCTGCTCCGCAACCGATCTTGCAATTCCCTCTTTTAATCTTTGATTTGTTTTACATCTTCGTTCCGTATCTTGAAATACGGCAACATTTTCTTCTCTTCCCATAGTACCTCCCCGCTTCTCGCCACGGTATGTTTCATGCATGAATGACAAAAATGCATTTCCGCGACGCAACAATTCCTCTTTTTACTGGTTTGTGATTTACTTCGTGAATTTATTGGTTGGTGATCTCGGCGATCTTCTTCATGAATTCCATGACTTCCACAACCTCTTGTTCTACGGATTTTCCCGTATTGTCGTAAAGATGTCCCTGATTCTCCGGGAGATGATCCAGCTTGTTTTTTAAGAACAGTGCCCGTTCCACCATCTCCATGTCGCCGCGCTCCTGGATGCGCTTCGTGATTGCCTCCTCTGACGCCGTGAGTACCAGATAATAAAGCTTTGCATCATGCTCCTTTGCTAGCTTTTGAAGTAACGGTAACTCTTCTTCAACAACGTAATCGATCAGTACGTCCAGTCCGCGCGCAAGCGCCTTGCCCGCCACGTCGATGATACATTCCCAATTGAACTTCAGGATCTCCAGCCACTCCAACTGATTCGTCGCCTGTCCGTCGGCCCAGAAATCTCCTTCCTCATAAGCCCTAGTGACAAAGCCCTGATGGAAATCGTCTCCGTGGATCACGTAAACCTGTCTTCGCTTTTCCACCTTCACCATATACTCGGCCAGTGCGTTTGTGAGGGTTGTCTTTCCACATCCGCACGGACCGGAGATAAAATAAATATTCGCCACTTTCCATTCTCCTTCTGCCGACTTGCATGCTCTTCCTGATGCCCCTTGCTTCCATGCGCAACTCAGACATGCCGGCGACATATGCAAATCGTTTTGATATGTTCACGATGCTTCTACAAATATTGTCTTAATGATCTGCTCTGCGCATTCCTCCGCAGAATACTTGCTGGTGTCCACGCGCATGCGATACTTGATCTCCTTACTCATCAGCTCCGCCTGTTCCTCCGACTGGCTCTCATAGCGGTCTCCGCGTTCAATATTTCTCTGTTTGCAGATCTCCAGCGGGCAATACACCTCAACGATCTCTAAGGGATTGTCCTTCATGATCTCCATGAGCTTTTGATAATGGGGCTTGATTTCCTCGCGTTCCACGAGAATGCCGTCGATCAGCACGTTCTTCCCCATGTCGGAATAGAGCTTTGCCGTGTGATACATCATGATGATCACCTCGGAAAGATACTTCCAATAGTTCTCCTGCAGATATTGCTCGCCCACCATCTCCTGAAACAGATCATTTGCAACCACGTAGAAAAACATGTCCCGGCGCTCCTGTAGCGCCTCTACGATGGTCGTTTTTCCAGAACTGGTGACGCCATTTAAAAATATTATCTTACCCTTTTCCATTTTTCTTTTCTCCATCTGTCTGACTTCTGTTCTACGCAAGCTTATCCATGGCATACATTGCTTTTAACCACGCTTCCTTGCAACACAAGAACCATTGATGAGCTTACGTTGGTTTCTCGTTATACTTCTTTTGCCAAAAACAGTAGCAGGTCATCATCATTTACGCAGGGCGCATATTGATCTAGCTGCTTTCCCTGATACCACACGCCGCTGCCGTCCGGCACGTACCCGCGCTTTACGTAAATCCTCTGCGCCGCGCCATAGCCTGAATGCAGGCCGACCGCAAGAAATACGTGATCCGCGTACTTTGCCGCCTCTGCCTCAACCACGTCAAGAATCTTATTTCCGATACCTCTTTTATGCAGGTGAAAAAACACGCCAAAATCAACGATCTCAAGCCATCCCTTGCCTGCGAGCGGCCCTTCCGAAGGCTTTAGGACCAGCGTGCAGATCCCTGCAACCTTGCCTTCATATTCCGGGATAAACACGATGCGTTCCCCTGCTTCCTGCTCCTTATAATAACCCTCATAGGTCTCCATCTGAGGGTGCCAGTTGTAGGACAAATAAGTATCATAAAAAATCTTCGCATCCGCCGGTACCATGCTGCGGATCTTAATCGTTTCGTCTTCGTAATATACCTTTGTATCCATCATTTTCCTCCATCCATTCCATTGCAAGCAACAAACTGAGGCCCTCCTCAGCCCTGCCAATCTTAAGACGCCATGCCACGTCGCCTGCTTATTTCAGTACGGCCGTCCAATCATCCCCGTCCACAAGGTACTGGAACTCCGTGAGATTCGGATCATCGAAGACCTGCAACAGTTCCTCCAGATCATCCACCGCAGGGATCTTCGAGATCTCGCTCTGGTTAACCCATTCCATCTCGCCCTCTTCCGAGGATACGACTTCGCCCGTGAACTGATTTGCCGTGAACAAAAGCACAACGTATCTGCCCTCTTCATACCTTCCGTTTTTCATGGGGAACTGCTTGATCCCAACCATCTTGGGCTGACTGATCGTAAGGCCTGTCTCCTCTTTCATCTCGCGGATCACTGCATCCACAAAGGATTCCCCGCACTCCACATGCCCGCCTGGAAGCGTATACCCCTGCCAATCCTTCTTCACTCTATTTTGCAAAAGGATCCTGTCGCCATCCTTGATCAGGCAAAGCACCGCCAATTCCACTCTCTCACTTCTGTCCATTGATTACCCTCTCTCATTTTTACCCGTGCCTTTGCCACTTTCATTGTACGTCATGATAAATTCTTCCTCGTTTTGATCCACCGTAACAAAGCCTACCTTTTCATACATGCGTACCGCATAATTTGCCTTCTGTACGGCAAGGGAGGCTTTTTTGAATCCCTTCGACCGCAATAATTCCAGCATGGCCTGCATCAGCTTTGTGCCATAGCCCTTCCCGCGGTATTCCTTGTAGAGCGAAATGGCAAAGGACGGCGTTTCGTCATCCACGTAACCATAATCCTTCATGAGACGCGTCCAAACGGCGCCAACCACCTTCTCATATGGCCTAGGCACAATGCCAACCTTTCCCATGGAAGCTTTAGGTGTCAGGCAATCATTCCCTACAGCGACATTAGATGCAGAATGTTCACTTCCCGTCGCGGCTTCCTCCACGGTAGCAACAAGGCAAAAGTCTGCGCGTCCGCTGCCAAAACCATCATAGTAAATCCGAAGCTCCGGAAGTTCAATAATATCCCTCGAAGGCGCCTCCACGCCCTCAGGAATAAAGATGGCTTCATATAAAAAATCCTTTAACAAATCCTCTTCACCTTGTTTTAATTCTCTGATTTTCACTTCGACCTCGCTGCGTTGACGCCCCGTTTTCAAACGTAAAGCCTTACCAATTAACCTCTTCACCGGAATGCACATAATCCAATTTCTCTTTCAGAATCCCTTTCATCACGTCATACGCCGTCGTACCGGTACAGTGACAGGTCACAAACCTTGTCGGATAGTTTTTCAGCTCCCTTGCGATGTCTTCAATCTCTTTAATTTCCTCTTCCTTATAGTCCGTCTTCTTCATCAAATGAAATCCGCTGACTACCAGATCCGGTGCCTTCCCATATTTTTCCATAAACGCATCCATAATGCTAAGAATGCCATTATGCGCACAGCCTGACGTCAGAACCGTTTTTCCCTCTTCCCTGATCACCAGAAAATGCTCATGCCGGAAATCATCCCTCTGATATTCCTCTCCCTTTCGGATTAGGAGCCGCTTGTTGGTAAACGGCAGGTCATGGCTTCTATGCTTGATGGTAAAGAGCTCTAATTCCTCATCGATGAAGGTATCGCCGCGTAAAAACTGAACCTGTGGCAGCTTTGCAATTTCCCTGTCGATCCCGATATAGCGAAACCGCTCCGATGCATTCCTTCCATCATCTGCATAGTACGCATCCGTTGCAGATTCCTGCATGTAGATGCGTGCATGATCGTTCATTTTCGAGAAGGGAAGAATTCCTCCCGAATGATCATAATGTCCATGACTTAAGATGACGGTATCCACCTTTGTAAGATCAATGCCAAGCACCCCGGCATTCCGCAGGGTTTCTTCCGACGGGCCGAGATCTACAAGCAATTTATGTTTTTTCGTCTCCACGTAAAAGGACAAGCCATGTGCAAACGTACACCCACTTCGGCCTTCCGTATTCTCAATCAAGTTGACGATTCTCATGAGTTCAGCACCTCTTATTCTCAATCTGAATTAAAATAGCATGAGTCCTGATCCGCATAGTCTCAGGCAGATCCATAATGCGTACGTTCCTACTTCAGATAAGCCTTCACAAATTCATCCACGTTAACGTATCGCACGGGCTCCATGCCAAGCTTAACGTACTCCTGGCGGTACTCCTCGATTGCATCATCAAAGATCTTTGCATTCTTCGCAAGATCTGTTGCATCAAATTCTTCCAAGACGGGAAACTTTGGAATGGCGTTCTCCGCACGGATCTCCTCAAACATGTACTGCAGGGATGCCAGATTCATAAAGGACGCAAACGCATCCCCGCGTTCTGCCGCCTCAGGCATCTTATTTCTCCAATTGGAGAACATTTCCTCGTAGGTGCCTGCAAGTCTTTCCTTCGTGGGCGCATCCTTTCTCGTTCTGCGCTCCGTAAAGCGCATCACCGACTTAAACAAGGTTCCCAGCGCAATCCCAAGCTCAATGAAATTCTTCGCCTTTACGATCTTCATGACGTTCTTTTCAAAATCATCCGGAACGTCGAGCCCCTCAAGTTCCTCAAAGGTTCTCTTGATGCCGCGCTTGAAATACGTGCCATTCCAAAGCATTACGGCATCCAGGCTAAGGGTGATCATAAATGCCGCCCAGCCCCGAAGCTGTCCAATGGTCTCCGCCACAAAAGCCCGCCCGTAAATCCTGCAAAGCTCTTCGCGGATCCCTGCAATCACTTCAAACCGCTTGTCAGAACCCAGCACCTCTCGCGCCTGATTTTTCAGTCTCTCCAAGCGCTCCGTTACGCTCTCATCCCGCACGTAAAGCACATCGGAATCCAAGAGCTTGCTGATATGGGCATGTCCGCAATTCGCATCGTCCTCCAGCATTTCCCAATTCGTGCAATAGATGTCATAGCCGACCTCTTCGTCATCCAAGATAAATACCTTTGATAGCGCGTAGCCCTTCGGATCATTGATCAAGATCAGCAGGTCAAGGTCTGAATGCTCATGCACGTCGCCCGTGCAAACCGACCCGTAAATGCCCACCAGATCAACCACTCCAGGGCATTCCATCATTGCCTTTTCCATAATTGCATCTACTATTTTTTGATGAACCGCGTTCATGTTTTCACCCCGCATCCTTATCTTAAAATACATATTTTCTTACAGTCTAATTTAAGGAATCCCTGAATTCCTCCAACAATTTCCGGGAATACCTTTTCTCCCTGTCTGAGTCCCTCACGATCTTCCACAGGGCAGCCGCTGCCTTTAACCTGTTTTCAAATCCCTTTGTCGCCTCATCCGCGCAGAAATCATGAACAAACTGATTCCACTGAAGCGCCGACTTGTCATAGATCGCATAAGTCTTTTTCCCGTAGTAAATATCTAGCAGATCTCCCAGCGTAAAACTCCCGTCACCCGTCTCTTTAACCTTCTTCGCCGTGGCCACCATGTCGACGTTGAACTTAAACTTTTCTTCTCCGGTTTGCTTGACGAAAAACTCACGAAACCTTGGGCCAAAAGTAAAACCACACTCGATCAGGCCTGTATCCTGCGTCAGTTCCTCGACGCGCACTTTCTTTTTTCCGCGAGTCCCCCTCCCTGCACATTTCAAAGCGGTTCGCGCCCCTGCTTTTCCAGCCACCGAAATTTCTTCTCCGGAAAAATACGCCTCGATAACCTTGTACAACTCAATCTTTCCGCTGGGCGCCTTGAGTCCGTGGGCCTTACAAATCTTGATCAGTTCATCCCGATACCAGTAATACTTGCTAAATTCCGCAAAGCTTTTCACGTCATCAAAATTAGGCCTTTCCACCTGCAATCCTCCTCATAAACGTCATCGAAGTTTCCAAGCGCCGATCTTTCTTAATTTCTTTTTCTTTGGTAAAACCGTGTTAATTCTTCTTTTTCATCGTTAATATCCTGATACGTCCGTATATCTGTCAGCTCAAAACCGGCTTTTTCAATCACCTTCCACGAAGGGATATTCTCGTCGCGGACGGTCGCTATGATCTCCGTCTCATCATAATGATTAAAGTAATAATCTATATATGCTCTCGCTGCTTCCGTCGCATATCCCAGATTGCGATACGCCGCGCTGACGCCAAAAGTAATGCCAACCTTTTTCATATCTTCATAATAGGAACTTCCGACCGTACCGATCACTTTTCCGGTTTTCTTTTCCACGATCACATAAGCCAGATATTCCATCCGCGGATCATCCTTTTTCTCAAGCTCCTGCGCTTCGATGATCCAGCCTTCCATCCATTCACCGCAATTCGGATTAAAACCCACGTCGTTCATGCTTCCGTCAGAAGCCATTTCCACAAATGCTTCCGCATCAGGCAGCTCTAGTTCCCGGATAATCAATCTTTCCGTTTCTATCCTCAATTTCGATTCTCCTTCTTTCCCTTCGTACGAAACTGTCATTTTCAATATCTGCCTTCGCGCTGATCCATGAAGAATCCCATGTCAAAGCGGATCTCACGTCGCTCCACGTCGCGATTGGTATAACAGCAAGAATCAAATCCGATCAGCTGGAAGCCCTGGGAACGATAAAAAGCAATGGCCCTGACGTTGCAGGACTGGGTCTCCAGAATAATGGCCCTGCGGTTCTGCTCCTTCGCGATCTCCTTTGCCTTGTTCATAAGCGCCGTGCCAATGCCCTGCCTGTGCAGGGAATCATCCACCCAAAGCTCCGTCACCATCAGGCGATTGCTCCACTCCTCGGGGCAGACCTCGATGCATGCCATCAAAATCTTCTTTCCGTCTTCCTCACGGTAAATTCCATAAGCTTCTGCTTTCTCCCAATGATCCTGATACAAGCCGTCCGGGAAATCATATTCCTCCGGCGTATGCGTCACCGGTGTCTCAAATTTCTTCTTTATCATCTTCGCCTCAAAAGCGTCCGCATTCTCCGAAACCTCGAGATCATAATACTCCTCCGTCGTATATTTCATCAGAATGGGAACGCCCTTCCACTGCTCCTTCGGCAGCGGTACTATTTTATGTTCCATAACTCTTTCTCCTAAAATACAATGTATTGCCAAACAGCTTCGTCAGCGGAAATACGAGATCATATTGCCCTCGCATATCGGTTTCATTCCGAATGACCTATAAAACAGATTATCCCTCTCATCTTCGATATCCGTATTCACCTGGAACATGCGTACGTGAACATATTTATCCCAAACCCTCTTGAACAGGGTTGTTCCGATTTTTTGACGCTGATAATCCGCTGCGACAATCAGATCCTGCACAAATACGATATGTTCTCCGTCGCCGACGCATCTGATAAAACCTATGAGCTTGTCACCATCATATGCCCCTAAGCAATAGAGCGATTTTTCAAACGCCCTCTTCAGTGCTTCATCATCCTGCAAGTATGCAGCCCAGTTTTCCCCACGATAGATTTCCTTGATCCGCTCAAATTCTTCACGTCCAAATTCATCCCGGCAAAATCCATCATGGCTAATTTCTTTATAATCTATCATTTTCTTCATGCACCTCATTCGCCCCATCAATTACCGGATCGTACGCACTTGTTGACGGTTCCTCGTCATTTGCCGGTTCTTACGCACTTGTTGCCAGTACTATGTCATTTGCCGGTTCTTACGCGCCTGTTGACGCTCCCCGTCAATTAGCACTTTCTACACACCCGCTACCGATACGTCCTCAAAGCACATGGCGTAGGGACCCACAAAATCAGCTGATTTCTGGATTTCTTTCGAGAAATGCATATTGGTCTGGGAATCAATGATGCTTCCGTTGATGGAACCACCGGTTACGGGCGTAACCTTTTCGCCGTCATAAAGGAAGGCGAGTCTGATCTCACCGCCAAAATGTCCCGTGAAATCATCCAGCTGAAAGTCAGAGAAATTAACGACCCAAAGATAGGGCTCTTTTTTCATGTCTTCCACTGACATAGTGCCGGGCGCCACGTTGACGCAGCCGAAAAATCCGGTCGGCTCAATCCCTAAATATCTCGAGAAACGTAAGCCGCCATAATAGGCTTTCAGCACGCCGTTGTCTAACAATTCAAGTTCCCTCTGCCAGATGCCTTCATCGCTCAAAGGTTCGGTAGGCACCAGCGTCATGCTGACCTTGTCACCTTTAACTTCTGCAACTTCTCCTTCCGCATTGGTTGCCTGTACGTTCTGACCCACCTCAAACGTTGAATATCCGGCATAAATATAACCAGCCTGAGCTCTTCCGCTGTAATAGCTAAAGACGTCATTTACGTAAGAATCACTGATAATCACCCTATATTTTCCGGCCTTGGGAGCTTCCGTTGCCTTTGCTCTTTCAAGAGTGTATTCCAGCGTTTTACGAACCTTTGACTTTAAGGACTCGCAGTCAAGCTCGTTATACCGAAAATCCTTATAGGTTTCTACGTCCTGAGGCTCTTTGCACTGCACAACAAATTCGCCGCTGATCCATCTTTGGGCATATCCGGAATCGATACCTGTTGACGATATGATTTCGACGTTTCTTTCATAAGCAAAAACTTCTGCCGAGTTGATAAACACGTCCTCTTTGCGATCCTCTGCAAACAAAGCTTCCGAAGTCTTCTCACAACACTCTTCCAGCGTATGATTGAACAAGTCGGATTCCATGGTGATGAACTTGTTTTCGGTGCATTCCATAAGATCATACGCCGGGTTGCACACAAAGGATGCCGCAAGATACGCGCGGCTTAAGCTGGCATCGATCTCTTCCTCCGTCATGCCATTGTAAACATATACGGAGGAATTTCCTTTCATCTCTTTGCCGTCTTTATCAAAGGTCCTGTAGACGTTTACGTTATAGGTTATCGTGTTTTCCGCCCTCTTGCAGTCCAGGCTCTTTTTCACAAAGAACATCTGAGCGCTTTGATAGGACGTGATATTGATGATATATTCTTCAATGTGAAGCCTCTTTAATGAGGCCAGGATTTGTTCTTTCATATTGCACCTCGTTTTCTAATCTGTGATCATAAATCCGCAGACGCTTCTTCCTGCGTCCGCACAGTTTTCCCTCTGGGAGCAGGTGTTTACTGATTACCCCAAACGGATCCTCGCCTTAATATACGGGCCGCCGTCCGATACCTTAACCCATTCCTTATAGCCCTTGCCACAGTAACCGGTACCACCGGCTTCAATACTGTCGGATATCATGGAAATGGACTTTAACAGATCAGGTACGTAACCCGTCAAAACGATTGGCGAGAAGATCTTTCCCGTCAGCTTACCGTCCTTGATTTCCCTGGCAATGTCAACCATAAGCTGAATGCCCCAGTTTTTGGGATCCTCCATGCCAGACGAAGCCTGACAAAGTAAAAATCCGTATTTGACGGAGGCGATCATGTCCTCCACCTTGCTTGTACCTGCCTCAAAAATGGTATTGGTCATTCTGGTATAAGCTTTTCTGGTGGTATCCTGGCGTCTGCCGTTTCCCGTGCCTGCCACGCCCAGATGCATGGCTGACTGTGCATCGCAGATGCCGGTTTTCAGGATTCCCTTCTCGATAATAACGGTATCATGTGCCACTACCCCTTCATCATCGAAAAAGTAAGTGGCTACCTGAGGGATGGTACATGCACCGTCGTGCATGGTGATCAGCTCAGAGGCTACCTGCTTTCCGATAAACTCCTGCGCCTGCGCCCTGTCCTTTACGAACATGTCCATTTCCACGCCGTGTCCAAATGCTTCATGAACGATCATTCCGGTTACGTCGGGCTCACAGATGCAGTCATATTCGCCGGGGATCATGGGCTCGGCCGAAAGAAGCTCTATCGCCGTCTTACATGCATCCTCGAGTTTACTCTCCAAGATATCCAGCACCTCGATGCCGCCCAGCATGGATACGGGCTTGTAGCCATTCTGAATCTCCTCTCCGTCCTTGGCCATGGCTACGATATAGCCGCAGGACCACATGACGTTCTGGGTAAGATCTTTATTCCTGGACAAAAACATTTTTGAGTATTTCTGATAAGAGAACGCAACGCTGCAATCTATGATCTTTTCATCATAGGCCCGGCCCTTTTCCGAGATACGCGTCAAAAGATCAATGATGTTGTTATCTCCCTTTTCTTCAGGATCTACTTCGTACTCCGTGCTTTCATTGAGACAGCGCTTCTCGTCTTCAATGCCGTCAAAGCCAAAAGCCGTAACTCCCTCAGGCAAGGTCTTTCCAAGCGTATCCAGCCTCTTGGTAATCTCATCAAATACCGCATCCACGGTATCCTCTTCAATGGCACTGAAACTGTACTCTGCAGCCCTTCCGTTATCATATACCTTCACGCAAAAACCGCGTTCTGACAGCGTTCCGTCCTCAGAAATATTGGTACCCGTCTTCGATACGCGATAGTTGGTGCTCTTGGAATCATTTGCAAAAATGGATGCATATTCATATCTTGCAAGCAGCTTGTCGAGCAGTTTTTTCAATATTGGTTTCTTTAGTTTTAAATATTCGCTTTCTCTGACTTTCATTTCTTTCGTCCTTTCTTAAAAAATGTTTCACTTCCCTACGATTCATTCAGGATGATTTTTTCCAGTTCGAGAGTTATCACAGCTTTCTGCCCCGTATGATCATGGAAAGAGGAAATCCGCTGCAATCGACCTCTCCAAAGCCTCCGCTGAGGTCGTGATCAAATTCCTGCAGTCCCGTAATGACAAGCCCGTTACGGCACATTCCCGTCATAATCTCGGACATGGAATGGGTAAAGTCCGTAAACGTTTTAGACTGATAACTCTTTTGAGTCATGTAATACATGCCTCCGTTGCTTTCCCATTTATGTTCAAAATAGGAATAATGGCATTCCTTTTTGTGCTCTGGATCATAGGGTTCGTCTCCCGCCGTGGCAAGCATGTTTGTGCAGGGATGCTGCTCATTGATCACAATTGTTGCACCTTGCTTCATGCACTTTGCCACAATCGCAAAGAACCGGTCCAGATCCTCAAACCAGCAGAGAGCGCCTATGGTGATGATCACCAGATCAAACTCTTCCTTGTGACGGTCATCTACGTCATAAATGTTGACGGCCTCGAATTCACAGGGCACGCCCAACTCCTTTGCCGTTTCGTTGGCAAAGGCCACCTGATTCTCGGCAATGTCAAATCCAACGCCTTTCTTCGCTTTTCCACTTTTCACAAGGGAAAGGAGTTCTCGCCCGTTATTGCAACAAAACTGCCCGATGAACTTCCCCTCCACGTTTATTGATTTTAGCACGTTCCGCGTCTCTTGATTGAAGAACGGATAGTCTTCCTTCCGCACTCTATCTGCGACGTCTGCGCCCCAGGAGACATCCCTGTTTTCAAATGCTTCCTCCCACGCGGCCTTATTTCCTTCAATATATTTTTCCATTTTAGTACACCTCTAAAATCTCATAATTTGTAATCGTTTCTTACGATACGTCCGGTCCTGCAAATGGTAAGCTTCCTTACGGCTCGTCAGGCTTCTTCGCCAAATACAGTACGTAGGTATCCCAAAACTCGACCTTGTCTCCTCCCTGAAGCACTGCATTTCGAAGTCCCTCAAAGAATTTTGTCTTGTAAGGCTCCGGAAGCATCATGTGATCACTGTGAGTTCCACAGTAAGCTACGTATTCGTCCGCGTTGAAAACGCGCTTTCCGTGAAAGTCATGCCTTACCATATCTTCAAACCCATAGTCCGTCGCATGAAGATAGTCAAAGGGCTCCTTCATATTCTTATACAGCGTCACGGGCTTGTAGTACTCCGCATATACCTTCTGAATGCTCTGAAACAGTTCCTCGTTTGGCGTCTTATAATCCCCGATCAGAAACGCCATTGCCAGCATTCCGCCCGGCTTTAACAGTTCAAAGGTCTTGGAAAACGCAATCCGCTCCGGAATCCACTGAATTGTCGCCGCAGAGAAGATCAGGTCAAACCTTTGCTCCCCAAAATCATGGGTGATAAAGTCGTCATTTACAATGTCGAAATTCGGGAAGCTCCCAAACTTTTCTTTCATCTTCCGGCACAAATGCTCACCAAGCTCGATCGCATGATATTCGCAGCCGGTACGTAAGATTGGCTCCGTCGCCTGTCCGGTTCCCGGTCCGATCTCTAGCACTCTCTTTCCGGGACCCAATGCAGTCGCATGGATCAAATGCTCGAAGAGCTCCGCACTGTAACGGGGACGGAACCGGTCAAATTTTTCCGGGATCGTGTCAAAAACCCTTCGAAATTCATCCTTTTCCAGTTCCTTTATGCCCTCCTCCGTAAGGGGCTGCAGCTTTCTGTTTTCCACGCGCCAGATGTTTCCCACGACGTCGGTCTGTCCCGTTTTGATAAAGAAGGCGCTCATGTCCTCCATGGCATATACAACGCGGTCCTCAGACATGCGAAGCGTCTGTTCGTACCTCCAAGAATCCTGCGGATCATGGTGGCAGCTCACCGTAATATTGGTAAGCCCCAGTCCCTCAAAGGGCTCCATGGATTCAAAGAAATCCACCGTGGTTCTTGCCATGTTCATCGATCCCGCGCTCACGCCAAAGATCGCGGCGTGACAGCCGCGAATGGCCTCTAGGCACCCTTTCTCGCGGATCAGCGCAAGCTGTTCCTCGCATACGCCGCCGCCCATAAGAAAGATGCAGTCAGCATTCGTCACAAGCTCCTTCGCCTCGGAAGGGTCCGTTCGCTGATCGATCACGCAGTGCTTTTCAAAAGGCAGGCCCTGCTCTGCGAACATCTCATACATTCCGTCTGAGTCGCTGTCATTTTGTGCATAGTCAAGCGGACAAGCCGTGATAAACACGATGCTCTTCCTCCGTGTCAGCTCCTTGCGCAGCCGCTTCGTGATTTCCCCTGAAAAATGATGGTCCGGAAATCCGCTGAACACCGCCAATAATTCGTTTCTCATCTTTTTTTCCTCCAAAAAGGTTCTTATCCGGCGCGCATCAGCTCACGCCACTTTCCAAAATAGAAAATGTCTTTTTCTCACAATCCAGCTCCGCAAGCGCTCCATAGGGCAGCATACATATCGGTGCGGAATGCCCGAAATTCAGTCCACTAAGGATTGGAATTGAGTTCGAATATTGATCGGAAACAATCTGCGAAATAATCTGAGCCCGATCTGAAAACGATATGTTCTCATTCACCTTCCCGATGATGATACCGCTCAGCTTCTTCAGTATCCCCTTTTGCCCCAAATATCCAAAATAGGTTCTCACGCCCTCTTCGTCAAAAAACTCCGGGATGTCCTCCACAAAGAGAATAGCCCCGTCAAAATCCTCCGTCTTAAGCTCCAGGGGGCTTCCCTCCAAATCCATGATGCCTGTATGGCCTCCGATCAATCTGCCCGTCGCGCGGCCACAGCCTTGAATGATCCTGTATCCGTCATTCAGATAATATGTTCTCTTTTTTTCCGGATCAACGTAATCAGAGGCCTCAAACGTCCACTCCTTCGAAGAATCGATTGTGCCGATCGGTGAAGGATCAAACAATGTTTTTACAAAACTCTTTTTGCCATATTCATGCCATCCCGCCTGATCTGCGATCGTCGTGAGAAGATTGTCCCCGTAAAAGGTGGAAAGGCCGCTGTGGTAGCACAGCAAGTGAAGATTCATGACGTCGGAATAACCGACGAATATCTTGGGATGATCTGAAATCACCTTAGAATCTACATAAGGGATGATCTTTATGCTGTCATTTCCGCCGACATTTGCTATGATTGCGCGCACCTCCCGGTTTTCAAAGGCCCATGTGAGATCTTCCGCTCGCGCCCTCGGGTTCTTCGAAAGATACTCGGACCCTCTCAAGGAATTTGGTGCTGCTACAACGCGAAGCCCCAGCTCCCGCAGCCTTGACGCTCCCAGTTCATATTTCCATCTTATTTGAGTATCTCCGGCCCATCCATTACACGGACTTATCGTTGCAATCGTGTCTCCCTTTTCTAAATGGCCGGGTTTTATCAATTTCTTCATGCCGATCTCCTTGAAAGCAAAGCATCTTTTTTTGCTTCATTCACCGATACGTTAAAAATGCTCTCCGACAAAGATCTTCTTCTCTAAAAATACGCGCCTTAGCATCTCTTCCTTCGCATTCACGGTCACGTCTTTTCGCAGCATTGCCTCATCTAAATTAAGGCACCCGACTGCCAGCTGCGCCAGTGCGCGCTCATTTAACTCAATGTCCGCCTTTTCTTTCCTGCTCGCCTTGACGCCATCGGTCTGCACGCGGTAGGTTGCATTATTCTGCGAGATCAGTTCGTCAGACACCTTGATCGTAAAATCACAGTCAGCAGGCTTGTAGATTGCCTCTAAAAGCTTCTTGGCATTGACCACCCTGACCATGAAATTCTGTTGCGGAATCTTTTCAATGTCATAGGCAAGAGGCGATTGCACAACGCGAAGCAGGTCAATTCCCTTTGGCAGGTTCAACTTGATGGTGCCATAGTCTGCCTCAAATCTTGCAAGGAAGCCCAAGACGGCATGGAAACCGTCGCGCCCCGTCCAAGCGCATTCCTCCACCTGAAGGATGGCTGCGGGGTCATGTCTGATATCCGTGAAAATGACATAGGCTATGGGCTTTCCGTCCTGCTTCATCACGTAGGAAAACTTCCTGTCCATATAGGGCTTGTCGACCTTTAAGTGCTCTTGCATGCACTCCTCGGTGCGCGCCAGCGCCATGTTAAACTGCGGTGCAAATGCATTGTAGACCGTCATAAAGTCCGTTACGGGATCTCCCACGTTCCACTTGCAAACCTCACCGTCAAAGCGATACTTACAAAGGAGTCCCGGCGTCAGGGAATACTCATTCCATGCCGGCACAACTTCATATCCCTGCTTGCGGTAAAACTCATGCTTGAAGGGATACAGCGCCGAAATGACCTCTCCGTCCTTGTATGCCGCGGGCAACAGTTCCTTGAAGATCGCCTTAATAACGCCCTTGTCGCGATACTCCGGCAGCGTTGCAACGGCTCCAATGCCGCCACATCTCACGGTCTTTCCGTCCAGGTAAAAATCAAATTTGTGATTAAGGATCCTGCCCATCAAAGTTCCATTCTCATCGAAGGCGCCCCAATCCTCTTTCACGTCAGCCTCATAAACCGCCCTCTCTGCCTCCGGATTCTCCACCCGCATGTGGAAGCAATAAACGGCAGTCAAGTACGCGTCAAATCTCTCTTTTCCTTCCAGTTTCTTTATCTTCATTTCATTTACCTTTCGTCTCGTCTAAATGAGTTCATATTCCATCATCTCATATTTGAGCTGACTTCCCTCATTGATCTCAGCGGGCAAAAGTGCTCTTGCCACAAGCTTTAAATCATCTGATTCCACGTCAGTCCTCTTAAGATTTGCATAATCCCCTTCAATGCTCACGACAACGTAATACTTCGTTTCCATGTCCGCCTCCTTATCTGAAATCCACAAATTTTTCCGGTACCAACTCATAATCCACAAAGGATTGAAGCACGCCAACCTGATCCGTCCAGGAATCCATGCACGTCCGAACCTTCTGAAATCCTAACTGTTCATAAACGTGTTGTGCCCTAACATTCTTCAGATTGGTATTTAAGACGATCTTTTCATATCCCATCGAAAACAGTTTCGAGATCAGCATGCTTAGGATCTTTTTCCCGAGCCCTTTTTCCTGATAGGTTTCGTCGCAGATCTTAATTCCAATCTCCGCAACGTGGTCCCCGAGATTATAATAATTCGTCTCTCCGATCGCACTGTCTTGATACTCAATGATCAAGCGCCTTCTAGTATCATCCGTGTCGCCGGAAACCTTGTCCCAAATCTCCGCCGCCGTCGTTCCAAGTCCATTTGGAAACCCTGCATGTGCCATGACCTTGCCGTCATTCCACCACTTTGCCAGCTTCTCACAATCCTCTATGCCCACGTCCCGAATGCGTAGTTCGCCTTTTCTTATCTCCATGGTCTTCCTCTCTCACCGTCATTATGAAAAATTATAAAATATCCTCTGCTACCCTTCAGTTTTTACTCAAAAAGTTCCGGGAAGGTGCCACGTAAAAAGAATTGATATTCCGGATGATCCGTTGCGTCTGCATATTCCTGCAGCATGGTCTTCCGGATCCACTCCTTCTTTTGCGGTGATAAATCTTCATGCCGCAGGATCGTGATCAGCCCCTCCCGCTCTGCGCCAAGAAGTTCCTCATACGCATCCGCCACAAATTCAGAGCCCGTTACGTCCACGGGGACCTCACTCGTCACGGCATCCGGAATCCGCAAAGCAAATCCGGAATCCTGGACTTCCGCCACCTCATAAACATATCCTGACACGCCCCGATACGTGCTCTCCAAAGCATTTGGATAATACTCCTCAAGCCGCAGTCTCCCGTCCTTTTCAAACCCGTACGGGCCCCATTTCGACCACGGCCCGTCGTACGCAAAACCCTGTTCCTTGCAATACTTTTCAACGGCATTGCTTAAGTAAACCAGCACGTTTTCACGCTTTTTAGAAAAATAGATCAGCGGCACGTTATGGTTTGATATCCGCGGCTCTAGTTGCCGGATTCCCGCCGTTCTTGATGCGTGATAATACATTTTCCGTCCCCCAATGCGCCAATGCAAGTCGCCTGCGACGCTTCTATATGACTTAAGCCTTCTTCACGTACCAGTAAGTATAGTCCTTTTGAAAACCCAACTTTTTATATAAATTCATCGCCACCTGGTTTGACTGAACGACCTGCAGGAACACGTGCTCCGCGCCCATCTCTTTCGCCTTCGAGATCATGGCCCGGCAAAGCTTTTCGCCAAGTCCCTTCCCCCGCATGGCGGAAGTGACAATTACGTTATGCAAGAGCGCATAGCCATGTTCCACCGCAATGGAAGCACATGCCACGGGCTCTCCCTCATAATAAAGTATACCATATGACGCATCGATCATCACCCTCGAAAGCATCTTTTGAAAGGTATTTTTCTTTGTTTCGTCCGTCAGGTTTTCAAACGCAAAATAATGGGGAAGCCATGCGGACGGTTCGTGGGAAAACTCGCAATGCGCCTTACCAAGCCCGCCACTTTCCTGCCTGACGTTTTCGTACTTCGCCTGCCCGTCGTTTTCATGACAAGAAGTTTCATCCTCAGCGTCCCACGAGGCAACCTCCATGACGTCCGTTGGCGTTACGATCTCATAACCGCGCCTTGCAAGCAAGTCTGAAAACTCCTTATCGAGATCCGTCACCTTAAAGATCGTCGGCAAGCCCTGGCTTGCATAACATTTTTCACAGTACGTGATTTTCTCCTCCACGGGTCTCGTGGACGGATAGAGCACGCAAACCGAATTTGCCCTGCTCGTATAACCGTTTGAAAACCGAAGAAGCCACCCGTCATACTGCATCACATTCAATGCAACGTGCCCATTCGCTCCAATTTCTTCCAAAAACCGTACCTTCTCAGTCACGTTATGTTCCTCCGTCGCGTCTCCCTGCGCCTTCCTTTTCCTTGTGGCGTCACGTCTCCCTGCGCCTTTCTTTTCCACGCGGCGCCATGTTTTTTGCATTTCCCCATTTATGAAAGGAGTTCAAGCTTTATAAATCCACTCCTACGCCTGCGTAGGGGATATCCTCCACCAGGCATTTTACGTAATCCTCTATGTCCTCAGGATCGATTTCCTCGCCTTCCCTTGCGGCACACTCAAACTCGTCCACAATCCCTTCGATCAGTACCATGTCAATGAAAAGCTGCAGCTGCTCAAACAGGTTTTCAGGAAGGCTCGTCTCACTCCGGTACCCCTCAAGGACCGTTGCAAAATAGTACTCCTTCATGAACTTAAGGCGCTCTTCCCCGTCCTCGATCCACATGCACCAGCCGACTCCATGCGTCCAAAGATGTGCAAGGTCAAACATATACCAACAGTAAATACAGTTGTCAAAATCAAAGGTCGTAATTGCACCGTCATTTAAGTCCACGTGATAATTCCCATCGCTGAAATCAAAATGCACAAGGCCATAGCTCTCCGGATCCATGGGCAGCGTCTTAATCCTCTCCAAGCGATCTGCAATGGCTGCCTTTAGCTCCGCGCATGCATCCGGGATTACCTTACCGATATACTCCACGTTGTACTTGTCAAAATACTGCTGCCTTTTATGAGTCGGCTGATATTGCTTCGAAAGCCTGTGGATCGCGCCGATCGCCTTTCCCATGTTGTAGAAAAGTTCCGTGATCGGCGCACCCTCTCTGTAACGATATCCGTTCTCGCTAAGAAGAACTCCTTTGGCATACGCAAATAAGGATACAAAGCATTCCGCGTTCGCCATATTCCTTACTCCTGACTTACTTACCAGACACTCTACAAGCTTTCCCTTCTTCGACGGGATTACATCTGCCACGGGCGCGCCATGTTCTGCAAGGTAATGCACGAATTCCGTCTCTGCCTCATATTCCTCCATCGTCCTGTCGCCCAGCGCGGAAATTCTTAATACATATTTCTTTTCATCTTTTTGTTTGCAGACATAGACGAGGTTTCTTCCGCCGTCATGCCCGCCCACTTGTTCAAACTCAAAATTCTCTAAATCATAAAAGGCTTTTGCCTTCTCTAAAACATTTGTCAATCCACATTCCCCCAATTCATTCTTAAAAGTCCATGCTATCCAGATCATAATCCTTCGACGGCAGAATGACCGCATGCTCCGGAAATACCTCCTTAAGGATCCGAAGCTCCAGTGCCTTCCTGTGCTCCAGGTGCTTTACCAGGCCGTCAAAGCCCTTGAGGCCATGCTTTTTTCCATAAGGGCAATCCTCAAGAAATCCCAGCATCAACGGGAACCACATCTCATTTCCCTCCGCATCCACGCGCTCCTTGCGGATAATCTCCAGTGCTCCTGCCACCCATGGTACGTCCAGGTAAAGAATTTTATAATTCTCCACACGGATCACTTGTGCCAGCTCCTTGTAAAACTCCAGGATTTCATCGTCCGTCATCTCGTAGAACAGGATCTGATTCTCCACAATATTTTGAAAAATGGAGCACTCGAAAACCTGGTTGTCCCCGTGCCACTTTGCAAATCTGGAAAAAATGATCTTCTCAAAGTTCTCCCTGTCCACGCGGCCGTTATAAATTTCATACTGCTCGAGATCCTTATGAAATCCGGGAATGTCCGTCAAGATTCTCGTGTAGGTAAGGACGCAGCGGTCTTCCGCATTCCTGTCCGCGCTCATGACCTCAGTTGCAAAAACGCGCTCAACAGTGGTATTCGCTCTGATTTCGTCAGCAATCTCCGCATACTTACCGAGCACCGCTTCATATTGTTCCTTGGTCAGGTAGGAGCACCATGCCAGCTCCACGGGATTGTAATCTCCCTCCCGGAACACGTGACATTCCGGCAGTTTCTCCGCAAGCCGCCCCACTAAAGTACTCTTACCAGCACCTTGAATTCCCTCTATAAAAAAATTCAAACAATCACCCCCCTCTTATAGTTGCTGCCTTTCCGTAAAAGTTAGGCGTCTTACGCGCTAGAATTCCTTTACGTAGAGGCGATCCGTATCGCCTGCATAATTGACAACGTCCTTTACGTAGGAATACCCATATTTTTCATAAAATCCCGTGAATTCCGTGGGAATATAGGTTTTCTCAAACCCCTGGGCCTTCGCATGTTCGTTGGCCGCGTCGATCAGTTTTTCGCTGATACGCATTCCGCGGTATTCCTTTTCCACAAAGACACAGGACACCCAGAGGAAAATCTCCGGCAGTGGATAATAATCCGTCTTCAGAAGGGACGTCATGCCTACGATCTTTCCATCCTTTATTGCTGCGAACATGGTCTCCCAATCCGTGAATTCCCAGTTCCGGATTAGCCCTGCGATATGATCTCTGACCTCGGTCCAAGAGCAGTTCTCCACGAAACGCAGAAACTCTTTTGCCAGGAACGTATCCTTTACAACCCGCTCGATTCGAAGGTCTGCATGGTTTTCACGGACACCCTTCGAACCGGCTCCACTTCCATTTGCATCGGTATCGCCTGTACCCACCTCAAATCCAAAGTGCTTTGCCACCAGCGCTACCGTCTCTTCAACGCTCCTTGCGTTATCCCTCTCAAGCCAAAAGTATTCGCTTGCCTTCACGTCCTGATAGAACTTTTCATTGAGGGAAAGCAGCGTCGCATTGCAGGTCTCCTTAGCCTTCTCAAAATCCGTCGCACTGTGGATGAAATCGTTAAAGCCCTGATGATCCGCACGGTTGCAATACTCATCCACCAAATTCTCAGGCTTCTTTAGCATAAAGGCTACTCTCGACGGATCCGTAAAAATCGCCGCCTGCTCCAGCCTTAGATGGCAGTCGCAAATAATCTTACCATTCTGCGATAATCGGATCAGATCCAAAAGCACGAAATCCAGCTGTTCCCGCGTGTTCTGCAACAGCCATGCCTTATACTCTTCCACGCTCCGTCCAAAGAACTCATCCGCGTCCTTAAAATTCCTGTTCATCGCAGGCTGATGCTCCGCATCGGACGCCTTCTGATGCTCCTCAAAGTGCTCGTCAATGTCATATACGGGAATCCCGTACTTCTTTCCCAGCGCGCGAGAGACCGTCGTCTTTCCGCCGCAGGGCGTTCCTGCGATAAAATATACGTTTTCTAAATACTTTTTAATTATATTGTCTTGGAATATCATGATTTTTCTCCTTTAGATAAATTGTTTCACAGTCTACAAGCTTCTATTTCATCTTTCGCGAGATCTGCAGGAAACCATTTATCAACGGCTTCCGGCGATCAGATATTCCTAAGTCTTAAAAACGTCACCATGTTTCTCATCCTTTCCGTAATTCACTGTTTCTTGTTTCAGGTTTATTTCCAAGTTCCAGCTTATTTCCCGATTCTGTCTTATTTCCAAGTTCTGTCTTATTTCCTGGTTCCAGGCTTATTCCCAGTCCCCGGTCCCGGGCAAAAATCCACGGCCGCTCCACTTCAGAAACGTTTCGTACCCAAGCTTTGAATACCACTTTGTCTCATAGGTATAATGGATATAGCCATAATCATAAAACTCGTCGCGAAGGATCTTTGTGACGTTGCGGACCATGGTCAGCCCAATCCCGCGATCCCGGTATTCCGGCACGGTTCCAACGCACCCCGGCCCTCCAATCCTCCAAGTGCTTCCGTTCACCTCGTGCTGACCAAAGTCCTCGATCATGCAAAAGCTGGCAATCTTGCCATTCACAAAACCGCAGTACGTGCGTGACTTCTCGGAGAAAAAAGGTACCCAGTGCGGAACTACCTGCCGAACCGCGTCAAGGAGCTCCTCCATTTCGCCGTGATAATAGCCAAACGTAACGTCCCCGTCAAATGCTTTCTCATAACAGTTTTCATCAAATTCCTGCAGCCGGAGCAGCATTTCTGACGCCGCTTCCTCCTCCGGAACCCTTTGCACGTATTCTCTTTCGAAAAAGCCCGGATTCATCTCAAGAAAGAGCGCCTCATATTGTTCCTTTGTCACCTCAGGATCCCCCGCCCAGTTTCGATACATGTCCTCCGCATCCTCCACTACATACCTTTGCAGCATCAATCTCTTTGTCTCTATTGTCTTTGTTCCAGTCTTGTCCATCCTTTCTCCTTCCCCCGTGACGCATTAGCAACTATTCCTTATCAAAACGTGTCACTAGACACGTCCCCGTGACGCACTTCATTAACAAACAGCCCTTCCGACGTCAGGCGATAAATCTTGTCGCACACTTCCGACAAATACTTGCGGTCATGCGACACGCTGATGATGGCACCCGGAAATTCCCACAGCATCCTTCGGATCACGGGGCCGGAGAGCGGTGAAAAATTCCGCGTCGGCTCATCCAAAATCAACACGTTCGCGCCCGAAATGCTGAGCTTTAATAACAGCACCTTTGCCTTTTGCCCGCCGGAAAGCTCCCGGATGGGATGCTCCATCTCGTCCGCCGTATATTTCAGGGATCCCAGATAGGTACGGATCCTCGTCCGTTCCTCTTTGTCTCCGGAAGCATCCAGAAAATCCACCGGAGTGACGTCCATGTCCAAAAGCGCCTCATAATTTTGTGGCATGTATTCTGCACGTAGATCTTTCCTTTCAAGAAGCAGCGCTGCAATTTCTGACAGAAGCGTCGTTTTCCCGCAGCCGTTAGTTCCAATGATTCCAATTTTCTCCGGACCCTTGATTTTCAATTCCAGAGCTCGCGCCAGAATCCTGCTGCCGTCAGCTGCCATCAGTACCTCGTTTTCATATTGAAGCACCCATTTGCCTGCCGGGATTTCGCTGTTTTTATCCCCCAGCTTGAAGAAAATGGCTTCCTCCTGCTCGGGCAGTTCCGTCATATTCTCGTCTTCCCGCTCAAAGCGCTTTTCCATGGCCTTGACGTTCTTCATCTTCTTTTTCAGAAGTCTTCCAATCGTATCGCGGTCCGCCTTGGAAATGCCATCGAGCCTCGCCCCGACACTCTGCTCCATCTTTCGGATCTTCTCGTCGCGGATCCGCTTCTCCCGCCGCTCCCCGAGGGCAATCTGCTCCTGCTTTTCGAAATGATGCAGGCGCTCCTCCACGTATTGCCGGTAAGGTACGTTTGCCACGGTATGGCGGCACTTGGTCTTCCTTCGGATCTGCTCAAAGTGGATCACCCGGTTAGCCGTATGCTCGATCAAGGTTTCGTCATGTGAGATGAAAAGCACTGCGTGCTCCCAGCCATTGATCAGGTCTTCCATAAATTCCAGCGTCTCGACGTCAACGTCATTGGAAGGTTCATCCAAGAGCAATATCGTCGGACCTTCCAGAAGCACCCTCATCATCTGGGCCTTGACCCTCTCTCCTCCGGAGAGTGAGCTCATCACTTGCTCCCTGTAATAAAATTCCGGTTCCAGCCGAAAGTCATTTGCCAGCTTCGAGAGTTCCTTAGGAGATTTGTCCAGGAAATCCGGGCTTTCCATAAAATACTCACAGACTGTCTTTCCTTTTTCTTCCTCCGGCAATTCCTGCGGCAGAAATCCAAGCTTTTCCCCGCTAAGAATCTTCTCTCCGGAGCATTCCGCATACCCTTCCGCCAACTGATTGTCATAAATCCATTTCATCAGCGTGGATTTTCCGTTTCCTTCCTCGCCGATCATCACGGCCTTGTCCCCGTCATTCAAAACCAGGGAAAAATTCTTCAGGATCGTTCGAAGATCCTTTTTATGTATAATTGAAACGTTCTTAATCTGAAACATAAGGCTTCACCTCCATCCCAGTAAGCGGTCTTTCGCGCATAGCCCTTTGCGCCGTTTTGACCACTAAAAAACCCAATACCTACTGGTATTGGGTTTCAATAGCGAATGATCGTCATTTCTTTTTTGACCATGGGAATCCCATGGGAAATGAAGCCTACCGTGCTACTTAACGCATTTCCAGGAGGTATAATGATAGCTATGAATGTTTTCAAATCTGCGAACGAAAATCAACATCTTAATACCTCCTTTCCCGCCGAATGGCGATGCACGGTTAACAGTTACAAATCAGCAAACAACACGCTAACACAAAACAAATTATACAGACAGTTTCCAAATATGTCAATCACTTTTGACAATTTTTGGAAAATAATCTTTTTACGGCTCTACTCACTGTAGTTGGTATCACAATTGACGTTGATCATAAAGCCCGGATAAATCTCTTCCACTTCCTTCTTGATCGTTTCACTCATTTTTTGCTTGTCCTGGATGCTAAAGTCCATGGTCACGTCAAAGGAAAGAAATTTTTCCTCGAGATCAATAAAAATGCCGTGGCAATTCAGTACGCCTTCATGACCTTTGCTGACCTGCACGATTTTTTCACGCATTTGCACTTTTTCTTCGTTTTCCAGATCAACGGCATAGATGCCGACAGTCACGAAAATGTGAAATTTCTCCAACACGGCGCGCTGTACCTTCTGCGTCAACGCATGCAGCTCCGTCGCCGTCATTTTCCCGTCTACCTCAACGTGAAGGCTGCCGATGGCGGAATCCGGTCCGTAATTATGCAAAATCAAATCATAGGTTCCAAGGACTCCCGGAATGGCATTTACGGTCTGTTTGATCTCCCCGGTAATGGCACTCTCCGGCCGCTTTCCGATCACATGGCTGATCGCTTCCACCATCATTTCAAAACCGGCTTTCACGATAAAGGCAGAGATGACCGCACCGATGATCCCGTCCACGGAAACGTGCAGGAAAAACGTAACGGCCGCGCCAACCAGAGTAGATGCTGAGATAATGGCGTCAAAGCTTGCGTCGGAACCGGAAGCCACCAAGGCATCCGACGCATATTTCTCGCCCTGCCCCTTCACGTAACGGCCAAGGATCAATTTTGTGATGACCGACGTGACAATGATAATGACGGTCACCAGGGTATACTCCGGCAACGTCGGGGAAAATATCTTTTTGACGGATTCCACAAGAGACGTTGCACCTGCGGCAAAAACGATCAACGCGATCAAAATTGTACTGAAATACTCAATTCTGCCATAGCCATAAGGGTGATTCTCATCCGGCTTTTTCTTTGCCAGCTTAATGCCCAAAATGGTAATCACGGAGCTAAATGCGTCCGTCAGATTGTTGACGGCATCCAAAACAATGGAGATGGATCCCGCCACCAATCCTGCTCCCGCCTTAAACGCGGCAAGAAAAACATTGGTGCATATTCCTATGATGCTTGTCCTTGTTATCGCCTTTTCGCGAACCATGTTGTCTGCAATTCTTTCCATGTTGTTTCCTCCCGCGGATTACGTAATCCGTTTCACGCCTCTTCGTCAGTTCCTTTTTTATTTATATGACATATTTGTCATGTTTTCCGGAACGCTTATCACAATGCCGCTGTTTTCATTTTGGGAAAAAGCTTTGCCAAAACGAAGAACAACAAACCTCCCAACATGCCACCCAGAAAATTCAGGATAAAATCATCCACGTCCACCTGTCGCTCGATGAAGAGCTGTGAGAATTCGATAAAAACCGGCAATATTGCCGAAAAGAAACACAGTCTCCAAAAACGACGATTTTTTTCCCAAAGAAATAAAAGTCCAAATCCCCAGGGAACAAACATCAAGACGTTTCCCAAAATATTGATGCCAAACAGATTTCCCCGCACGCCAAAGGTTCTGTAATAATTCCTGATCGTGCGAAACGGGACCAGATTGATTCCTTCACCGTAAAGAATCCTCCGTCTTACGATCCGAAGCGCCGCCACCGGCGAATGGATCGTTCCCTGCCATACAAATATGAGCAGCGCCATCATAAAGATAACAAATAAGCCCAGACACAGTTCTCTGAGCTTATTGAACGATAACTTCACTTTGGCGGTACCCGCTTTTTCCCCGAGACGCCTTGCCCTGCGCGTGAGCACCAGATACCGAAACAAGACATAGAACGGAAGACTTGCGAGCATCGTAACAAATAAACGGAACACGTAGGCTGCCAAATCAATCTTCCTCCTGCCACTTTAGGCGGTGCAGTTCTCCCGCCTGAAGTAAACCTTGAAACTCATTCTGGCGAAGCGCTTCATATAAAACGATCGCAACGGAATTGGATAAATTTAAGGAACGGATCGTCGGTGCCATGGGAATCCGGATGCACTGCTTGCGGTTCTCCACAAGAATTTCCTCAGGAATTCCCGCGCTTTCCTTCCCAAACATCAGATAATCCTCCGGGCCAATTTTCACGTCCGTATAGGATTTTTCCGCCTTCGTGGTACAATACCAGATTTTGGCGTCCGGGTGCACTTCAAGGTCTTCCTTGATCTCCTCCAGAAAGGTCTGGTAATTCATGTGCCTGTAGACGTCCAAATGCTCCCAGTAATCCATTCCGGCCCTTTTGATTTCTTTCTCATTCAGCCGGAAACCCAGCGGTTCAATTAAATGCAGGGCGGAGTTTGTTGCAACGCACGTCCGCCCAATGTTTCCCGTATTCGCCGGAATCTCCGGCTGATGCAGCACTATTTTCATTTTCTAAACCCACAATCTGACTAAAATCTTCACGCGCGTGAATATTCCATAATAAAACGGTGCTTACCAAACCTAACGATGCGAACGCAGGTTACGCATTGTTCCCGGCCCTGAGCTTCGTGATGAAATGCTCGAGCTTTCCGATCGCAAGCTTAAGCTTCTCCAGGGAATATGCATAGGAGATGCGAAGGAATCCCTCGCCGCAGTCACCGAATGCCGTGCCTGGAACGACCGCAACCTTCTCCTCCTCAAGGAATTTCGTTGCAAATTCGTCGCTGGTCATGCCAAATTCCTTGATGCAGGGGAAAATATAGAATGCGCCAAAGGGCTCAAAGCACTCCAATCCCATCTCCTTAAAGGCATTGATGAGGAATCTTCTTCTCTGGTTGTAGGACTCGCGCATCATTGCCACGTCCGCATCCCCGTTCTTTAACGCTTCCACTGCCGCATACTGGCTGGTCGTGGGTGCGCACATGATCGCAAACTGATGTATTTTGGTCATCTGCTTGATGATGGCTTCCGGCCCGCAGGCATAACCCAGTCTCCAACCCGTCATGGCATATGCCTTAGAAAAACCATTGATGAGAATGGTGCGCTCCTGCATGCCAGGCAGGCTTGCAATGGATACGTGTTTTCCCTTATAGGTCAGTTCTGCATAGATCTCGTCAGACATGACAAAGATGTCATGTTTCTTCACAACCTCTGCCACGGCCTCCAGATCCGATTTTTCCATGATGGCACCCGTCGGATTGTTGGGGAACGGCAAGATCAGGATCTTCGTCTTCTCCGTGATCGCCTCTTCCAACTCTGCCGCGGTCAGGCGGAATTCGTTCTCTGCCTTGAGGTTAATGATCACGGGCTTTGCGCCAGCCAAAATGGCGCAGGGCTCGTAAGAAACATAGCTGGGCTGCGGGATCAAAACCTCGTCCCCGGGGTTGATCATGGCGCGAAGTCCAATGTCAATGGCCTCGGAACCGCCCACCGTGACGATTACTTCCTTCATGGGATCATAAGTGATACCCTGGCTGCGCTTTAAGTAATTGCAAATCTCCACGCGAAGCTCCTTGATTCCGGAGTTGGAGGTATAAAACGTCTTTCCCTTCTCAAGGGAGTAAATGCCCTCTTCCCTTACGTGCCAAGGGGTGTCAAAATCCGGTTCGCCTACGCCAAGGGAAATGGCGTCCTTCATCTCGCTGACAATGTCAAAGAATTTACGGATCCCGGAGGGTTTGATCTGTACGATTGTATCTGATAACGGATTTCTCATGGAGTGATCATCTCTCTTTCGTCTATTTTTTTGTTGGTCATTATGGTGCCGTGATCCTTGTATTTCTTCAGGATAAAGTGCGTTGTGGTGCTAAGAACCGTATCCATGGTTGCGAGCTTTTCAGAAACAAAGGAGCTTACCTCACGGAGCGTCTTTCCCTCAAGGATGACCATTAGGTCAAAGCCGCCGGACAACAGATACAAGCTTCTCACCTCAGGATAGTTATAAATTCTCTCGGCAATGGAATCAAAGCCCTGACCTCTCTGAGGCGTCACGCGAACCTCGATCAGCGCCGTCACCTTCTCAATGGAGGTCTTCTCCCAGTTGATCAGCGTGTGGTACGCACAGATGACGCCATCCTTTTCCATCTCTTCCATGGCATTTACGACGTCAATTTCCTCGGCGCCGACAAGCACTGCCAATTCCTTTAAGTCTATGCGGCTGTTTCTTTCGATCAGCTTTAAAAGTTCCTCTTTCAATGCTTCATTCATGATTAATTCTCTCCTTTTATTTGAATAATGGGATTCATTCCCTTGGGTTTGTCCAGAAATCTGATTTCCTCTTCCTTTCGGAGGATCCTGTCCTGCTTGTCCGTTAGTTTCCCAATCACCGCGGCAGGAATTCCTGAAAGCTCCAGCGCCTTTACGATTGCCTCTCCGTCATCAGCCGTCACAAGAAGGCTTCCGCCGCTTGGCATCTCATAGGGATTAACGCCGCAAACCTCACAAACCTCCACCGTTTCCTGGCGAATGGGGATCTTCTTTAGGTCTACCTCAAGGCCTAACCCAGCCCCTTCGGCGAGCTCCCAAAGAGCGCCAAAAACGCCGCCCTGAGATAGGTCGTGCATGGCCATTGCTCCGTTTTCTCCTGCGACCTTTGCCTCTTCGGCAACGGAAAGACATTTTCCAAAGCTTGCCGCCTCCTCCACAAGAAAGGCCGGATATCTTTTCAGGAGCTTTTCCCGATAAGTCTTTGCCAGGATTGCCGTTCCTTCCAGCCCGATCCATTTTGTCAGGATCAGATCCTGTCCTGCCTTTGCCATGCTAAGGTCGTGCATGTCTTCCGCGTTGGTAATTCCTATGGCCGTCACGGTGATGATCGGAACCGCCACGGCAAAGGTGACGTTCGTGTCACCTCCCGCAATTTCCATTCCCAAGGAGACACAGGCCTCCGTCAGTGCCGTCATCAATTCCTTTATGACTGCTTCCTCGCATTCCTCCGGAAGCATGATCGATATTTGGGCAGATGCGGGTCTCGCACCGGCCGCTGCCAGATTATTGGCACATTTTTGTACCAAGGCAGCCGCTTCCTCCGCACCTGCCTTGCCCGCGACTGCAGCCTCCTGGGCACACCATGCCAGAATTTGTCCGCTGGAAGCCGCAAAAAAAGCGCAGTCCGACCCTATGGCTGCGCCTTTTGTATTTTCTAAAATCTTGCCCGTGAACGGATGGCTGATCCTATGATTCCCCGTATGAACTTGTTTCAACACGGAGCGCTTTAGTGCACTCTCCGGAAGCTTTCCAGTTCTCATGCCTTACCATCCCGTCATCAGGTATTACCCGATCCCTCTCTCTATTGTGCCTGCAAAAGTCCGATCACGACCTTCACGTGCTCTAAGTCATAGGTGCCAATGGCCGCCATGATCTCCTCATACTTGTATGCGGAATCTGTCGCGACTCCCACCACGGCCCTTCTCGGCGACACCGTATATTTGCTGTTGTTGACAATCTCCCGGCTCACTTCCTTGCCGTCCACCGTCACGATCTTCCAAAGCCGTGCCCTGTATCCGATATGTGCCGCTTCCGATGACACGTAGCCAAGCGGCTTTGAAGCGTCTGCCGTGATCAGGTCAACCGTCGGTTCAATCTTTTCAAGCATCTCGCTCTCATAACGTACCTTCCGGTTTTCCGGGCGGACTTCCTTGCCATATATGTTAAACGTAATCTTTTTATCCTTTGTGATTCCCTCAACGTAAATGGGATAATCAAGGTTATTTACAAACTTAAAATCCTTTCCTGCTCCCTCAGCAATGGCCGCATCCGCCGACAGGTCGACATAGGTTACGCTCATGGAGTGCGGATTTCTCTCGATCACTTCCAGTTCGGAAAGGAGTACTGCATTATACAGCGTACTGGACACCTGACAGATGCCTCCGCCCATGCTGTCAACCACCCTGCCGTTCAGATAAGCTCCCGCCAAGGCATAGCCGTTTGCAGTCGTGAAGGGCGAAACCGTATCGGTTGCCGAGAATACGTCTCCCGGATAGAGCAAGGTTCCATTGATCTTACTGCAACCATTTGCCACGTTTCCGCTGCGGTTCGCATTGGAAGTCTTATAGCTCGTGGTAAAACTGCCAAGCAAGTCACGCACTTCCGAAAGCTGGGCAGCCGTACCGCGGGGATGCTCCTCCGCCACGTTCAGCGTGATCCGGCAATCCTTACCGTCCCACGAGTTTTCCAGATAATCATAAACCACGTCAATGGACGACTCCACGTCCAGTTCATATCCAACCTGGCCCACCGTGATCTGAAATTCATCGCCAACCTTGGAAAGCGTGGCATCAACCGGCTTTTGATCATATTTTGCGCACTCACTGACCAACAGCTCGTTGATGGCGTTTATGTCAAAATCCAGCTGAACCTCATATACTTTATTCTCAAATTGAAGGTCCTTGATCGTCTTATACCGCTGGATCACGTTACCTTCCGTGCCGAGCGCAGCCGCTTCGTGAACAAATTCCGGATTTGCCCAGGAAATGCCGAGTGCGTCTGCCGTCACCGTAATCTCATGACCGCCGGCCGCAACCAGCGTCACCCTGCCGTTACCCATTTGGGAAACCTTCTCCCGGATCATGGCATCCGCTTCCTCCTGCGTCATTCCCGCAAGAGAATCCTGCCCGACATAAATGCCTTCAGGTATGGTAAGGGCTGACGCACGGGAAACGTTTCCCATGCATAACGTCATGGCAACGCCACAAATCAAGGCGCCCCACCTAAAAAACTTTTTCATTTCCTGCCTCTTACTTCCATTCCGCAACGAACGTCTTACAATACGTCCGTCATACAAAAGATAAAATCAGCGGAACAACCATGGCGATCACAAGAAGGATCACGATGATTGACGCGATAGTCTTCTTCGTTTTTCTGCTATTGAAATTGATCATCTTTACTCCTTTTCCAAGGATCTGCAAACAATCCTTGCGTCTTTTGTCCAACGCCTACGTATTTCTGAACAGATATTATAGCCGAATTCCTTAGATTTGACAAGTAAAACTTCCCTGGATCTTATGCTTTCCTTACAGTATCCTGGGACCGTCCCCAATCTCCACCACGTAGAAATCGGCTGCATAACCAATTTTTTTCTTATATGCCTCACCAACGTTCTGAATAAAGGCATCCACGGCCTCATCCTTTACAATGCTGACGCTGCAGCCTCCAAAACCGGCACCCGTCATTCGGGAGCCGATAACGCCGGGAACCTTCCACGCCTCTTCCGCAAGAGTATCCAGCTCGATTCCCGTCACTTCATAATCATCCCGCAGGGATACGTGGGAGGCGTTCATCAGCTCACCAAATTCTGCCAGATTACCTGCCTTCAGCGCCGCGACTGCTTTCAGGGTTCTTTGATTCTCATAGACGGCATGCTTTGCCCGCTTCCTGCGCACCTCATCCCGAATGGCATCCTTGTATTCCTCAAACTGAGCTTCGCTTAACTCTCCAAGGCTCTTAATCTGAACGACTTTTTGCAGCTCCGCCAGCGCCGTCTCACACTCGCTTCTTCTTTCGTTATACTTGGAATCCCCGAGTCCGCGCTTTTTATTGCTGCAGGAGATCACGATCTTTGCTCCCTCCAGCTTGATCGGCGCGTATTCAAAGCTAAGATCCGCCGTGTCGAGGAAAATGGCATTATCCTTCTTTCCCATGGCAATGGCGAACTGATCCATGATGCCGCAGTTCACCAGATTATATTTATTCTCCGAGAACTGGCCGATCAGCGCCAAATCCTGATTGGTCACTTCAAATCCAAACAAATCGCGCAGGATCGCACCCGTGAGTACTTCAACGGATGCCGAGGAAGAAAGCCCGGAACCGTTGGGGATGTTGCCAAACAATAGCAGGTCCAGGCCCGACGGAATCTTCATGCCCTTCTGCTCAAAGGCCCACATTACCCCCTTGGGATAAGCCGTCCAGTTCTTGTCCCCGCCGGGAATGAATTCCTCCAGGGAAGATTCGATCACGCCCAACTCCCCGAAATTCATGGAATAAAAGCGAAGCCTGTCATCCTCCCGCTTTCTGGCCACGCCATAAGTGCCAATGGTCAAGGCACACGGAAAGACGTGACCGCCGTTATAATCCGTATGCTCCCCAATCAAGTTTACGCGTCCGGGCGCAAAATATGCCTTCGCTCCTTCCTCTGCGCCAAAAATCTCTTGAAACTTCTGCAGTACCTGCTCCTTGATCAAACTCATCTGTCCGTTACTCTGCCTTCCTATTTTTATTTCAAGAATACAAATTCTTCCAACTCACAGATTGACCTTCCCGCGAAGAAGCTGCTTGTCCATGCTTCCTTCGGAAGTCCAAAATCAGCCTTGAAATACAAGGCATGACGACCGGTCACGTTCTCCACCCTTGCCCGGTAGATCCCATCTCCAAGTCCGATTTCCACAACACCGATCTCTTTTCCAAGCTTCTTTTCGCCCTCCGTCGAATACTCGACGATCTCCGTTCCGTCTGCCGCAAACCTTCCGTCATCCGGCGTTAGCTTCGCTTCCGCACAATCCTTTTCCTCCGTCTCAGTTCCGTCGATCAGAACGTGAAGCTTTCCCTTGCATCCCATGCCAACGACCTTGACCGCCAGCTCCATGGTCTTCGAGGAATCATCCTCGCCAAAATCAAAATATTTATATCCGATGACGCATCCGTCCTTAACCCGTGTGATGACACGGCGGAACACGTCCTTCTCCGTCACGAAGCAGTCCCCCTTCAGCACGCAGGCGATCTCCGCCTTCACGGGCTCATATGGCGAAAGCGATTCTTCAAAGCCCAGGGACGTCATTTCCACGGGCGGAATGGTGCCGTCCGGAAGAATCGTCACCTTTTCAACGCAGGCGCGCCTGGAGAACATCGTGTCATTTGTCATGCGATGATAAAAGACGTACCACTGATCGCCGATCTTACAAAGGGATCCATGGTTATTGCCGCCAGGGTAATCCACGCCGTTGTCAATAATATAACCGCGATAAGTAAATGGTCCGGTCGGGGAATCAGAAGTGGCATAGTCCAGCCTGCAACCCTTTCTGGGCGAATAGATCAGATAATAGGTATTTCCAATCTTTCTGGGAGAGCTTGCCTCATAAAAGCGCTTGGGCGAAGGAACCCCCTGCCGATCGTCGATCACGCTTTTCTTAAGACTGCCGGGAATGACCTTGAACATGCTCTCTCCATCCAGTTCATTCATGTTGGAGCCTTCAAACCCGTAATATACGTAGACCCTGCCGTCATCATCCACCAGAACGCCGGGATCATTGTAAACGCCGTCATCTCCCGCATCCTCAGACGCATACTCATAGGTGGAAAGAAACTTGAACGGTCCCTCAGGACGATCGCTCACGCTGACGCACCCCTTAGCCCCCGCAATATAAGTATACAGATAATACTTTCCATCCTTTATCACCACGTCCGGCGCATACAGTTCATGGTCCGTATGCGGCACGCTGGAGAGATGATCCGTATCCGGTCTGGTCTGGAAAATATGCCCGTGACACGTCCAATGATTCAGGTCATGAATGGACGCGCTCCACGCCTTTAATTTATAATCACAAAATTTGTCACATCCAAAGCGGTCATGCGATCCATACAGATACACCCTTTCCCCAAATACTCTCGGTTCTCCGTCCGGTATGCATTCCCAAAGCGGCAAAATTGGATTCGCCATGTTTCCTTCCTCCGTCAGTCTTTTTCTTCCAGCACCTCCCGAAGAGCACTGTCATAAATATTTTCATCCGTCACGCCTTCCCAAGTGCGGATATTCATGGCTGAATTGATCCGCATCGTGATCGGATTTCCCTCCACGGAATTCATTCCGCTAAGCTTCCCCTGAAGCTCATCCTTCAATCTGACAGCCTCAGCATCCTCCCCCAGAGAAGTCAATATGGCAAAAATAGAACCCTTCACCCTTGCGACCACGCAGTTTTGTCCCGCAACGCTTATGATCACCTTTCCCATCTGGCTAAGCACCTGATTAGCAAATTGTTCCCCGTACGTATCCACAATTCTGGCATGCTTCTCATTCCGGAGAAGGATCACGCCGTAATTACGTTCCCTGTCATGATACTGGACCGCATAATCGATCAGGGCATCCGCAAATGAATGGGCATCGTCCAGCCCCGTCACCGGATCCTTTTTCAAGGCCCCCAGTCCGATTTGCAGGTCCGCCAGTTTCATCTCTCTGTCAACAATATAGCCAACCAGTCCGACGATCAATCCACGATTGTGAATGGGCATCTTAGTGGCCAAAACGATTCTAAGTCCACCCTTTGCTATGCATTGATGCGGCTTGTCGCTGATACGGACCCCTTTTTGAAGTACCAGCAGGTCGTCACTTCTGGCAGGTGCCTCGTTCACAAACCACCGAAGCTCTTCATCCGTTTTCCCGACAACTTCATCCATGGACTGAATGCCGAAATAATCCAAAAAGGCCTGGCTCACGCCGAGATACCTTCTTTCCGTATCCTTCCAGAAAAACTTTATGCCCGCGTCCCAGAGCATGTTTTCCCATATCAGTCTGGCGTAATTGTCCTGCGCGCCCGCATCTTCCAGAGCGCTCTTCTCATTTGCAGGGAATAGCCCGTCTCCATAAGGACTTCCTGCAAATTTCCCTCCGGCAAACTGCTCGTCCGCATCCCGATTTTCCTTCCCACGCATGTCGAAATATGGCTTCGCGCAGTACAGGAATTCCTGTCCGTTGGTGCCGGGAATGAGCATCAGGGAAATCTCTCCCATTCGATAAGCACCATCCTGCTGTTTGATCCGGAACACGTCGGAAATATATCCAAACATGGACTTTTCCACTCTCTCCCGAAGCGTGGAGAAATCCATGAAGCTGCGATAACGTTTTTTCTCCGTCGGGAAAATATTTTGTTCCGCAAAGAGCTCATTGTCCATCTCTACGCTTTCCGTTGCCTTACGAGATTCCTTCATGTTAGGCGAAGTGCCAAGAAGCGGCATCAGCGTATGGTTTTTCAGATCACCCAGCAAAACCACGCGGAACAAAAGATTCAACGTTCTAAGCTTGGAATCCAACAGATTTCTCTTGTCTGCATCCGGATCCGCCGACACGTTATACAGGGACGCCTTAAAAACACACCTGTCTTCATTTTGCACCAAAACCTGTGCACGAAGACACATGTAACTGTCACCGTTTGTATAATAAAACGTCTCAGGCTTTCCCGTTCTTTTGATCTGCTCTAAAAATTCCTGATACTTTATCTGCAACGGAGAAGCCGTATGATAAATGCGCCTGTCGATCTCTTCCAGCGTAAAATCCACGTTATCTCCAAAAACCTGCTCCCGGTAAGCCTTGTTCATAAACAGCGTCTTGAAGCCTTTTTCATCTGCCTCCACGATCTCAAGCGGAACGTCCGTTGCCTTTACGGAAAAGCCGGCAACTTCATAAAAATGGCGCCACTTCCGATGTTCGATGGAAACGTTCTTCTCGGCAAGATGCGCAAACATTACTTCAGCCGGCTCCGGTTTGCCGTAATAGTAGCCTTGGATTTCCTCGCAGCCTATGCTCTTTAAGTAATCCAAGTGCTCCTTTGTCTCAACGCCCTCAGCAAGGGTTTTGATGCCAAGATCCTTTGCCATGATGATGGCGGAACGCATGATGTCCTTGGACTTATCCGTAAAGTTCGACAAGAAGTTCATGTCGAGCTTTAGCATGTCAAACTGATAGTCCTTCAGGACCGTCAGGGAAGAATATCCGCTTCCAAAATCATCCATCCATATCTCGTAGCCTGCCGCGCGGAAGCTGTTGATCACACCCCGCATCAGCTCCTGATCGGATACGATCATGCTCTCCGTGATCTCAACGTGAATATAGTCCCTTGGCACGTCATATTTCTTTACGGCGCTCTCAACCACCGCAAGCATGTCGCACGTAACAAAATCCAGTCTTGAGAAATTAACGGAAACCGGAACGATTGGCTGATGATTCAGCACGCGCTCATGCATGGTACGGCAAACCTCTTCCACAACAAAGGAATCCAGCTTATGGATCTGACGGCTCTCCTCCAGCACGCCGATAAAATCGCCCGGAAAGATAAAACCAAATTGCGGATCCTGCCATCTCACCAGTGATTCCACGCCGCAAAGCTGATTCGTGATCGAACGGATCACGGGCTGATAATAAACCTTAATCCAGCCCTTTTCCAACGCTTCCTCAAAGGTTCTTGACAAATGCTCTGCCGTGTTTCTCTTCTGCGCAAGCGTTTCCGAGTAAATTGTCCAAGTCACGCCAGAATGGTATTTGATGTAATCGCACGCGATCTTCGCGTAAGACAAGGCCTTCTCAATATCGAAATCCTTATTGGGCACAAAGGGATAGACGCCCCATTTCCCCACAACGCCAAAACGGTCTCCGTATCTTTCTTTAAAATAATTTCCAAAGCGCTCAAGCCTCTCGACGTGACCTTCCCGCTTATCAACAATGCCAAAATGGTCATCGGAAAGCCTTGCAAGGAAAGCATCCTCAAACACGTGACCTAACGCGTCTGCCACGGCCGTCAGGCAATCATCACCTTCCGCAATGCCCTTGTTGACGTTGAGCAGCTTAAAATTGATCAGGTTGAGATAGGAAATCACGTACTCTTCCGAGGTTTTGCCGATCATCTCACGGTTGAAGTCCATGGCATATCCCTGGAATCTCATTTTTCCGTAAAGGCCCGTGATCGGATCATAATCCGCACCACCCAGGTCATATTCCCGCGAGATCACAAATCCGTAAACAATCTGTCCTTCCACGGGATCTTCCTTTAATAACCAATGCTCCTCCGCAAGATAAACGTTTCCCTTCTTTGTCGTAACGTGATAAAACAGACGTCCCGTATTCTGACCCTTCTCACGGATCTGCAGTTCCAGTTCCTTGAGCATGCTCTTAAATTGCGCAGAGCTTACCATGCCGTCAAAACAACCGCCCACAAATTCCATGAATTCCTCGTATGTTTCGCATTCATACAATCGTATCATGTTCTGATTGGCATAGAGAAGCTCCCTGCCTCCCTGTGCCCTGCAAACAAAGGCCGCGGCAGGCATCTCTTCCACAAATCTCCTGTCATACGAACGTTTATCCACGTCATCCATCATATCATCATCCTCCGTCAATCCAATTGCGGGTTTCAGATGCAATTACCTTATTCATCGCCTTCTTGCAAGTGAAGGTTCGCTTCAACCTCCAACAACCGATATTCAAAGTTCTGTCTGTTCTGCTGGCGGATGGTCTGTAGCTGCAGCCCGCAGAAAAAAGAAAGCAAAGCCGCTACCATGACAAATCCGCAAGTGATCAGCGTCGGGAACCTCGGAACCAACCCCGTCTCAACGTACGTGATCAAAATCGGAACCATGCCGATCACCGCCACCAGCGTAAGCAACGCGGCAAGTGCGCCAAAGAACGCCAGCGGTTTGTAGTTCTTATAAAGTCTGACAATCATGCCGATCACCTTGATCCCGTCCGGCACCGTGTTTAACTTGGAAACGCTGCCGTCCGGACGATCCCGGTACTCCACCACCACGTTTGCCACGGACATGTTCTTGTCCAGACAATGTATCGTCATTTCCGTCTCAATCTCAAAGCCTTTGGACAAAACGGGGAAGGATTTCACAAACAAATAACTGAATGCCCTGTATCCGGTCATGATATCCTTTACGTTCGATTGAAACAGGGTATTGATGCTCTTTCTCACAAAAGAATTGCCAAAGTTGTGAAACGGTCTCTTGTTTTCCGTAAAATAGGTGGACGAGAGTCTGTCCCCGATGACCATGTCCACGTTTTCCTCCAAAACAAGATTTACCATCTCGCGCCCGTATTCCGCCGGATACGTGTCATCTCCGTCCACCATGACGTAAGCCTTTGCGTCAATCTCCCGGAACATCCTGCGGATAACGTTACCCTTCCCCTGCAGGCGTTCCTTTCGAAGAACGGCCCCATGCTGCACCGCTTCAGCCGCCGTGTTGTCCGTCGAATTATTGTCATATACGTAGATGACTGCTTCCGGGAGCGCTGCCTTCCAGTCATCTATCACTTTTCCGATGGTTTTTCCCTCGTTATAACAGGGGATCAACACCGCAATCTTGTCCATAATTCCTCCTAAATAAATCTCCTTGCGATACTTACTTTAGGGTATAAACATGCATTCTATGTTTATTATATCATAAACCTTCGGTTTATGATCCAATTCGCAAAATCACCCTTGCAAGCAAGTGATTTTGCTTCATTATATCATGAGCGCGTTATTTTTACTAGCCTTTAATCACCGTAACTGATGGGAAAATCGCGCTTTTTCGATAAAAAAGGAACCGCCCCAAAGCGGTTCCTTCCGTATACGTCACGTTAATGAGATTAGAGGATCATTTCCTTCTTGTCCAAGTCTGCCTGAACCTTCTTTAAATCTTCACGGATTGCCAAATGCTGAGGACATGCCTTCTCGCACTTGCCGCACTCCTTGCAGTTCTTCGCCTGCTTGCCCTCGCGGCCCATGTTCTCCCACTGCCAATTGACAACATTGTAGTTCTGATACATGTGATAGCGGTTCCAACAGCTAAAATTTCCTGGAATGTCTACGCCGAAAGGACAGGGCATGCAATACCGGCACCCGGTGCATCCGTTCTGGATGCGGCTGTTCATGATCTCCTTTACCTTCTCAATGGCCTGATATTCCTTCTCCTCCATAGGCTCAAAGTTCATAAAAGTCTTCAGGTTGTCCTCCACCTGTTCCATGGTGGACATGCCGCTGAGTACGGTAAGGATATTGGGCATGGTAGCCACGTAGCGCAGTGCGATGGAAGCCGCGGACGCACCAGGTTTTACCGCATGGAACACGTCCATGATATCCTGTGAGAAATTCGCCAGCGAACCACCCTTGATGGGCTCCATGATCGTCAGGGGAATGCCTTTCTCCTCCGCAAGCCGATAGCCCTTTAGGCCAGCCTGTTCCTCCGTATCCATGTAATTCAGCTGAATCTGGCAGAAATCCCAATCCTTGTAATTTATGATCTCTTCAAAAGTCTCGTAGCCGTCATGGAAAGAGAATCCCAGATATTTGATCTTGCCCTCTGCCTTCAATTCCTCCAGGCGCTCTACGACGCCAAGGCCAACCATCTTGTCCCAGCTTCCCTTATTCATGGCATGCATCAGGTAAAAATCAACGTAATCTACCTGAAGCTTTCCAAGCTGTTCATTGAACAGCCTGTCCACGTCCGAGATCTGATTTACGTTCCAACAGGGGAGCTTTGTCGCAAGATAGAAGGAATCGCGGGGATACTTCTTCAAAACCTTCCCAACAAAAGTCTCACTCTCGCCTCCATGATAGGGATACGCGGTGTCTATGTAGTTTACGCCGGCTGCAATGGCCTTGTCCATCATCTGCTCAGCCAACACCTGATCAATCTTACCGTCAGGACCCGTGGGAAATCTCATACATCCAAATCCCAAAAGGGAAACGTCAATTCCAAGTTTCTCAAATCTTCTTTTTTCCATGAAATACCCCTTTCTTCTCAAACCAGTTTCCGCCCATAAGCGCAAAAACATCCGCCAAAAAAGATTACTGATTATATTTTATCATCTTTTTAGGAATTCGTCTCCTCTTCTTCTTAACTTTTTTGATTATTATTTTCCATTATTTGTCATTTTATTCCTTTACCACGGTCATTTCCCTGGCCGCGCTTTGCTCGGACTGACGTTTCAGTTCCCACAAAATAATAAATCCCAAGGGCCCCTTAATGATTCCCGCCACGCCAAACAGCCGGATGCCCACGTAAAGACTGATGAGGATCCATATGGGGCGAACGCCAATCCTTTTCCCGATCAGCTTAGGCTCCATTGTCTCACGCAACAAAATGCACGTCACGTACAAACCCACGCATGCCAAGGCTGCCACCGTCCTTCCACCCAAGAATTCCACTATGGCAAGCGGCATCAGGACAATTCCCGTACCAATGAACGGAAGGGCATCGAGAGCACCCGCCAAAAACCCCAAAAACACTCCCTGCGACGTTCCCGCCAAACAAAGTCCAATGGCACAAAGTCCGGCGATCATGCTCATGATGACAAACTGCGCCTTAACATAGACTGCTACGTAGCGGATGACGCCGCAGATAACGGACAACAACAAATGACAATCCTCCCTGTCGAGCAAGCGGTTCATCATCTCGTCATAATCCTTCGCAAGCAAGATCACCGCGATCAAAAAAGTAGCCAGATAGCCGCCGAGAGCTGCTGCCTTCCCGGCATACCGGAGCACGCCGCCCATCATTCCCCTTTCCAGTTCTGCCGCATAGCGCCATAGCTCCCGGGCGATCCGGTCCACCCATTCGCCTGCCCAATCCGGCAAACCATTTCTCCAGCTTTCTGCCTGCATGGCCATGACGGGCCACTCCTTCCAAAAACAGTGCCATAAAACCCCAAATACAATCCCCGCTGCGGCGAGGGCTGCCAAAAGAAGTGCCACTGCTCCCACCTGACGATGGATGCGGAGCTTTTGCATTTTCTGTAAAAGGGAGCCAAAAATAGTCAAAAACAGCATTGCCGCCAGAACGGGCGAGACAAGAGGCGCCAGATATTTTAAAAACAAAAATACTGCTCCCGTTTCAAGGAGCAGTATGCCCAAACTACTTTGCTTCATTTTCCCCAAAAACGTTTCCATCCCCAGCTCCTTTACCGTCTCGCTTCAGCGATCCCTTAAAGCTAGTATGGACTATTTTTTGAATATTATTTGTTCCGGCTCGATTTCCCAGCGCATGCTTTTTTTCGTAACGGGGTGCCTCAGTTCAAGATCCTTCGCGATCAGCGCTACGTTCCTTACGTTTCGCGCCCTGCCTGCGGCAAGAGATGCCTCGTTTCCGTATTTTTGATCTCCCAGTATGGGAAAGCCTGCGTGAGAAAGCTGAGCTCTGATCTGGTGGAACCGGCCCGTTTCAATCTGAATTTCCAAAAGCGCCGTCTCCCCGTCAGAGCCAAGGACGCGGTAACGTAATCTCGCTTCTTTTGCTCCCAGGCGCTCCCTGTCGCACTCGCCGGCAACGCGCGCCACGTTCCCGTCCTTCCAAAGATAATCCTTCAGATCCGCTTCCCCTGCCAATGGTTTGCCAAACGTGACCGCCAGGTACGTCTTATTCAGGACGCCCGCCTGCAGCTGCCTGGTAAGACTGGCCGCCGCCCGCGGCGTCTTTGCAAAAACCAGAAGTCCCTCCACCGGCTGGTCCAGTCTGTGGATCACGCCTAAATACGGCGCCTTCTTCGTCTTTGACAAATGGCGTTTCAGCTCACTTACCACGTCTGCCTGCCCTACGCCTGCGCTCTGCGTTGCAAGGCCTGCAGGCTTACGTACTACCAGGATCTCTTCATCCTCATATATGATCTTAAGGCTCATAAGATACCCCTGCGCAATTCCGGATACAGCGCATAATACCTTTCTTTGTCCGCGTACATTCTCTGGTCAGCGATCTTTAATGCCCTGTGTACGTTCCTTCCATCCGTCTCATAACAATAGCCAACGGAAAAGCTGACGTCCTTATAGACTCCCGCCTGATTTTTGATCCTTTCGGCCTGCCATTCCAACAGCTGCGGCGTGGCATCCTCGATCAAAACCATAAACTCGTCTCCGCCGGCACGATAAATCTCATTTTCCACAAAAACGCTCTTCAATAACATGGATGCATTCTTCAAAAGCAGGTCTCCCGCAAGGTGACCTTCCGTGTCATTCACGCGCTTCAAGCCATTTAAGTCAGCAAATACAACGCCAATGGGCTTACCGCTTCCTTCCGCTCCGCCGCTCAGACGGTCCACGCGGTTGTTCATTTCGTTTCTGTTATACACGCCCGTCAGCATGTCCATGGTGCTTAAGATCCTAAGCCGGTCGAACATCTGATAGCCTGAAATCTCCGATGCCAGGAAAAACGTGGTCAGTTCCAACGTTTCCTTGATATTACTCTTGCCATTTACCTCGAAATTAGTCGCCCAAATGTATCCCAAGAGCTCGCCCCTTGCCTTTAGGGGAAAAAGCGCAATGCTTTCCACGCTGGCCTTCCTCAGTGAGGCATGCCAATTCGGATTGGCCTCCCTGATGCGTTCCATGTCCTGCTTATTCATTGCGATCAGGCTATTGCTTTCGCCAATCAGATCCGACCAAGAGTTGACCAACTCAAAGTGCTCTTGATCCTCCCAGTGTTTCATGGGCCTTCTCGCTTCCGCTCCCGAATAGGCATCTGCAAGCACCTTACATTTGCGATCGCTAAAATCCACTTGAAGTAGACAGCAATGTCTGGCATTACAGATTTTCCGGATGTCATCCATCACTTCCTGGATGGTTTTTTCAAAATCCACAGCTCCACGCAGCTTAATGCACGTATTCAAAACGGCCGATGCGGTCTCATATGACGTCTGCGTCATTTTTGAAGTACTCGTCTCCCGGGAGATTTCCCGCGTATACGTGCAGTACCCAATATTTTCATCGTCGGACGCAATCGGCAACATAAAAAGATGAAACCAAAAATCATATATTACCGGGTGGACGTAATTATGGATTGGTTGCTTTAGGATCGCGCACCGGTAGCAAGAATCCTCAAAATTTGCGTCCTTCGGAAAGTATTTCTGATATTCACTGTTGGGAATAAACTTTTCCACGCCAGTCACCGTCAAGAAACGATCCAAGTTTTCCACGGAGTCAACGAACGCTTGATTTACCGCGACGATGCGAATTTTCCCGTAAGTATTTCCGCTCTTTTCCACGGAAATGACACAGGTCATAGATTTTATGCCATCAACAAATTTCTGGAAATCCACGCCGTTCCTCCTTTCCCATGCGGATTCGTTCAAAACTGTCGCGTTTTTGCGAATGTCAATATATTATAGCACTTTGGGGCTCCAAAATCAAATATTGAGCAAATTCAATTCCCAGAAAGCCAGCGCGCTGGCTGCCGCTACGTTCAAGGAATCCACGCCGTGATACATGGGAATCATCACGCGGTAATCGCACGCCTGCATGACGTCCTTAGGGAGGCCGTCCCCTTCCGTGCCAAGCACTATGGCAAGTCTCTCCGCTTCCTTCAGCCTTTTGTCGCGCACGCTGACGCTGTCTTTCGTCAGGGCCATCGCCACCGTTTGAAAACCCAAGCCTCCCAACTTCGCAATAAAATCCGGACCACCGCACTCATCACTTTGAGCTACGGTCCAGGGAATCTGGAACACCGTTCCCATGCTAACCCGCGCCGCCCGTCTGGTCAGAGGATTGACGCTGCCTTTCGTCAAAACCACGCCGTCCATGCCAAGAGCCGCCGCAGACCGGATGATCGCGCCCACGTTGGTAGGGTTGACCACGTCATAAAGCACTGCCAGTCGTCTCTTTCCCTCACAAAACCTTGAAAGCTCCGACAAAGGCTTCCTTTGCATCACGGCCCAGAGTCCGCGCACCAGACTGTATCCGGTAAGAAGCGTCACGGTTTCATGAGGCGCAACGTAAACGGGAATACTCTCCAGCTTTTCTTTGCCAAAGAGTTCCTCAATCTTTTCAAATACGGGTTTCCCCTCTTTTTCCACTCTCTGCGCTTCCACGAGAAGGGACAGCGGTTCATAGCCTGCCTCCAGCGCCCGCAGGACCACGTTGGCGCTCTCCGCAATAAAAACTCCCAATTCCGGCTCGAAATAATGATACAGCTCAGCCTCCGAACTTCTGGCAAACACGTCCAGTTCCGGCGCGTTTACGTCCTTGATCTCAATCCAGTTCACGCGATGACACCCCCGTCCTTGCGAAGCCCTTTGGGATAATGATTTTTCATCACGTTACCCGCAAGCTTTCCCCACCCCAGGGAAATGCCGTCAACGCAGATCAAGTACCACCCCTTTGTTCCTTCTGCAGGGAACGTCTGCCCCGCCAAATAGGCTACGGGAAGATAATCCTTTGTGCTCATGCGCCACGCATTCTGCACGTCTGTCGCGCCAAGCGCAAGCGCAAGGGCATGTGATGGTTCAAACCGGTCTTTTTTCACTTCACCCAAATGCAATCCGGGGCGCAAAACTTTTAGCCCCTTCAAATTCGGATATTCCTCCGGCACAAGATAGAGATTATCGCCAAAGCGAAGAAAACCCGTCTGACGCATCCCTCCAAACACGCACTCCGCCACACCGTGCCGAAGCGTGCTCTTTTCAAATTCCATCCATTCCCTGCAGTCTTTTTCCCGAAGAAGTTTGGCGTAGCCTCCCACTGGCTGCGGGCGGTAACCGTCCGGCACGCCTCCTTCCTTCTGAAGCACTGCCAGGAAATGTCCCTCCCCCCGGATCTGGTGCGGGTACAGCCTAAGCATTCCGTCAAACGGGATTTCCTTTCCCTCCCCCGCCTGAAAATGCAGGTTTGGCGCCAAGGAAAACTCGGGATGCCTTGCCAGAAACCTGCCGATGCTCCCCTCATTTTCCCACTCAGCGAAGGTACAAGTCGAGTAGACCATTCTTCCGCCCGGCCGGAGCATTTTGGCCGCTTCGTCCAGAATGCCGTCCTGCCTTTCCCCGCAAAGTCTTACGTTCTCCTCGCTCCACTCCGTCAGGGCAATTTCATTTTTACGGAACATTCCCTCTCCGGAACACGGCGCATCCACCAGGATCTTGTCAAAATAAGCCGGAAATGCTTCCGCCAGTCTCTCCGGGCTCTCATTTGTCACGCAAACTCCCGCAATTCCCATGCGCTCTACGTTCTCCGATAGGATTCTGGCCCTGGCAGGATGAATCTCATTGCTGACAAGAAGTCCCGTACCGCGAAGAAGTGCGCCGATCTGCGTGCTCTTACCGCCTGGCGCAGCACAGAGATCCAATACCCGTTCTCCGGGCCGTACGTCCAAAAAGCCTGCCGGCGCCATGGCGCTGGGCTCCTGCACGTAATACAGCCCGGCTTCATGATAGGGATGCTTCCCCGGACCGGTCGTCCCGTCATAATAATATCCGCTTTGCGCCCACGGAACCTTCTCCATGTGAAAAAGAGCGGTCAGGCACTCTTTCATGCTCTCTCCGCTCTCCGTCTTTTTTAATGCATTCAGGCGCAATGCCTGGTTCTTAGGCTTGTCGTAGCTTGCCAAGAACTCAGCGTACTCAGCGCCCAGCTGTTTTTGCATCCGTTCCAAAAATGCCTCAGGAAGCATTTCCTTCCCCCTTTTCCCACGTCTTCCGCTGAAAATCCGGAATCGCGCAAGCTACAGAACCGTGTATCCTTTCGTCTTTAGGCATGCCTTGACCTCACCGGTGTCCAGGCAGTGGAATACCATAATGGGCTTCCCGGATTCACGGTTAAAGGAAAGGTACAGGTAGTCAACGCTGATGTTGCTCTGCTCCAAATCCTTTAACAAATGGTTCAGGTTACCTACCTCGTCTGCGACCTCAACTCCAATCACGTCGGTCAAACGGCAAAGGTAGCCAGCTGCCGTAAGTGAATCAAATGCCTTCTGGGCATCGGACACCACCATGCGGATAATGCCGTACTCCGCACTGTCGTTAGTGACGGAACCCAAAATGTTAATGTCATTCTCCAAAAGGATGCCCGTGATCTTTTGCATGGTACCCTTCTTATTCTCTGCGTAGATCGATACTTGCTTCAACATGTAAATTCATTCCTTCCCTTACGTAATGATCCAATCCGTAAAATCTTCCCTGCGAACAAGAATTTTGCCTTATTATTCTATACGCTGCCTCGCCAGAAGTCAATCCCTTAGATCTTGAAACGGTAGCCCACGCCCCAAATGGTCTCTATATACTGGGGTTTTGCGGAATCCTTTTCTATCTTCTCACGGATCTTCTTAATGTGCACGGTTACGGTCGCAATGTCGCCCACGGGACCCATGCCCCAGATTTCCTGAAACAGTTCTTCCTTCGTGAACACGTGATTCGGATTCTCCACAAGGAAAGTCAGAAGGTCGAACTCCTTCGTCGTGAAGATCTTCTCTTCCCCGTCCACGTATACGCGTCTGGCCGTCTTATCAATGCGAATGCCCTTGATCTCCACAACGTCGTTCTGCTGCTTTTGAATCGTTCCAACCAATCTGTCATATCGCGCCAAATGAGCCTTTACGCGCGCAACCAGCTCACTTGGGCTAAAAGGTTTCGTTATATAGTCATCCGCTCCAAGGCCCAGCCCGCGGATCTTATCAATGTCATCCTTTCTTGCAGACACCATAATGATGGGAATGTCCTTTTCCTTGCGAATTCTCTTGCAGACCTCAAATCCGTCCATGCCGGGCATCATCAAGTCAAGCACGACTAAGTTGTAATCCTGCTCCAATGCTGCCTTAAGCCCTTGATCTCCGGTATTGCAGATATCCACCTGAAATTCTGAAAGCTCCAGGTAATCCTTTTCAAGCTCGGCAATTGCCTCCTCATCTTCCACGATCAAAATTCTGTTCATGTTCTCCTCCATTTACAATTCAATATACTTTCTAAGCACAAAATGCATGCAGGTTCCTTTTCCTTCTTCTGAGGTAGCCCATATGTAACCGCCGTGATCCTCTATGATCTTCTTCACGATGGAAAGTCCGATGCCACTGCCGCCTTGCGCGGAATTCCTGGAAGCATCCGTCCTGTAAAATCTCTCAAAAATCTTCGCGAGATCCTTGGGTGCGATTCCCTTTCCATTATCCTCAATCTCCACCTGGATGGAATCCTCCTGGTCCAGGATCCGGATGTCTATGCATCCGTCCGACTTGTCCATGTACTTCACGCTGTTTCCAATGATATTGTTGATTACCTTTTTCATTTGCTCTGCGTCGGCAATCACGACGGTAGAAGGATCCGTCAGATTCGAATAATTCAGTTTGATGTTCCTGGAATCCAGATCAAGGCCAACCTCTTCCACGCAATCCCCAAAATAATCCGTGACGTTAATCCGTTGGAAATTATACTGGATGCGATGGTTGTCAATATTGGAATAGGTCGTAAGCTCATTAATCAGCCTGTCCATGTCATTCGCTTTATTATAAATGGTGCGAATGTACTTATTCATCTTTTCCGGAGAATCCGCCACGCCGTCCATGATACCCTCCACGTATCCTTTGATGGAAGTGATGGGTGTTTTGAGGTCATGGGAAATATTACTGATCAGTTCACGGTTTTGTTTTTCATTGTTCTCTTTTTCCTGGGCCAATTCCTTCAGCCTGAGTCTCATGTCTTCATAATTGCGGTAAAGATCTCCAATCTCTCCTGCCTCAGTAGTCTCCAAAGCATAATCAAAGCTTCCCTCTTTGATTCTTTGCATTGCAATGTTTAGCTTCGCCACGGGATTGAACACGCCTTTTTGCATCCAGTGGGTTAGCATCAGGCTAGTAACGATCAGATTCATTCCGATGGCAATGAACATGTACGCCAGAAACTGCTTGGAAACCAGAGTATGCATCGTTGCCACGATGAACACGCTTCCCTGTTCGCCGTCCGGGAACGTGAAATCCATCTGCTTTACGTAACGGTCCAGATCGAGAAAATAAAAACCACTGTGTTCATCCATGCGCAGGTTTTGATACTTCGGCAATCTCGGTAATAGCTTTTCAGCCTGGGGATTACCTGCGTAGAACAACTCCGTCCCTTTTCTTACCATCAAATAGGCTGACTGCTTCACCAGGTCGTCATTTCTTTTTTGCATGTAATCCAAATCTCCAAGCGCATCCGGATTCTCCTCGGCCAATTTGGAAAACTCGTCGTACGTAGAATCAATTTTGCCGATAAAATACTCGAAGTTCTCATTCATCTGGATATTATCCATTTCTTTAGAGCCATTTGACCGAGCATTCACCAAATATAACGCAATTGCCAAGTAGGCCACAATTGTCATAATGAGCGGGACCAAAATGATGCTGACAAAAGTGACGCGTATTCTCGTCTTAAATTTCATGCCTCTTAACCCGCCTCTCCTTTCCTTGCGTGCATTTCCGCAGATGAGAGCATAATCTCCCACTGAAACGGAAGGCATCATCCTCCCTCTGTAGATTATAACATAAATTAATGGAAAAGCGACTTAAAAATATATAAACTCTTAAAAAAAATATAAAACCATGGAATATGGCGCATTACGTTGACTCCCCTCCGGACAAATGATAAAATAATTGCACTGGCCATAAAACAAAAATGCCACGCATGAGGAAATCATTTATGAAAGTCGAATGGAATGCAACAAACGTAAAATATTTAGGCCGCACACATTTGTCAAAGGACCGGCTTTACCTTTATCTTTCCGGCTCCGGCGTAGAATTTGAGTACGAGGGAAACGGCCTTACGTTAACGCTTCTCGGCGGAAGCGCCGCAGAGCTTCCGGGTAATGAACAAAACTATGCCCGCATTGCCGTGTACGTGGACGAAGTCCGTTCCTTTGACCTGCAGCTCTCCGCAAAGGAAACCAAACTCCGCGTTGCAGAAAGTGCTGAAAGAAAAAAATCCGTTATCCGCGTGATCAAGCTCTCCGAATGCGCCATGTCCCTGGTGGGAATCGCTCCCCTGGAAATCACAGATGGCGAAACCGTAAGGGCCACGCCCGCAAAAGACAGGAAAATTGAGTTTATCGGCGATTCCATCACGTGTGGGTACGGAATCGATACTGAAGATCCCTTGATTCCTTTTCAGACGGCGACGGAGGACGTAACCAAGGCATATGCCTATAAGACGGCCCGCGCGCTAAATGCTGATTATTCCATGTTCTCCATCAGCGGCTATGGAATCATTTCCGGTTACACGGGCGATCCGGCCATAAAGATGACGAATCAGAGAATTCCTGATTACTATGAATCCATGGGCTTTACCTATGACGTCATGGCAGGACAACCGGCCCCTTCCGACGTATCCTGGGACTTTTCACAATATCGTCCAGATGCAGTCGTAATTAATCTTGGCACAAATGACGACAGCTATTGTCAAGATTTTACGGATCGCCAGCAGGAATATGCCGACCGCTACGCCGCGTTCTTAAAGGTAGTCCGTAAACACAATCCCGACGCCATGCTCATCTGTGTTCTTGGGCTCATGGGCGCCAGACTTTACCCTTGGATCTGCAAAGCTGTTAAAGCCTATTCCGAGGAGACGGGCGATCAGCGGATCGCAACGCTCCGCCTTCCCGAGCAGGACGCCTCCGTAGGTTACGTCTCTGACTATCATCCTCTGGAGTCCGCCCACGAAAAGGCGGCGAACGTATTAATCTCTGGGATGCGTGAAATCATGAAATGGTAATAAAAAGGACTGGCAATTTTGCCAGTCCTTTTTTCTTAACCGTGAAGTCCTCTTGCCTGACGATCCATGTCTTCCACGACAATGTCATAGATTTCGCCAAGACTCCTGGCATATTCCAAAAGCTTCCAGGGCTCATTGGTATGGAAATGCACTTTGATCAGTTCATCGTCACCAACCGCCAAAAGGCAATCTCCCTGTAAATGCTCCGTGATATAATCCGTGATCTCATCCTCGTCCAATCCGGTTCCCTCGATCAAAAGCTGCGTATCATAACGAAATTCCAGCATTAGATTTTCTTCCTCCTTTTTGCAATCCTTCGTTTTTGCTAATTCCCGCAAAACAAATTATATCGGATTGCATTCTTAACGTAAAGAAAAACCCAATTTTTTATTGAAAAAATTTTTCATTCGAGTCTGTCTGCCTGATGAATTGGAGTCTGGTCATCGAAATAACAAAACTACGTTTCCAATGCAAAGCTCGTCGCCAGGTTCAAGCTTTTTTCTCTCATATGGTTGAAGCCGGGTTTTGTTGCAAAACGTTCCGTTGGTGGAATTCTCGTCCTCCAAATAATAATCCTCCTGATCGCGCAGGATACGGGCATGCATGCGCGATACGGAATCATCCGCCAAATACAGGTCAACCTTTTCTTTATACTTACCAATCAGCAGATTCGTTGTCGATAGCTCCGACGCCTTTCTTCCATCCACAAAATAAAGCCGGTGCGTCTGTTCTTTTTTCTCTGGCTTCTGCAATAAAAACGTCGTTCTGCCGTATCCCTCCTCATACTCCGTTTCTTCTGCAACGGCATATCCGCTGATCAACTGTTGCATGCTCTCTTGATACTCCTCCCGCCGCTCCTTCTCCTTTGTCTTTTTCCCTTTCATATTTTCAAAGAATCCAAATAGCTTTTTGGGAGTTCCGGAATCCTGTACGTCAGCGGGAGCCGATACGTTCCATGTGTCGACTGGTTCCGTCTTGCGGATCTGAATCGGTTCTCCTTCCTCTTTTTCTTCCCGCTTTTTCTCTTCCCGTATTTTCTCTTCCCGCTTTTTCTCCAAGGCCTTTGCGTCCTTAAATATCTGTTCCTGAAGATAAGTTTCCCCATTCTTTTCATACTGTTCATACATCTTATAAACGCATTCTACCAATTCCTGATCATCGTAATTAACCTTTTCCACCAAGAAGGAAAGGAATCTTAAAAATGAGCTCTCTTCTTCACAATAGGGCACGTACATAAAGGAGAACTCTGGGTTTTCCAGATCCTGAAACACGTGCCTCGGGTCCCAGATAACGTTCTCTTCCCGCAATAAAAAGCGTTCCAATTCCCTTTGCAATCTCCTAAAGCTGCTCATAAAATCCAACAGCCACTCCCTTGAAATGCTTCCCTTTTGATAGAACTGCACAAGATTTTGTTTCGACGTGATGTCATAATAAAGATAAGCCCCTCCATCCATATAGCGCAGACTACAGGGAAGCAGCCCTTTGATTCCGCCCCTGCTCAGTATGCAATACTGATACTTCTTTTCCTCTGGTTTTCCCTCCAACAACAACCTTACGTAATTACTGTGCAAATTTCTGACATACTCTGCCTTCATTTCTTATCCTCCAACGCTATGCTTGTTCTTCTGCACGTTCTCAAAAAAGAGGTTGCGTTCATTCGCAAAGCCGAACCCGTCACTTCCGCCTTCCAGATCCGGTCTCCAAGGATCATTCTTCCTTTTTCACTTAATTTAATCATGTTTCGTTCCCTGGAATATGTGATTCCTTCTCTCATCCAACCATAGTATTTCTCAGAAAAGTTATCACGCTGCCAATCTCTCAGCTCACCCAAAAACCGCTCCGGATCATCAATGTTTACCTGGGAGCCTTTTACCGTAAGCATGCTTAGATCCTGCTCCATCAGAGACCTGTTATACCAAAACAGCAAAAATCCCATGACAAAAATAATGCTTCCGATCACTACGGGCATCACCAGCGACGCCTCCACGGTAAAATATGCCTTTACGCCATTTCCGCATTTATCTCCGTACCGCGAGCCATCATGCGTGTTTTCTTTGTCGTTTTCCTTCATTTGTTTCACCTCTCTAAGTTATTCCGCAGATACAAAGAGCTCCAAGGCATCCCAGCCAGAGAAATGGCACGTATGGAAGCCTTGTATCCTTAGCTCCTTTTTTCAGCAACAGTAAACTGGCAGCAAAGATTCCCATTAGCATTAAACTAAGCGCGAACGCAATCACAACCTTGTCCAGCAACAACAGCAGGTTCACTTGCAGTAACACGATCCCGTCGCCGGCTCCCGCTCCACCGCCAATGCCTGCCAGTGCCAGAAGGATTCCGCCCGGGACGGCACCCAGCATCAAACCCTCCCAAGTCACGCCTTCGTTTACCAAAAACCATATGGCTGCCAAAATAGCCGCAACACTGCCACCAAGGAGCAGCCACGTGGGCAACTCTCTTTTCCTTGCATCCATCACGGCCAGTATGCCAAGATAGATCATGGTTCCCAACGCAATTATCATTTTCCCTTTTTCTCCCCACATCTTGAACATGGCCTGTAATTCTTTGCGACCTCCCAGGTAACCGCACGGATCGTTCGTTTCAATCCGGGACAATCCCTTACGTAATGATAACAGTCTCCTTCCGGAGATATCCAAATCCTCTCAGGCATGGTTCCCCTGGCGCATACGCTGCACGCCCGATAGCGGCTTCCGTCAGCGTTTCTCGCATTCGCCAAGGCAACCGTCCAAATCTCCTCCGGATTCAGCTTAATATGACTACACTCCGCGCTCCGGTGATAAACTTCCGCGTTTTCTGCAAGATAGAATAGGGCATTGTCCGCTTCCTTGATTTCGAAACCCGTCCATAAGCGTCCGTAAAAATGCTTCTCCATCCAAAAGCTTTGAAATCCCTGAACGATCCACTTGGGCTCTGCCTGGTAGCTTACAACAATCTCCACCAGATCATCCTGATTTAATATGGAGCCACCCCAATAGCGTAAACCAGCCGCTCCGTTTGCGACTGGCGCTTCCCGCAAATACTCTTTTCCCAGGAATTCCTCTACCTTTCCCCTCACGTAAGCCTGCGAAAATGCCAGATTGCCCACGGTCTCCCAAATTCCTGACGCTTCCTGCTTTTCCTTTGCTCCTCCGACACCCCGGAACTCCTCCAGCGCTGTTCCGTAGAGACACGTTTCCCTGCCAACGTTCCAGAGGGCCATTGCCATCTTGCCTTGGAACCGCAGGATTTCCATGCTACTTCCCAGCGTCAGGAAAAAAAGAAGAAATAAGGGCAGTACCAACGAAGCTTCCACAGTCATGGATGCCTTCCAAAATTTTGAAAAGAAAGAGCGCGGCGACGTCCCCTCCGCGGAAGGAGATACTTTATGGCAAATTAGATCTTGATGGGAAAACAGACTCAGAACGAGTCTGACAGGGTTGTTTGTAAGATTCAAAGAAGGTGCTTGTTTATTTTTTCCTTTTCTATTATTTTGTATGGGATGTTTTTTCCACGGAGAGGACATCGCCGCGCTCCTCCTTTCCTTTAATATTTTTTCTCTTCCCATAGCTCCTGGCTGTATCCGTACGCACTCTCCAATGCTATCCTGGTCTTAATCCCGACGCAGCAGGCATCCATGCGAAAAGCTTTGTTTCCCGCCGTTAACCGCAAGTTCGCTTCCATCACGTCCATTGCGCGATAACTCATCTCATGCTTGTCGCCCATGAGAAGCAGGATTCTTAGGTAATCCTGATAGCACAGACCGGGCTTTTCTTCTGACGCACCCGGGAAGTCCCACATTCCCTGTAACACGGAATCAAGACCGTAATGCCAGGTGCCGGCGCTCTTCATCAGCGGCACCTTCCCGCCACGCATCAGTACGCGAAGGTCATGAACGCTCTCCGCGTATGCCCACCCCAAGAGGATTGACGTCTGGAACAGCCCTTGCAATTCCGGGACCCCAAGAAGCGTACTCAATGCCAGGGCCACCAGATCAGCTTCTTCCCGCTTTGTCCCGTCTGAATACAGATATGTCGCATTAGCTGCTTCGCGCAAGGCAAGCAAACGCAGCAGCGTGTCCCTTAAATTGCTTGCGTCACTGGATTTTCCTGCAATGACGTACTCCAGTTCATAATCCAATGCACTGCCTTCCTTCGGGTGATCATAACAGCCAAGATAGGCACGAAGATATTCCACAAAAAGAATGTCTTCTGCAAATTCCTGTAGCGCATCCTCCGCCTCCAGGGAAAGGTTACCAAGATTTACGTTGCCATTCTTTCGCCTTTGACGCACCAGTTTTGAGTTAAACACCACCTTCCCTGAGATGGGTGCTTCCCCCATGACCTGCCAGAGAATCCCAATTTTCTTTTGATTCTCCACGGTCATGGTGGGATTTTCAAAATCCAGCGCGACGGTTTCTCCGTCCTTCCCCGTTATTTCCTTCCCCTGATAAGTGGCAATCTGTTCGTCCACGGTGCGTTTTTGTGCTTCGACGTCCCAGGAATCCAAATGATAATTTCTCACCAGCTTCATCCATTCGATTGCCTCCCGCATGGCCTCCAATCCAAGGTCATCCCGAATGGCCTCTGCCGCCTTTCTGCGGAATACGGCTCCGTCAAAGTCCGTCATCAGGGAATACTCCGTGACGTTGGCATTTTCCAAGCGCATTCTCAGGAAATCCTTGTACCTTGCATTTGCAAACTGTTCCAACTTGTTATTGGCAGGTTTTTTCAAATTAAGATCCAGATACCACGCAAGTCTGCCCTCCAAATTTGTCCGGCTTGCGTACTCCGTCCCATAAGACAGGTCTATGGCCAGCATGTTATACCGTCGGAACAATTCCCTGTGATATTCCGCCATCACGCTGTCCATGCAGGCATCCGCAATGCAAACGGACTCCAATTGAAAGGCACCGTACCTGCTTCCCTCGATCAAGGCGAGGCACAACGTCGTCATGACTCCCAGCGTCAGCGCGAGATAAACCGTGAGATATGCCGGCATTCTCCGAGTTTTCATCATATCTTTTCCGTTTGTTTCGTGATCTTGTTAAAGATCGAGTTGACGATTTTTGTGATCTGCTCCTTAAAGATCAATACTAATCCCACCAGCACCACGATGATGAGGATTACTTCCACCGTCCCCATCCCTTCTTCGTCATTGATAAGATCCTTCCAATTCCTTAACATATGTTTCCTCCCTTTATAAATCTTTCATTTGTTTTATGCGCCCATCATGGAAAATGCCGGTATCATGATCATGAGCATCACCGCGGCAAGCAACATGACCATGGGAATTAATAGCTTTGTTTCTGCCTCCTCCCCAAGGCGCTTTCCACTCTGGATCCTGCTCTCCGCCGACAACAAGGCTTCCTCCTCCAACCGGGAAAGCAACGCGTTTGAACCTTTTTTTAGGTTTTGGCAAAGGAGCGTGCTCAATCTTACGTATTCCCGTGGCCCCGCCCTTTTTCCAAAGTGTTCGTATGCCACTCGCTCGGATTGTCCTGCCTGCATTTCCCGGCAGGCATATGCCGCAAGCTCATTTGTCGCCGCAAGCTTTCCAAAAGCTGCGCGTATCGTCATTCCCGCCACAAGATAGAGTGCCAGTCCATGTACAAAGTCAGGATACCCCAACGCAAGCAATTCCCGCCTCTTCTTGACCTGGTCACCCAGATCCTTATCCATCAGAAAAAAGATGCCTGCGGCGGCTGCCGTGCTCAAAATCCAAAGCGTAAGCGGCAGGTTTTCTTCTCCCTGCGTGCCTCCCTTCAACGCCATGATCAGGGAAAGGCAACTGCCTGCCAGAAAGATCAGCAGTGACAATCCGATCTTTCCGCCATAATATTTTTGCAACAAATCCTCCCGGTTTCCCTCCGGGCACAGAATTTCGAGATTCTGCCGAAGCTTTTCGTCCCCTCGCAATCTCCTTCCGCCCCAAAAGCGTAAAAAGACCTTTTCGCCAACGGGTGCAATCTTTCCCAGAATTCCTTCACGCGATAAGGCTATGGGCTTCGACTGTTTTCCCAACCCTCTCATCTGATTCCAAATTCCCTGAAAGATCTTCTCACCGCTAAAAACCGCAGCGAGATAGAGTGCCAGACAAAGGGTCATAATGGCAATACCCTCCACGCCCTCATAGAGCGGATCAAAATATCCCGGATAAGCACTTCCCACGTAAAACGTGATCCCAAAGGGCATCAGCCGCATTACGTTCTGTTCCATCTTCCTCCCGGCCAGCATGGTCTGTACCTCGCGCCGGGCCTCAAATCTCTGGCTGATCAAGTTTGTGCTGGTCTGAATCATCTCCGTGAGGCTTCCGCCGCCCCGCTTTGCGATGGAAAACATTTGTCCAAACTGCCAGATTTCCTCGCATCCGCTACGCTCACCCAGATCCAGGAGAAGCTCCTCAAGCGATACGTTGATCACCAATCCTCTTCGCATTCCCTCCAACTCCTCATGGATCATGGATTCCTCCCCGTAAAGATTTCTCATGTCTTCCCGGCTCTCCATGAAGGCGTTTTCCACGGCATACCCTGCCTGCAAGGAGGCTGAAGTGGATAAAATGCATTCCTTGAACTGCTCCGTGAGATCTTCCCGCCGCCTTTCCCCTTTGGTCCTTTTTACGTACCGTACCCAAACGCATCCCAAGGGGGACAGCAAAACGGCAAACAAGAGATTCCGATAGAAAAACCATGCAAAAAACAGCGTGATCGCAATAGCCTCCGCGATGACCATGATCCATTCCTTCCTGCTGAAATCATATTGGCGATAATCCAGCCGTTTTAAGCTTGTCTTCGTGCGTGAGTGCTTCTTTTCGCACCAATTTCCCAAGAACCTTTCCATTTTCTTCCTGCCCACTTTCTTCAAAGGAATACAGCGTTGCCAGCTTTACTTCCCCATCCTGATATCCCAGTACTTCCGAGATCTCCAAAACCTTTCTGGTCTTATCCCGGAGTCTTCCCAAATGTACGATCAGGTCGATTCCAGACGCGATCTGTTGTCTGATGGCAGTAAGCGGCAGCTCCATCCCCATCAAAACCATGTTTTCCAGCCTCGACAGCATGTCCTTCGCACTATTTGCATGTCCCGTGGACATACTGCCGTCATGCCCGGTATTCAAACATTGCAACATGTCAAGTGCCTCTGCGCCGCGAACCTCGCCGACAATGATCCGGTCCGGACGCATTCTTAAGGATGCGCGAATCAAGTCCCGTATCCCGATCTCCCGGCAGCCGGAAACATTGGCATTTCTGGTCTCTAGCCTCACCAGATTGGCAACGCCCAATAGTTGCAGCTCCGCACTATCCTCAATCGTCACAATCCTCTCATCCCTTTGAACGTAGGCTGAAAGTGCGTTGAGAAAGGTCGTCTTGCCACTTCCCGTCCCCCCGCTGACAAATATGTTGTAGTGTGCCCTGACCAGTTTCTTCAAGAACTCCGCTGCCTCATTTGTGATGGATCCAAAGGCAAGAAGCTGCTCCATGGTGATGGGTTTCTTTGGAAATCTCCGGATGGTCACGATCGGCCCGTTGATTGCCACCGGATCCATCACGACGTTGACTCTGGCACCATCCGGCAAACGTGCGTCCACGATGGGCGACGCATCGTTCACGACGCGGTTACACCCGGCAACTATTTTTTGGATGACGTCCGTCAGCCTTTCCTTGGAGTCAAAGGCCAGTTCGAGTTGAGTGAGCTTTCCGCCCCGCTCCACAAAAATATGCTCCATGCCGTTGATCATGATCTCCGTGATGCCGGGATCATCCACAAAAAACTGCAGTACGTCAAGCCTTCGCATGGAATCAAACAATTCCTTTTTGAGCTGTAGCCTTTGTTCTACCGTCAAGCGGCAGGTCTCCGGATTTTCCAATAATTCTTCATCGATGAGTTCTCCCACCTCCTCATCACCATAGTCCCTCCCGTAATCCATTTTCTCTCTTACGTGATCGCGCATCTCTTGCTTGATCTTTTGTAAGTCAACCATTTGCGTCCATTCCCTCCCCTTGAGTTTTGGGTTCATCATTCAATAATTCTTCAAGCTGTCCAGCAACGTATTCCGCCAGTTCTCCCCGGTCATAGCAATCCAAGTTTGTTGGGAGGTGCCTGATCTTCGGAATCTTGCGCCTTCGCGTCTTTTGGAGAACGTCTTCGTAGGAATACTGCTCCAGCATGTTTTCATACTGCGTCATTTTCCCGCTTGCGGCGTGATCCTCCACAATGATGGTGTAAACCGTGTTACAGATCCTCAGAATCTCAAACAAGCCCTGCATGCATTCACTCAGATCCATGACCACGAATTCATATTCCCCAAGTTCCTGAAGCTTTTTTAGGAACGTAAGCCATTCCTTCACCGTAATACTTAGAAGATTTTGACCTGATTTCATGGGCGGCACGTAATCCAGCGTGCCAATCTTCCCCGTCATGCTTTGAAGCCTTAAGGCAAACTTGTCCTGCTCTGCATTCAGGAAGTACAACAGATCCGCCAAATCCCTGGTTTGCTCACCGGGCAATAGTTCCTGATTCCCGGCAAAGTATTCAAAATTGAGGTACAGCGTCCGGTATTTTTGCGCAAGAAGCTGCGACATGGTTATGGCAAAAGGAGTCTGCATGCATCTCCTGACCGGCGAGAAAAATCCGATAAACCTGGTGTTTCCCTTTGTTTCCAGCTTCGGAAGGGCTTGCTCACAGATTTCCAGATAAACTGCCAGAAGCTCCCGTATCACTTGATCTGCCTGTTGATACTTGTTGACGTAGCGCAGGCTCTTATCCCGAACAATCCCGCTTTCATTCAACACCACCATTCTCTTGGGCACGACCGCCTTTAATTCCTCCCGCCATGCGGATTCCGCCACAACAAGCAGCTCCATTCCTTTCTCCCGCGCAAGAAGCTTTTCTGCATCCGTATATACGTGGACGCTCCATGGGAGATTCTGCTGCTTTTGCATGTACTCCGCCATCAATTGCACGTATTCTTCATCCCCGTCGCAAAGCGCCAGGACAACTTCATCTAACTGTTTCAATAAAAACCTCCCCAAAACATTAATACGCTTAAGAATATGGGCCCTGCGAGGCAGATGCCCGCCCTGCGCTTTTCCTGAAGGTCACTGAAATACAAATGCCAGGCACCGCCGTCAGCCACGTCCTTCACGTAAGCAAGCAGATAGGCAAACCGCTCCTTCAAATCAGCCCTTTTTACAAACCGGATCATGGAAAACAATGCCGCGAAAAGCAGCGAGAAAAAAAGAAAAAAAAGAATTTTGTCCGCCGGAAAGAATCCACAGCAGACGCCGTATAGCTTCACGTCCCCTCCGCCGATCGTACCAATCCGGAAAAAGGGATACAACGCCAGCATGATAATACCGCCCCAAAAAAGATACTCCGTCACGCCAAAACCGCCTCCCGCCAGGCAAGCCTTCGTCAAGCCAAGCCCCAGCGTCAGCAAGATCAGCCAATTGGGGATCCTGCAAAACCGGTAATCGTAATAACAGGCGATGCAAAGAAAAATACAAAGCATCAGATCAAAAAGAAAGTCACCCGTCAATAACGTCACTCCCTTTCACGTAATTCATTTAATTCACTCGTTTGAAAACCGGAACGAACCGTTCCACTTGAAAGGATCAAGAATGTTTGTAAATCGGATTATAAATGCACAAAAACAAAATTGCAAGAGGGATTTGAAAAGTTTTTTGATTTTGTTACTTTTTTACAGAAGGCGATAAATTCCTAGCGCATAAAGTCCCAGAAAGCCTGGAATTCCTAGCGTTGCGGTTGTCAAAAAGGTTACGGCGTTGATGCCGACGTCCACGCCGTGCCCCCACCTTTCCAGACATAAATTCATCACGCAGATTCCAACGTTGCCCAGCAATCCCCGCATCAAAAAGCAAAGAAGATTTTCCATTTCTCCCCTCACCGCGATGGCGATCAACAGGATCAATCCGCCAAGGGCGATCAGGATCATAATGCAAGTCCGTTCCATTTGCCCACCTGCCCGACCAAAAGTATTTTCTGAAACATGATTATGCCTGCGTACGGAAAAAAGAACGGGAATATTTTTTTACTTGCCGTATATACTGATAATACAATTTATTCCATCCAGAGAGGACGAAGCCGTGATCCTGTATAAGCAAAACTATGACCCCGTGACGTTAGCGCTGGATCTTGAGGGTAACAGCCTAAAAAAAGACCTTGAAAAAACCCGAATTGCCTTGGACGTGGCATACTCGGGTTTTAACAATTGTACGGATTTTGATCTGATCGACAGTTACGTCTACGAGATCAGCGCCCTGCAGAGACGTTATCACTACTTAACTTCTCTGTTGGAGGAGGCACGCCCCGCAGCTTCACCAAAGAAACGGCATTTTATTTTACCTCTGTCACTTTTCCGACAAAAACGATCTCATCGTTAACGCTGTCATAGATCAGAAAAGCAAACGGTCTGTCCAGGTATACTTCTTTTCTTTCTTGCTCCTTTTCGATGAACGCGCTATTGGCTCTCATCATCATCGCGGTCACTGCCGCAGCCTTCGTGCCATTCTCGTCCAGTTCAATTTTGCATTTCTGGAGAATTCTCGAGATATGCAGCTCTTCGCCCTCGATGATCTTGTCGAACTGCGCAGTGTTAGAGTCAAACGGTGTCGTAATCCCTTCTGATTCCAACAGCACCTGCAGGTTTGCCGCAGTCGTGTCAAAATTCAGTTTTGGCATCAGTGCAGTCACTATGTATTCATTCGTTTCGGAATTCAGAAGGCTCTCCAAATCCAGATTCAATACGCTAAATTCGCCTTCTTCCTTAGGCAAAATTCCAATAAACCGGAATCCATTGTAATATGCCTTGCTAAACGCAATCGCCTGATCATTCTCAAAATAAGCATCGCCCTTTCCGATCAACATCTCCTGCGTTGTTTCCTTGCCGGAAAAGTCCGTAAACGCATGCTCTCTCAGCCCCCATTTGTCTACCCAGGGAGATTCAAAATAAAGGGAATTGATCAAGATTGCCATAAGCTGCGGATCAACGTCTCTTGTCGTAATGATGCTTGGAATTAAACCATGGGTTTTCTCGTTGCACCAATCATTGATAATGTCCACGGTTTTGGACGGATTATCCGTAAAGTCAGCCGGCGCAACCTTTGCGCGGAAGAGCTTCTCAACGTTATTGCGGTAGTTCTCCTGAAGCCGCTCCTTGTCATTGATCCATAAAGAGTTTGCAATCTCGTAGCGGAACGAGTAACCACTGCCGCCGATTCTGGTCTTAAACGTTTCCAGGCCCGTTTCTTCATCCGTTATTGTCTCTTGGGGATCGTTCTCTACCGTCAGACTTTCTGCGAACTTCATGTACTCGTCCACGTAGCTTGAATAATCTTCTTTTCCAAAATACTGCGCCAATTCCTTTGCCGTCTCGCCGCTTGCGCCTTCTGCCGCAAGGCCCAGCGCCAGATTCAGGGACAGGGGACTCACAAGCGTATTCCCCTTTTGGTTCAAATAAACCCAATCTGCAAAATATGCCGCTCTTTCATACGCGGTCTTTAACTGCATGGGGTCCGCGTCCTCCGTTTTCTGCGCAACGTGCTCCACCCTTTCCTCAGATGCAGTTTCTGCCTCTTGTTCTGAAACCTCCTCAGCTGGCTCCTCTTGCTTAGAAACTTCTTCCTTCCCAGGCTCTTCTGCGCTTTCTTTTCCATCCGCCGAACTTTCTTCCTGCGCGCTTTCCTCCGTTGGGGTGCTCGCGCTTCCGCATCCTGCCAACATTGCGCCCATACATGCCAGGGCAATGAATTTCCAGATTATTTTCTTCTTCATGTTTTTACCTCCAAGATAGGAATAATAGCTTTCTAACTCTTAAGACGACCTTATTGTAAAAAAGTTCTTCTAAGGGAAAAATAATTATATAAAATATATAAAATTACAAAAAACCGGCAGAAGAATTTCTTCCCCCGCCGATCCCTGTTTCAATTCTTTTCTAATTCCATTCACGCAAAGTCGGCCGAAGATCAGAAGACAAATACAAGCGCGGCATAAGGAGGCAGATCCACTTCAATGGATTGCTCCTGATAATGCCATGGCACGCTCTCCGCCATGATCTCTGCAGGCACCTCATTTCCAAAGCCGCCAAACCGCTCTTCGTCGCTATTCAACAAAAGCTTGTACTTCCTAACCACAGGTACGGGAACGCGATATTTTTCGCGTTTTATGGGCGTCATGTTCAGTACGAACAGAAGACTGTTCTTTCCCGTGGAAGCCTTTCTGACAAAGGAATACACGCTGTTATCCTTGTCGTCGGCGTTCATCCATTCAAATCCGTCCCAGCTGCTGTCAAACTCATACAGCGCAGGATATTTGCGATATGCCTTCAGGAGTTCCTTCACGTAATCCTTGAGGCCCCGATTATTCTTTTCCTGCAAGAGGAACCAGTCCAGCTCCCTCGCCTCGCTCCACTCCCGCTCCTGACCGAAATCCTGTCCCATGAATAAAAGCTTCTTGCCGCAATGACCAAACATGTAGGTGTAGCCCGTACGCAGGTTTGCGTACCTATCGATCGCATACCCCGGCATCTTGTTCACCATGGAACACTTCAAGTGCACCACCTCGTCATGCGACAGGGGCAGTACGTACTTCTCGCTGCTGTTGTAAGTCATTGCAAAGGTCAGCGCGTAATGATTACCCTTTCGGTATAAGGGATCAAGCTTCATGTATTCACAGAAGTCATGCATCCATCCCATGTTCCATTTCAGGGAGAAGCCCAGGCTGTCCGTACCAATGGGACCGGTCACCTTCGGCCACGCCGTCGATTCCTCAGCGATGGTAAGGAATCCGGGATACGTTCCGCGCACAACGGAATTCATGTGGCGGAAGAATTCGATGGCATCCAGATTCTCATTGCCGCCAAATTCATTCGGCAACCACTGCCCTTCCTTCTTGCCATAGTCCAGATAGAGCATGGAAGCCACGGCATCCACGCGAATGCCGTCCACGTGGAATTCCCGAAGCCAAAACAGTACGTTGGCGATCAGGAAATTCTTGACTTCCGATTTTGCATAGTTAAAGATCTTCGTGCCCCAGTCGGGATGCTCACCCCTGCGGGGATCCGGATGCTCGTAAATGCAGGTTCCGTCAAACTGACCAAGGCCGTGGGCGTCCGTCGCAAAATGTGCGGGGACCCAATCAAGGATCACGCCAACGCCAATCTTGTGAAGCTCATTCACCAGATACATAAAGTCCTTGGGCGTACCATAGCGCGACGTGGGCGCATAATAACCCGTCACCTGATATCCCCAGGAACCGTCAAAGGGATGCTCCGCAATCCCCATCAGCTCCACGTGGGTATATCTCATTTCTTTCAAATATTCCACAAGGCGATCCGCAAATTGTCTGTAGTTGTAAAATCCATCCTCCGTGCCGTCAGGATGCTTCATAAATGAACCCACGTGGCACTCATAGATGGCGATGGGACGCTTGTTGTAATCCTCCGCGTCACGCTTCTCCATCCACTTCTGATCCTTCCAGGCAAAGCCCTCCAGATTCGTGACAATGGATGCCGTCTCTGGGCGCTTCTGCGCATAATTCGCATATGGATCCGCCTTATACAGCTTTCCGCCGTCCCGCGTGGTGATCAGAAATTTATAAATGCTGCCCTCTCCAACACCCGGAATAAACAATCCCCAGATGCCAACCTCTCCGAGTTTCGTCATCGGATGGGCCGTCTCATTCCATCCGCTCCAGGAACCGATCACGTGAACGGCTTCAGCGTTGGGTGCCCATGTTGCAAAGTAAGTCCCCTTCACGCCATTTTCCTCGGAAAGATGTGCGCCTAACTTTGTATAAATCTCATAATGCGTTCCCTGGCCAAACAGGTATTGGTCCGTCTTCGAAATAAACACCTTCGCGTTAGAACCTGCCATGTGAAAACCTCCTGCTTTTCCATGCTTTCCTTATGGCGAAAGACTAAATGAAATCCTTCTCCGTAATGACGATCATGTCTTCATCGTCATATCTTCTGCCCAAAATAATGTCAAAGAAATGTCCCAAGGTCTTTCTGGATGCACTGTGGATGGCGTCATCCATGATTTCCTTTACGTCTGCCGTAGTTACTGCGTGATTGGCCGTCTGCATCTCATCAATCTTCGTGTGCAGAGCCAACATTCCGAGATTATCAATGGAGTACTCATTCTCCAACGCATACTGACGGGCAAAAAGCGCAAGCGCGTCATTGCTCATGGGCTGTATGTCGATCCGCGCGTTAAACAAAGGCTTCAGTTCCTCATGCGCTTTGAGGAACTTATTCACGTTCTTTTTCGTGTCCAGAAGGACAACGATAATGCCAAAGTTCTCACGCTGTAAGTTCTTATGAAGGTCTGCTGCCGTCTGATCCGAGACGTCGGATGCCTTTTCCACAATCAGCGCGCCATTTTTCAAATCGTCAAGAAGCTGTGCAATGTCTTTATTATTCAGTGCCTTACCGGGGATCTTAGCCACCTTTCCCGAGAAATTGCTGTCACTGAGTTTCACCTCATAGATCATCTTCTTGGCCAGATCCAAGCTATTTGATCCCGGATCACCCGTGATGATCACGTTGCCCGTATATGCCGCCATGCTGACGTTATCAATGGCTCTTGCAAGCTGTACGCGATCAGAATCGTCGTTGATCAAGGATTCATACAGTTCCTCTTCCTCCTTGGTCAGGGCACGCGCCTTTTCTTGTTCAGGCCGCTCTTCGGCGTTCTCCTGATTTTCTTCCTCCTCAGGAAGATTTTCAAAGCTGATTGCGCCTTCAGGCGCCTTGTCTTCCCCGGGATTCCAATTGCGGTTTTCCGTTTCTGCAGCATCCTCAATGCCATCCTCGCTCCAGGAGAAATCATCCTCCATCACTTCATCCGGCAGAGCTTCCCTCATTCTTTCAAATGCAGATTTCACGGGTGCTGCCACGATTTCTTCCGCGGCGTTTTCTTCCGTTACTTCTTCAACGCCCATTTTCGCAAAGCTTTCTTCCCGCACGGGGTCCTCATCACGAGACTCAGAAGGAATCACTCCCTCCATGTCCCAGTCAGATTCAAACTCCATCAGGTTTTGAGACTCGCTTTTCACATCTTCAGCAACCCTGGTAGTCTCCGTGATCTCGCCGTATCCGGTTGTTTCCATGGTTTCAGCAATTTCCGCAGTTTCCATTGTTTCGACAGACTCCGCGGAATCAAAGGCCTCGGTTACTTCCACGGCCTCAGTTGCTTCCACGGCCTCGGCTACTTCCACGGCCTCGGTTGCTTCCACAGCCTCAGTTGCTTCCACGGCCTCGGTTGCTTCCACGGCCTCGGCTACTTCAACGGCCTCAGTTGCTTCCACGGCCTCGGCTACTTCAACGGCCTCGGTTGCTTCCACGGCCTCGGTTGCTTCCACGGCCTCGATTGCTTCCACGGCCTCAGTTGCTTCCACGGTCTCGGCTACTTCCACGGCCTCGGTTGTTTCCGCGGATTCAGGCTCATAAACTGTCTCAACGCTTTCCACCGGCTCATCAGCCGCGGTAATCTCAACATTTTCTGCAGATACGGCGCTTTCGATGGTTTCCACGGGTTCCGCAGCCTCTTCAGCAGATTCTTCAACTAAAGCTGGCCCGGCGTCCGTCTCTACGTTGGCAAAGGTGGTAGGATCGATTGTGTTTTCCATCTGCTTTAAGATGTTGTCACGGATCGCTTCCTCAAATTCCGTAAACATGCGTCCCGTCTGGCGCAGGACTTGCTGACGAACCTCTTCTTCCTGCTTTTCCTGACTGTCATGCTTCATCCGCTCCCACTCAGCACGAATGTCCTCAATACTGAGCTGTCCGGTGATCTGCTTTTCCAGCTTCTTGTTTTCCGGCATCACAAGGCGGAGTTGCCCGTCCGCTTCCTGTGTCAACACCTTCGCCATGGGCTCCGGCGGCTGTGCCTTCATGGCTTCCTTCTCGAGTACCGATTTACCGTCGCGGCGCATCTGCGCAAATCCATTTCCCTGCTCTCCCGCTTTTGCACCTGGGCGCTCGGTTGCCTCATGGAAGTATCCGTTCTCATCCTGATACATCTCGCCCGGCGTCTCAAAAAAGACTTCCGACTTCTCAATATTCTCAGGAACTCTCTCCGCCGTTTCTTTCTCCTGTTTCTCCAGTTCTTCCTCGTCCTCAACGCCCTCTATGACGGGCAGATCCAACGGACCGGAATCTGAATCCGGATCCAGCATGGGAGATACGATCACGCGCGTTGCGGAATCCAAATTCCCGTCCTGATGCCGGGGGTCCTCCTCCTTGGAATCCTTGTCCAAAACTTCCTTTAAGCCTGCCGCAATCTCTGCCTGCAGGTTCATGGTATTATACTGTCCAACGTCAACGGTCTTTACCTGAATGTCGTCGATGTCCGGACCATCTCCGGAATTCTTTAACTGCTGACGCACTTCCTCCACGTTAAACACGCGGGTTGCCCCTAACTGCTCGGCGCTTGCACGCTCCACGTCGCTGACCTTCCATTCATTGGTCGTTCTGGGAACCAGTTCCTCATTCTGTGCTTCCTGGCGCACTGACTGCGGCTGCTCATGGGGCTGATACGTCATCTGCTCTTGGGGCTGATACGTCATCTGCTCCTGAGACTGATGCTGCGGTTGCTGGGGCTGCGACTGCCACTCCTCATCAAACCGATGCTCATATTTTTGTTGCTGGATTGGCGTCAACGGCTCATGAAGCATCTTCAGTTCCATCGCCATGTTGACGTATTTCCCCGTGCCAAACCAAAGGATCAGTTCGTCACAGACTTCCACGCACTTCGTCCCAAGTCCGCGTCTGTGGTAAAGACTTGCCAGCTCATACATCCACTTTTCCTGGTATTCTTCCGCCTTCAGTTTTTCCAGCACTTCAATCTTTTCGTCAATCGTTACGTCATATGCGTCATAAAGCTTATATTTCAAAATATAGCGTCCGGGATCCTTTGGCGCCAGCTTCTCAAATTCCTTGTAAAACTCTGCTGCCTCCACGGGCTCTCCCGTTTTAATGTATAATTCACAGAGCGAATAACAAATCTGCCTGCTTTCAGGCTTTCTGTCATACGCAAGGAGCATGATGTCACGGGCATCCTCATATCTGCAGTTGATCTTATAAAGGTCACTGATGGTACCAAGGGTCATGACGCTCCTGACCCGTCTCCAATCAATCTTGTCGGCAATGGCTGCCGCTTCCGCGTATTGTCCCTGATCGATCAGGCTCTGAATCTGTTCCACTAAGTGTTTATATTCATATTTGTCCACTGTATTCCGCTCCCTTTGGGTATTTCATCTCACAGTTAATACAAGTGTATCATAGTAGACTCTGCATGTCAAAAGTAAACCGCAAAAATAAGGTGTTTTCCTAAAATCAAACCTGCTCAAGCAAAAGATTGGACAACTCCGCAAACTGTGCAAGCGTCAAGGTCTCTCCGCGCACGGTGGGGGACAGTCCCATCTTATCCGTTGCCTGCGTCACGCGTTCGCGCGTAAGGTGTAGTTCCAGCGCGTTGGACAAACCGTTTGCCAGGGTTTTCCGCCTTTGGTTAAAGGACGCCCGGATCAGCGCAAACATGTGATGCTCGTCCTTTACGTCCACGGGTGGCACCTGGTGTCTGGTAAGCCGGATCACGGCGCTCCCAACCGTCGGTCTGGGAATAAAACAGTTCGGTGGCACGTTTGCAACGATTTCCGGTTTTGCGTAATACTGCACTGCCAGGGAAAGCGCTCCGTAATCCTTTGTCCCGGGGCCAACCTGCATGCGCTCCGCCACTTCCTTTTGCACCATGATGGTAATGCTGTCCAGGGGAACGCCGCTCTCAAAAAGGCTCATGATGATTGGCGTCGTTATGTAATACGGGAGATTCGCCACTACCTTGATCGGCTTCCCGCCATTTTTCTCTTCCGCAATCTGCCTGATATCCAGCTTCAAAACGTCGGCATTGATCACGGTCACGTTCTGATAGGCCGAAAGTGTCTCTTCCAGGATTGGGATCAGCGCCTTGTCAATCTCCACGGCCACGACCTGTCCGGCTGACTCAGCAAGGTACTGCGTCATCGTTCCAATGCCGGGGCCAATCTCGAGCACGCAATCCTCCGCCGTGATCTGCGCCGCCGCTATGATCCGCTCAAGGACGGTGGTATCGATCAGGAAATTCTGACCAAACTTTTTTTGAAAGTTGAATTTGTATTTTTGCAAGATCTCTATCGTATTCTGAGGAATTCCTAAATTTGCCAATGCCTTATTCCTTTCTCTCTTCCAGCCACTCCCGGACTTGAAACAAATCCGGTAATATCACGCAGCTAAGCTCTTCCATCTCCGGCGTGGGCGGCAACATGTCGGGAACCATGACCGGCATCATTCCCGCCCTGCTTGCCGAGCGGATCCCGTTATGGGAATCCTCGATGGCATACGTGTCTTCCGGCACGGCCCCAAGACCCTTGCATGCCTTTAAGTAAATCTCCGGTTCCGGTTTGGAATGCTCGATCTCCTCACCGCCAATGATGAAAGAAAAATAATCCAAAATGCCAGCGTTCTCCAAATGATTTTGGATCGAAGCCCGCTTTGTCGACGAGGCCAGTCCAATCTTCCAGCCATCCTCTTTGAGAAAGGAAAGCAGTTCCCTTACGCCCTTTTTCTGCGGTAGTCCTTGTTCCTTAATCATTTTCCAAAACTCGTCAGATGCTTCTTGCCGAAAACCCTGATAATCGAAGTCTGCCCCATAATGCTCTTTTATGATCAACTCGTCGTCTGCATTGTTTCTCCCAATGCACAGGGGAAACACGTCCTTCATCCCCTGCATTCCGCGGTGCTTGGCGACCTTCACCCAGCTCTCCATGCATACCCGCTCCGTGTCGAAAAGCACGCCGTCCATGTCAAAAACCACTGCCTTCAAAGCCCGTTACTCCTTTACGTCAAATAATTCCACGAAATCCAGAACGCCCTGCAGCACAAGATATTCCGTTTCTTCTCCCTTTTGTTCTGCAAGGAATCCCCATAAGTCTCCCTGATAATAATTGGGATTGATCAACAAAATCGTCGAATAGTGCGGCGCCATCAGCGGAATCATGACGTTCGCATTCAGATCCCCGATCACGACCAGCACGTTCTTCCTTTGGCTCTCCGTCCGGATGTTAGCCAGCCCAAATTCATCACCGAGGTAATATCCGCAGGGATTCTGTGCGTCCAGATATTCCGGGCGATAATACCCTTCTATCGTCACGCGGTCGTCATAGCATACGGTAACCTGCTTTCCTTCCGTCTCCTTCAGGATAAACATTTCCTCGCCCCGGTCATCCATGCCGGTTCTCTTCACAAAAGGTCCCGCAAAATGATTTGTCACAAGGATCTTTCGATCCAGATCATAATAATACGGGAAAAGCTTTCCCGATTTTTCCCACCAGGCATAATATCCGTAATATGCGGCCAGGCTTGTCCAATAGGGTGCCGTCCGGTAATAGATTTCTTCGGCCTTATGCTCATTTAACGTCTGCAGCAGGTCCACGTAACGGTCCTCGCCAACGCGCTCCCTCACGCTGTCCAAATATTCTTCCTGATCAAAATATGCCGCGTACGCCGGCAAACGGTCCTTCCAGATTTCGTCCGCCGTAGGGATCAGCATGATCTTTGCGTCAAAATCCGCCGCAAGTTTCTCCAAAAAGTCAAGGCTGTCCGCGATTGCCGTCTCCCCGGTCTTTTTGCCGGAACGGCTCTCAAAATACGTATTTTTCTTACCAAGCAAAATTCCTTGGAACTCTCTTTTTCCCAAGATGATTTCCGTTCCCCTCACAAGCTTCGACCACTGGGGACCTTTATAAAAACTCTTCACCGAGTATGCGTCATAATCCTCAAAATACTTTCCGTTCAGAAAGCTTCGCGCCGTAAACATCGGGAGCGGGTCCGGCGTTTTTGTTCCGGCTGAATGGATCAGTCCCGCCTGAAAGAGCAGATCCATAACGGCAAAAGTAAGAAGGATCACCGCAATAATCCCTATGGTAAACAAATCATTTTTCTTGTCTTCCATGCGAAACCTCCTTTCTTCCGGCGGATCCTCCGCCTCCGTTTTTTACGCCCGTTTTCCTACCAGCCTCTTCCAACCAGATACGTCAGCGCCAATAACAGGCATACTGCCGGATATACTTTTTCCAAGAATCTCGTTATGGCAATGCTCATGCCGTTTCTCCCGTTTTCAAGCCCTGAGAGCAGTCTGCTTACGACGGGCAGAGAGAAAAAGGACGCACATATCAATAGCGGGAAATACTCCAAGGTCAAAAACAGGAATCTGCGATCCAGGATCGCTCCCGAACCCATGCCAAATGCCGACCTAAGGTAAGTCATTACGTCCGTTACGTCCTCCAGTGCAAAGAAAACCCAGCCGATCGCCACGACCAGCATGGCGTAAGCCCAACACAAAATGGAGGGAAGAAATTTGAGTACCTTCCCCAAGAAGAGCCTTTCCACCAGATAAAAAAGTGCCATCCAGAACCCACAAAGGACGAACGTCCAGTCAGGGCCATACCACAATCCGATCAGACCCCACGTGAGGATAAATGCGATCATAGTCCTGATTGCTCCGCTTTTCTCAGGGGCAACGGCCTGATAAAAATACTCCTTCATCCATCCCGTCAGCGCCATGTTCCATCTGCCAAGAAAATCCGTGACGGAACGGGCTGCATAGGGATGATCAAAGTTTTCAGGAAAGGCAAAGCCCATGCAAGCCCCAAGGCCAATGGCCACGTCTGAGTATCCGGAAAAGGTAAAGTAAATCTGGAAGGCAAATGCCAGAATGCCAAGCCACGCCAAGGCAAGGCTCATTTCTCCCGGAGCCGTGAGCTGGATCTCGCTCCAAAGCTTCCCAGCCGCGTCCGCGATCAAAATCTTCTTCGCAAGGCCAACACAAATCCTCTTGGCGCCGCTACTGATTTGATGAAGATTCATTTTCTTATTTTTTAGCGCTCCGGAAAGATCCCGGTATCTGACAATCGGCCCGATGGGAAGCTGTGGAAACATGGTCACGTACGTTGCATACTCCAAAAGATTCCGTCCTGCCGGAATCTTGCCGCGATATACGTCAATGACGTAGGACATGGTCTGCAGCGTATACACGGTAATGCCCACGGGAAGAGGAAATCCGATCTGAATCAAGCGCGTTCCAAACAGGCCGTTCGCCGTCTCAATAAAAAAGTCGGCATATCCGAAAAAGAACAACAGGCACAGGTCAAAAAACAGGGCGCTGGACAGCAGGATCTTCGCCGTGCCCTTCCCTTGGTATTTCTCAATCAGCAACGCATGAATGAAGTCCGAACAGGCACTGAGAACCATGGGCAGCAGGCAGATGGGCTCCCCCCATGCATAAAAACAAAGGCTCCCCAAAAGAAGGACAACGTTTTTCGTCCTCCCGGGAGCCAAATAATACAGTATGAAAAAAGCGGGTAAAAACCGCAATATAAAAACAACGCTGCCAAATTCCATGGTAAGGATGACCCTTCCTTTGCAACTTTCGCAACCATTCCGACAAGCCTTCGGGACAAATTTCCCACTTCAACTACTTTATCATTTTTAGGGTAAATAGTCAATGACCCCGCCACTTGCGCGGCGGGGTCAAAATCTTGTTTTTGTTTAATTAATTGGAGCTGGACGTTGCCACGGAGGTCATGATGACCATGTAGCAAACCTCTTCTGCGATCACCATTGCGAGGGAACTGCCCAAAACGGATGCATCCATGGCCATGCTGTTAGGTGCATATGCCTGCACGGCCATCAGTGCCGCAAACATCACTCTTGCCTTGCTGCCCATGCCCCAGTCGCCAAAGCCCTTGCGGGTCTTTAAGTATGCTGCTGCCTCTGCGATCTCGCTCGCGAGCTCTTCCGGAGTCATGTCAACGTTGACAAGCGCACCAAGGGAAGCCAGCTCATAGTCCAATCCATATTTGATTCCCTTAACCAAAAGCGCATCATAGATGGCGCTGACTCTCGCACATTTCTGCTCCGGCTCACCGGGACACAGTGCAAGCACGTGGCTTAGGGACTGCACGGAATTGTTATGGAACGTGAATTTCTTCTTCATGGCATTGTAGCAATATTCCGTCTCCTCCACGATCTGGTCAATGCTCTTGTTCGTCATGGCAAGAAGTGCCGCAAACGTCGTATCCTCTGCAGAGGTCAGCATTGGATGAACCGCAGCCATTCTCTTCATCAGTTCTTTGGTTCTCTCCGCAATGAAATCCACGTCGTCCCACATGTTCTCATCACAGATTGCAAGCGCCGTCAAAGCAATGTGTTCCGATCCAAAGATTTTGCCTTTGCTTAACTTATCATAAATTGCGTTCAGACGGGTAAGATATTCTTCCGGATCCTTGGCAAGTGCCATCTTACTGATCACGGGGATTTCCATGTTGCCGCGGAAGTTAGAAAAAATACCCTCACGTTTCTTCAGAATGCTCTTGCACTCCTTCATTCTCTCTATGTCTGCAACCTTTCCCGCGCTCGTAAAGATAACGCTTCCGGCAACACTCATCAACTCCATGTCCCAAGCGAATTTCTTGTGGATCTCGTCCTTATTGTCCGCTAATAACTCACATCCTGCCCTCAGTAGATCTTTCATGCCATTCCTCTCTTTCCGCCGCGGTCATGGAGCCTTATCTAATGTTTCCGACCGTAAGCCTCGCGCCTTAGGTTCTCTTGCCGTAAGCCCTCGCGCCTTAAAATCCGCGGCTCCTTGTTTGATAAGGCAATCATATCATACAATCCTTACCTCGTCCATTGATATTTCTTACGCTTATCTTACAAAAACATAAGGTTACTGCAGATCCTTTCTGAGGTAGTGCCAGACGGTCAGGATCAGGGAGATGATGATCACGCCTGCCGCGATCACAATGCTTGCGGCGGAGAGCTTTACGTCCGTGAAAATGTCGGTGGCGTTGCAGTAGTAGAAAGGCGTTACGTATTTTGAATCCTCGATGGCGGGGATAACGCGGCAGAGAATGTCCATGGCGAAGAAGATCATGGCAATGCCAAGGCCCGCGCCCATGCGATTTTTCCTGGAAAATGCAGAGACACAATAACAAATCGTCCCGATCTCGAGCATCATCAAAAATTGCGTGACACCCATGGTCCAAAGATGCTCAGCCGAGATCTTCTCACCCATGATGGCAAAGCCACCCAGATAACAAAGAATCCCGATCACCTGAAAGCAAAGGAGCATGCTCACCATAGCCAAATACTTTTGCACCAACACGGCAGCCCGGCTGAGCGGCAGCACTGCAAGGTATTCTATGGTGTGCCCAAACTCTTCCTTGCAGAGCAGGTTACTGCCAAGAATCGCCGCGAACATTCCGCCGCCGAGGGCGTGCAACATGGCGATTTCCGTTGCGAAATAACCAGCCATGGTTGCAACGCTGAGTCTGTCCATGCCAAAGGCTTTTGACATGACGCCCATCTTTGCAAATATGTCACCCATGTCCGACAAGGAGCTCTCCACGCTCGAGTATAAGAGAATGCATCCAAAACACATTCCAACGATCACCAAAAACCAGATCAAAAATCCCTTCAAATTCGATTTCAGTTCCTGTTTATATAATACCATGTCATTCTCCCTTCCGCCTTACGTCCGGCATAACGCACGCCTGCCTTATTTGGTGATTTCCTCCTCATAGAAGTGCATGAATACTTCTTCCAGCTCCGGCTCTTCAATGACCACGTCCGAAACATCATGACCTGCAAGATCCCTCAGAAGCTCGTTCAGGTTCCCGCGATAGATAAAGTCCTCTTCGATGCCGTCCCTGACAAGACGCACGTGCTTCGCGTTCGTCTTGGTCAAATTTTCCACCGTATCCGTACGAATCAGCTTTCCCTCCCGGATGATAGAAGCATGTCTGCAATACTTCTTGATCTCCGACAATACGTGCGAAGACAAGAAGCACGTCGTTCCCTTTGCATTGTATTCCATGACCAGCTTAAAAAACTCTGCCTGCATCAAGGGATCCAAGCCGCTGGTTGGCTCGTCAAAAATGAACAGGGCCGGCTTGTGCTGCATGGCGCAGACAATGCTCACCTTCTTGCGGTTTCCAAGGGAAAGCTCCTCGACCTTTTTATTCACGTCGAGCTGGAGCCTTTCGCAGAGCATCTCGCTCTCCGTCCGGCAATCGAGCTTTCGCACGTCAGCGGCATAACGGATGGCATCCTTCACCTTCATCTCCGGATAAAACCATGCTTCCGAGGGCATGTAGCCCACTTGTCTCAGGATCTCGACCTGGTGTTCACGCGCATTCATTCCAAGGAGCGTTATCTCCCCTTCCTGATATCGCGCAAGCCCAAGCATGGAACGGATCGTCGTCGACTTACCCGCGCCGTTCGGCCCAAGGAACCCGTACACGTCGCCCTCTTCCACCGCCATGGAAAGGTTCGTCACGCCCCTGTTCTTTCCGTAATTTTTTGTCAGATTTTTAATCTCAATGGCATATTTTCCCATAATCCCGTCTCCTCCCCAGTTTTCAATCCTTCGTCTTCTGCGCCTTCTTAAATGCCTCTAACTCCATGTTCAGTTCCTCCGTGTCCCAATGGCGCCGCACGTAGTAGATCATAAAAATGCTTACGTAGCAAAGCATGGCGTAGCCAAAAAACAACACCCCGGGAAGCCATTTCCGATCAAACCAGGAAAGCAAAAAGCTCAGCCCCGCGTATACAAGGGAGCATCCGATGGAAGCCAGTAACTCAAACGCTCCCAGATGGTCGGACTCCTCAAAATTCCTTAACAGGTACACCTGCACGTACCCCATGACGTAGGTTGCAAGGATCATTTCTGCCATCACGATCATGTCTGCCTGAAAACTCCCCTGTGTGATTCTGTACATACAATAAAAGAACAAAAAAGCAAAGAAATACAAACATGCCTTAAACTCTATTCCCACTTCTGCGAGTAAAATCTTCCGAAATATCTTCATTTATCCTCTCCCATCCTTTCCTGCGCATATCTTTTTCAAATTTTCGTACCCCAGCGCCGCTCCTTGGGCTCCGTGCATCTTTCCATTCCCTTTGCGCGCCTGGGTACGCCCCTACTCCTTGCCTGCCAGGAGTCTTCGCAGTTTCTTCGCATATCGCCTTGAGATAATCACGTGTTCGCCGCCCGTCATCTGCGCGTCAATGCGATTCCCCGCCTCACTCTTAAGGCGCTCCACGTGAAAGACGTTGATCACCATGGACTTGCTGCAGCGAAAAAAACCGTCGTCCGCATACTCCGCCTCCGCGCCCGCAAGCGAGATCCCCGCCTGCAAAACGTCATTCTCGGTATACGCGTAAGTAGTTCCGTCGACGCTCTCCAAATAGATCACGTCGCCCGGCTTCACCAGCACATCCTCCGCATCTTTTCTGCAAAGTAACGCGCGACTACGTTTATTTAAATAAGCTAGCAGCTCCTCAACCTCCCGCGTCTTCTCCCGGTATTTGAGAACCACTTCCGTTTCTCCCTCCGAAATCCGTTCGACCCGTATCTTCATGCTTTCCTCTTTCTCCCACCATTGACCGGGCGCATGCCTAGAACTCAAATTCCAACCATCACTTTCCAAACGCGCCCTTCCACTCCGTTGCTTACCTTTGACAAGCTTATTTTGCGAATTTCTTTCCTTGAATCTACCATACAAAAATCCAGTAAAAAAAGCAACCCGTCCGGAGACAGGTTGCACTTTTTACGCCTTAAGCGGTCACTTTATGATTTTGCAGTCTGTTTTTGTGCGTCGATCACGGCAAGCACCAGGAAGAGATAATTCGAAGAACCGCCGCCCATGACGTACTCCGCCTGCTGCCACAGGAAAGGATAATCCAAAAGCTCCGGAAGATCCGGCTGGATCAGCGCCGTACCGCTGACCACGCCGCCCGGCACGTAGGACCAGTCCGCACGGTTTAACCCATACGCGGTCGTCATGGATTTTGCACCGACGCCGGAAGCAAAGGATGCCGTATTGGAACCAGGGTGACATCCCAAAACAAAATTCAGTACGTTCTCCAAAAACTCCTTCCCAAACAGATCAGAAAAGGCCTTGTGCAGGAAATAATATCGGAAGGCCATGCCCTGAAGTCCCCAGCCCGCACCGTAAACCATAGAGCGATATGGAACGCCGTAAGGGCTGGATTCACAATCCTTTTCCAGCTTCTCCTTTACGGAAAGCAAGCTTTCCCGGAGCCTTTCCGTGAATCCTTCCTCGTTTATGCGATCCGCAATCCGCGCGCCGACCCAGCCTATCTCTGCCGCAAACTCAAAGAAATACTCCTGATTCTCCCGAAGCGCTTCCAGAAAGATCTCATCTCCCGTCGTCAGGAAAAGCTCTGCAGCCGCCTGTAATCCCGTGCAGATCATACCCTTGGAAAAGACTCCCTTCTCCTGCACGGACACCTTCCCTTCCACCATCTTTCTACCCGTCTCCGAGCTCAAAAACAGTTCCGTCGCTGCCCGCAGCGCCTCCTTCGAAAGCGTGTTGTTGAAATCCTTCATCACGCGGGACGTGGCTGCCAAATGGGCTGCCGTGCTGAGCTCCCGCCAGGGATTCTCCTCCGTAAACACCAGACGGTCATCCTCATCTCCCTGGATTCCGCGCGTCATGCCGGCAGGATCCCCGAGGAGCACGTACTGCCGGAGTTCCTTACAAATTATTCCTCTGTAAAGCCTTCCAAGCGCCTTATAACCGCCCACCACGGACAGTGCGCCGTGCTCTATCTGCTCAAGCACGTCATTTTTGCCGTCAGGCTGATGGATCTCCACCAAGTGCACCCGCTGATCGATCGTGGAGCAGTCATAATACGTGCCAAATGCCTCGTATGCAAGAGCCAAAATATAGCACTCCCCCGACTGCGATTCCACGCGCAGGTCAAAATCTCCCGCGTCATGCCAGCCGCCCACGTTCAGCCCGGGAACGACGGCCCCCGGCTGAAACCTGGTCAGCGTGGCCGGCCCCTGCCTGTATCCGTCAAAATGATTCCGGGAGACCGGCGCCATTCTCGCGTCATCCGCATGACAATGCCCATGCCAGAGCCGGTACTTCTCACGCACCTCCATGTGGCACATCTGCACCGGGAGGAAATATTCCAAAACAGGCTGCCAAACGCCCCTGTCATATACGTCCTTTCCAATGCGGAAAATCGCAGACCTTGCGCCCCGAAACTCAGCGAAGTACAGTCCTGGCTCCTTCACCTTGGAAAAATCAAAACGATAATAGCGATAGCGAAGAAAGTCTCCCCAGAGTTCCACATTGCCGCATAGGGACTCCCGCTCGCCTTCCGCCGTGATCTTCCATAGTTTTGCCTCAGGAAGTCTTGAATTCAACAAAGCCCCCTCCGCACAAGAATCTAAGTCCGACCCCTCTGCCTGGGTATCCGTGTCCGCTCCAAACGTCTCCGCTGGATCAGTCTCGATCACCGCGATCTTCGCCTGCTCCGGATGATATCCCACCTGAGAGGTTTGCACCACGGGCGGATATTTCCACCCCTCCACGGCATTGGGACGGATCCGCCAGGTCAAGGCTCCTTTTGCTTTTCCTGCCGGGAGCTCGCTGCTGACCGCAAACCACCCATTATTATGATTCATCCTGCCGTCATATAATTTCAAAAGGACGTCCTTGCTCTCGATGGTCATTCTTCGGTACGGATCCTCCGGGCACGCCGTAAATGCATGCCCTTCCGCATAGGGCTTCGCAATCACGTCATCCGCAAGGGCAGGCTGATAACCGCGGGGCATTTCCTCATGATCTTGCATGCCAACCAGTTCTTTTACCGTCACGCCCTCTTCCACGCCCTCAAAGTGTCCCGCATTCTTAAAATTACTTTCCCGGGAAATGGTCGGCCCGTTTGGCTGACGCGGAAAGATGCCCTGCTGATCATCCATGATCCAAGTCTTTCCGAAGAGATCCCCCGGATAGAATTCCAAATTAAAACAGAGCTTCCCCAGATACTTTTCGGGAATCGCCCTGTCTAAGTCCACAGTGACCAGAACCGCGTCCCCGTCTGCCTTCGCGCTCACCTGATACGTGAATTCAAAATCCGGATAGATGATGGGATTAAAGCCCTTTAGGTGCGCATCCACGTCCGGATAGGCAAGCGTCGTGATGACGGTCTGCGATTTCGGATCTATGTTTCTCTCTAATTTTTTCGGTACTGGCTGCCACTGTCCGGGCGTGGGTTCAAAGCGCACGTCGCCGTTCGACGCCACGCGATGACCATGCATGATCACGCTGATGCCAGACTGTCGCCCTGCGGGATAAAAGTCAGAAAATGCCGTAATCTGAACTCCGCCCTTTTGAAAAAGCTCCTTCTCATTCAACTGAAATTCCATGTCGCATCCCTCGCCCTTGCTTCCTTTAGGTCAATGTAACATGCCTGGATTTACACCGTCAAGGTCATGAAGAAAGGTCAACAAGATACTACATTATAAAGCTAAAATTACACCGACTCCTTGCCGTATTTCCTCCTTTTTTCGTCAGTCTCTGGAAGGTTCGTAATACTTATAGCTCTGGTAATACTGGAAGATCCCGCCGCCGTCATCGCCGATCTGCGCGACCCATTGATCGATGATAAAGTATTCCTCTCCCTCATGGGAATAATAATATGCGGTGACAGACTTATCATTTTTATTATAAGACTGCTGATAGAAATTCTGGTCCGAAATTCCAAGCTCGCTGATCTTTTTCTCTTCCTTTCGAAGATAAGTGACCTCCTGAATGCCTCCAAGCTCTCTCGCCTGTTGCATGAAATACTCTATTCTCTCCTCCTCCGCAGTGGAAAAACCGCTTTCTTTCATTGTTCCCAGATAATCCAATTCCTCTGAATTATAGACTTTTATCTCGTACCGGTCCATGCCGAGCTCCGGAACCGCTTTGTAAGCACGTATCCGGTCCATCACAAATTGCAGGTCCCCCGCATAATCTTCCGGCGTAGAAACCAGCGTTTTACTCTTTAAGGAAAACTTTTTATTCCCCGGATAGGAAAGGTTCTCCACAAGCGTAAGGTCATCGCAAATCTCAATCCCCTGCTTCCCGAACGCATCCTTTTCCTGCTCCGTAAAATACGTTAAAAATGGCTCCTGATACTCATAATAGACAGAGGCACCGTCATAATAGAAGTTAGAGCCGTCCAAGCCAACGCCATTCGGGCGGGAAGTCACCTGATACGTAAATCCGTATTTCTTGTCGCGGAAGGTGAAAGTCCTTCTGTGCTTTTCCTTATTCTCTTCCATGCTGACAAATTCCGCATCCCCGTACCGCGCATCCAAAATCTTTTGCATTTCCTCTTTCGTGTGAAGCTTTACGCTGCTTGCGCTGAGGGTACAGCCAGACAAAAAGAATCCCATTCCCAAAAAGAAAGAGAGTATCGCAAACACTTTGTGCAGAAGACTTATTCCAACGTTACCATTTCTAACCGACATGACCGCGCCTCCTCCGGCTGACAGAACTTTTTCTGACTTTATCCTATCGCGAAACGCTCTGGCCGCAAAGTGGAATACGTCATTGTTTTCTTTCGCGCAAATGACGTTTGTCACTACCCCGATCAATCCGGGCAAGCCGCGACTTGCCGCCAAATTTAGATTTCACCGAGCATCTTCTCCGGATCCTCGGCCGCCTTTACCTTGTCGTTGGCGCGGATGATCACGCCCTTTTCGTCGATCAGGTAAGTCGTGCGGACTACGCCCATCGAAACCTTTCCGTAGTTTTTCTTTTCCTTCCATACGTCATAAGCCTCGATCACCTTGCGCTCCGGATCCGCAAGGATCGTGAACTTCAAACCGTACTTTTCTTCAAATTTCTTATGGGATTCCACGGTATCCTTGCTGATGCCAAGCACCACGGCCCCCTTTTCCGTAAACTGCGGCATCCTTTCGGAAAAACCGCAGGCCTGCTTCGTGCAGCCGGAAGTGTTGTCCTTGGGATAAAAATACAAGATGACCTTCTTCCCTTTATAATCCTTCAAAGAATGCATTTTTCCGTTCTGATCCGGCAATGTAAATGCCGGCGCCTTGGTTCCTACTTCTAACATTTCTTTTCCCTCCCAAATCTATTGATGCTACCGCCCTAACTGGGTTCCGCTTACGTTCAAATGGCAGCTTCGATCACTGCCACAAGCCTTTGCAGACCAATCTCATCTTCCTTTGAAAAGCGGCCCTTCACGGGGCTGTCAATGTCCAGCACGCCAATGATCTCACCGTCTTTACGGATTGGCAATACGATCTCTGACTCCGAGGCACAATCGCAGGCGATGTGTCCCGGAAAGGCATGCACGTCCTCCACCCGCTGGATCCGCTCCTCCCTGACTGCCGTGCCGCAGACTCCCTTTCCTATGGGAATCCGCGTGCAGGCCATCTTTCCCTGAAATGGCCCAAGCAGCAATTCTCCCTCCCGGAGCAGGTAGAATCCGGTCCAGTTTACGTTCTCCAGCGACTCATATAAGAGGGCCGAGAGATTCGCATAAAGCGTTACGTCCCAGACCGTTCCCTCTGCCAGTGCTTCTGCCTGAGCGATGATCAATTCATAATCCGTCATGGCGTCTCTCCTTCCGGTAATCGCATTGTTTCCGAGCATAACGACTCTTCCATGCACTATGGCACTTCCACGTATTGCGGCGCCTTGGTCGCAGTGCGCCCTGCCTTGCGTTTATTTCATGACGATCAGTTCATACTCCCGCGTTCCCACACCGATCTTCTCGGCATGTTCGAGAGTCTCCGCCCAGGATACGTTGGGATTACTGTTATGCCAAACGTCGCCGTGATCATGGAAATGAGCGCTGGCCATGTTGTCCCCCAGCTGGCTGTTGCGAACCGGCTCCGCCTTTTGGCACAGATCCACGCAGGCCTGATCCAGCGCAACGGGATCAAAGGATGCCAGCATTCCAATGTCCGGAAGGATCGGTGCGTCATTCTCGCTATGGCAGTCACAGTTCGGAGACACGTCAGTAATGAGACTGATATGGAAGCTCGGCCTGTCGTTTAATACGGCAGCGGTGTACTCTGCCATCTTTCTTCCAAGCTGCTGCGCCGCATCCCAGTTATTATTCACAATGGCGTCAAAGGCGCAGGCTCCCAGACAGCGGCCACAGCCCTTACACTTTTCGGGATTGATCCAAGCCTTCCCGTCACGATAAATAATGGCATCCGAACCGCATTCCTTTGCACATCGTTTGCAGCCCTTACATTGACTGGTGATCACGTGGGGCTGACCGCTGTTATGCTGCTGCATCTTTCCCGCGCGGCTCCCGCATCCCATGCCGATATTCTTGATCGCGCCGCCAAAGCCGGCCATCTCATGGCCCTTAAAATGATTGAGGGAAATAAATACGTCCGCGTCCATCACCGCGCGGCCGATATAAGCTTCCTTGCAATATTCCCCGTTCGGCACGGGAACGGCCACGTCATCCGTTCCGCGAAGTCCGTCCGCGATGATGATCTGGCAACCCGTGGTCACGGTATTGAATCCATTGATATTGGCACAGTCCAAATGCTCCAATGCATGCTTTCTGCTTCCGGGATACAGCGTATTACAGTCCGTAAGGAACGGAAGTCCGCCCAGCTCCTTCACCACGTCAGCCACTGCCTTGGCATAATTCGGGCGCAGATATGCCAAATTGCCCAGCTCTCCAAAATGCATCTTGATCGCCACAAATTTTCCGTTCAGATCGATCTCGCCGATCCCGGCTTTCCTGATCAGTTTTTGGAGCTTTGTCGTAAGGCTGACGCCCATCGTTGTCCTAAAATCCGTAAAATAAACCTTTGATTTCTCCATGTTTTCCCTCCGCCCTAGTTCTCCGCCACGTTTACGTTGACGTTGCCACTGCCAAGTCCTGCACTTGCGGAACCAAGAGGCAGCCAATCAAGTACCTTCTTGATCTGACTGTCCCAAAAATCCCACTCGTGGCCGGCATTAGGTTCCTCATCCCAAGTCACGTCCGCGCCACGCTCCATTAGGAAATCGCGAAGAGACTCATTTGCCGGCATGAGATCATCCTTGCGTCCGCAGGATAAATAAAACTTTGGCTGCCTGCGCCCCTCTGCAAGAAGCTCCTCAAAAGCAACCTTTACGTTGAGGTTTGTCTTTGCCGCAGCTGCCGGATCAGCGAAAAATCCCTTGGTAAAATGATCTTCCGGCGGATTCTCCAAGAAGTGAACGGCGGCAGAAAGTCCTGCCACGTGACTGAATTTTTCCGAATAGACGATTCCGTTTCGGATCGCACCGTATCCGCCCATGGAAAGGCCCGCAATATAAGTATCCTCGCGTTTGTCGGAAAGCGGGAACATTCTTCTCGTCACGTCAAGGAGCTCTTCCCCAATAAATCTCTCATAATCATTCATGGGCGCCGGACCCTTAAAATAAAAGGAATTATCTCCCGACGGCATCACCACGGCGAGATTTTTCTCCTCCGCCCATCTTTGGATGCGCGTGCCGCTCACCCAGTCCGTATAATTGCCCAGAAGACCGTGCAAGAGATAGAGCGTCTTGAATTTTTGTCCAGCTTTCGAAAGATAGGTTCCCGTTGCGTAATCAATTTTATCCGATGGTAAAATGACGTTCAGCGGCACCGTCCGGAACAGTGCGCAAGAAAGATAATTTACTTGTAAAAGCGCCATAGGTTATGCCTCCTTATGAAATTCTTTCTTGATTCCTTTTTGCGTTTGTACGGCTTAGAATCCCAGATTCTCATTGACCAGAATCACGTGAATCCTGCTGGGATGCTTGGAATATCTTGTGATCAGGAACTGACAGCAGATTGTGTCGGGAGACTTGCAGTCCATGCAGGAACCCGTCTTGGCGCAGGGCGTTGCAAGCCCAAAACGCTGTGCATTGATGGGAGCCGCCACATTTCTCGCGCGCTTCATTGCACTGTCCACGTCGATGCAGATCTTATTCATGCTCACAATAAAGATAACCTTCTTCGGACCATATGCGATTGCCGACACGCGGTTAGAATTGCCGTCAATGTTGACAAGAATGCCATCCTCCGTCATGGCATTGGCACTTGCAAGATACACGTCGGCTGAATATGCCTCGCGCTCAGCCGCCTGCCTGTCCGGCGCCGCATATCTGTCGATAAACCGGTATTCCGGCGTCTTTACCGCATCCACGAGGCCGATCTCCTGTGCGCTCGTGCATCCGCCCATGGTAATGCTGCTGCCCTTTGGAATCAGCTCCAGCGCCTTCTGCAAGGCCTCCTCCTTCGTTGCCGCATAATACCCGGACATGTTTCTCGACTCCAAACCCTTGATTACCTTCTGCGCCCACAACTCATTTCTCTTTACGATATTCTCGTTCATAACCTACCCCTTTCCAAACCGGCCCCACGCCCTTCTTCCCAGGAACCCGGGACTTTTCTCTCCAAACTCACATACCTTAAGTGTACCTTTTCCACCCTTCCACGTCAAACATTTCTCCTCCCCACCTATTGTCCCCCCTTCCCAATTATTTACGCCTCCCCACACGTACCTCTCATCCTGTTACGCATACCTCCCCGGAACCAACATACAATTCCTTGGAACTAACGCTGCACGTAACTCGAGAGGGAGGCCTGCGCAGTCCTCCCCCGAGTTTTTCTGCAACTTATTCCGCGTAACAGTGCAACTTGTTTCCAAAGCATTTACTTTTGGGCGATGTCTGTTATGATGGTATTGTAGTAAAAAGGAGGTGCACAAATGAAGATCCGAATCTCCGTTTCGGCGGAAAATTACGACCTTGTAAAAGAATACCTGGCCAGGCATGGGGTCGAAATCAGTGAAGACGCCGAATACGTGATCTCGGAATCCTCGAGGTTTCCCGAATTTCTGAGCGTCCGCAATGACAAAAAGGAACGGCTCCGGCTGTCCGTGGACGACGTGATCTACGTGGAAGCCTTTGGAAAGGAAATCGAGATCCATGCGCAACAGGGAACCTTTTATGCGCTAGACCGAATGTACCAGTTGGAAGAGCTGTTGGATCCGCAGAAATTCCTGCGCGTAAGCAAATCGGTCATCATCTCAAAAAAACACGTAAAAAAAATCAGGGCGTCGCTATCCATGAAATACGTCCTAACGCTCTCGAACGGAGCGCTCGTGGACGTTACCAGAAGCTACTACGGTGACTTCCGAAGATTTTTCAACATTTGATCACGTGAATCAACGAACTTCAATAACAATTTTGCCACAGCGCAGACCAACAAACCAAAATTGCGGCTCTGCTGCAGCGAAAACCAATTAAAATAACCGATTTATATAGGAGGAATACAATGTCTAAGATCGCTTTTTCACTCATTTTTATGTTTATCATTGCAATAATTATCATACTTCTCAGCATTTATGCCTATAACAAACGATTGGACAAGATTGCGAAGGGAGAGCTTCGGGATGCGCACAGCAACGTTCCGGAGCCCGCTGCGACGGCTGGCGTCACTTACAAAGCAGTGCTGATCGCCCTGTCCATCGTTGCCATCCTTAGCATCAGCCGCGCCAACGGCATGATCGACAGCCTAAACAATACAATCAACAACATGAAGGGCACCCAACATGAAATGAACATGGAGATCCTGGAATTGCAGCGGCAGGTGGCACAGAGCGAAAAGCTCGTTTCTAACCTCTCCTGGCAGATTTCAGGTCAGGACATGGAGAAAAAGACCGTCGACCTGTTCTTCTCCGTCGACCTAAAGCAGTATTCTGACCTTACGCGCGTTACCCTGGCCCTCAAGGATAAAGAAATCCTACTGACCAAGTCGACCCCCGGCACCTTTACGGGAACGCTTACCACGGATCTTTTTGCAAGCTACGACGAGCTCAAGGTCTGCATTACGGAAGGGAACCTCACAAAGGTGGAGTCCGAGGAATTCTCTCACTATTTATTCTGGGACGTGCTTCCCCTTCCGTCCCTGGCATGCAGCGGAGAATCCAAGGACTCCTTCGGAAAGATCAAGTATAACGGATGGTTTAGCTTCCAGTACCAAGCACCCGATAAGCTTGAGAAGGTAACCGTCACCTACGTTGCGGACGGAAAGGACGTAAAGACGTTTGACGCGACCTCCGAGGCAAAGACCGGTGCGCGGATCGACCTGGACAAGGATATCACCGTGGAGAAAAACCTCGCCATTCGCACCACGGTCATCACCACGTACGGTTATCGGATCGAAACGCAAAACGTCATCACCTACAAAGCTGAGCCGGATTGCATGGGTGAGGATTATGAGAGAATCTATGATGCCAACGGAAACCTTGTTTGGAATAATGAAAAATATGAATAATCCTTTTGACCAAACCGTCATCTTATGATAGAGTAGAATAGCTACGGAAGGAACGCTTAGGCGAACGCCAGGGCGTTCCTTTTTTGAAATCCATAAATCAAAGCAGGAATGAAACAGGAGTATGCATGAGTATCTTAAACGTAGAACATTTAACTCACGGTTTTGGCGACCGTGCCATTTTTAACGACGTATCCTTCCGCCTCTTAAAAGGGGAGCACGTGGGCCTGGTCGGCGCCAACGGAGAAGGAAAGTCCACCTTTATGAACGTGATCACCGGAACCCTCCAGCCTGACGAAGGAAAGATTGAGTGGGCAAAAAACGTCCGCGCCGGCTACCTTGACCAGCATACGGTCTTGACCGCCGGACAGACCGTGCGGGACGTTCTCTCCTCCGCCTTCGATTTTCTTTATGACATGGAAGCGCAGATGAACGAAATCTGCGAAAAAATGGGAGACGCCACTCCGGAAGAATTGGAAAAATACATGGAGGATCTCGGCACCATCCAGGATCTCCTTGACGCTCACGACTTTTATGTCATCGACGCAAAGGTGGAGGAGGTCGCCCGCGCCCTCGGTCTTACGGACATTGGTCTGGACCGTGACGTAACGGAGCTTTCCGGCGGTCAGAGGACCAAGATCCTTTTGGGCAAACTCCTTTTGGAAAAGCCCGACATCCTGCTTCTCGACGAGCCGACAAACTATCTGGACGCGGAGCATATCACGTGGCTCACCCGCTACCTGCAGGAATATGAGAATGCCTTCATCCTCATCAGCCATGACATTCCGTTCCTAAACAGCGTCGTAAATCTGATCTATCACGTGGAAGGTCAGACGATCACCCGTTACGTGGGCGATTATGACAAATTCCAGGAAGTTTACGCCATGAAAAAGGCCCAGCTGGAGGCTGCTTACAACCGTCAGCAAAAAGAGATTGCGGACCTGAAGGATTTCGTGGCAAGGAATAAGGCCCGCGTCAGCACGAGAAACATGGCCATGTCCCGTCAGAAGAAATTGGATAAGATGGACGTGATCGAGCTTGCCGCAGAGAAGCCCAAGCCGGAATTTCATTTCCAGGAGGCAAGGACGCCGGGGCGCGTTATCTTCGAGACAAAGGATCTCGTGATCGGTTATGACGACCCGCTCTCCAGCCCCTTAAATCTCGTCGTGGAGCGCGGCAACAAGATCGTCCTCACCGGTGCCAACGGCATCGGAAAAACAACGCTCTTAAAGAGTCTCCTCGGTTTGATCCCGCCCCTTTCCGGCAGCGTGGAGCAAGGCGATTATCTGGAAATCGGATATTTTGAGCAGGAGATGAGCGGCAGCGGCTTTAAGAGCTGCCTTGAGGAGCTCTGGGATGAATTTCCAAGCATGTCCCAGTATGAGGTGCGCTCCGCCCTTGCAAAGTGCGGCCTGACGACCAAGCACATCGAGAGCAAGGTAAAGGTTCTCTCCGGCGGAGAGCAGGCGAAGGTTCGCCTGTGCAAGCTCATCAACCGCCCGAGCAATCTCCTTCTCTTGGACGAGCCGACGAACCACCTGGACGTGGATGCCAAGGCGGAGCTTCGCCGCGCGTTAGAGGAATATAAGGGCAGCATCCTCATGGTATGCCACGAACCGGAATTCTATGAAGGCTTAGCCACGGCAGTCTGGGATTGCACAAAATGGACCACGCGGATTTGACTTGATCGCGATATATTATGAATTCCTTAAGATTGATCTGTTTTTAACAGAAGCAGTTGAAAATCCAACCGATTTTAGGTATAGTAAAGGGTAGAACTTTTTTCAAAAAAATAGGAAGCCTTCTTCCTAAAACAGATAAAAGAAAGAGGAACTTACGCATGAGAAAAAAATGGAAACTTGTTGTAGCAGGCATTCTGTTGGGCACCATGCTCACCGCCTGCACGGACGCAACTGACGTTCCTGCCACCGGGAGCGGCGCCATTAGTGGCGAACCGATTGTCATTGATGAACCAATGTTGACGCCACCACCTGAAAGCAATCCTGCCGACGCCAGCACGGAATCTTCTGAAGGTTCTGAGACCAAACCCCAGAAAACCACTCCTCCCGATAAGGAAAACAGTTATCGCAGTGAATTAACCGGCGAATGGATCAGCAAGGATTTAAAGGATCAGCGTCCCGTAGCCATCATGGTGGACAACGAGATCCTGACCTATCCCCATTACGGGATCAACCAGGCTGACGTCGTATATGAAATGATGAACTCCACCGCAAATGGACGGATCACCCGTTTCATGTGCATCGTAAAGGATTACGCACAGATCGAGCGCTTTGGCGGCGTTCGTTCCATACGTCCCACCAACTTCCTTGTTGGTTTCCCTTACGAAGCAATCTTCTGTCACGACGGCGGTCCGTTCTACATCAACGATTACGTGGCAAAGAAATACTGTGCACACTTTAGCGGCATTTTTGCAAGATTTACCAGACCGACCTCCGAGCGTCCTTCCTGGGCATCCTCTTATGCGGGAAGAACCTACGCTTCCGAGTTTACGGAGTTTGTCACCTACGAAAATTACAAGAATCCCAATACGGGCAAGAGCTACACGGGTTTGAAGAGCGCTCTCGATAAGGCAAAGTTTAGCAAGGAATATTCTTCCTCCTACAAGGGAACGGGCTTCAATTTCTTAGAAGACAAAGAGACGGATCTCTCCGACGTGAGCGGCGTAAAGTCCGCATCCGAGATCAGCCTTCCGTTCTCCCATACCTCTACCGCACTGAAGTATAACAAGACTACCAAGACCTATGATCTTTATGAGTATGGCAATGCACATACCGATGCGGCAGATAATGACAACGTTACAACCTTCAAGAACGTGCTGATCCTGAACTGCTCTTTCTCTCAGCTTGACGAGCACGGTTACATGATCTACAACTACTACAACTACTATGGCAGCAACAAGAAAAAAGCTGACGGTTATTACCTGACCAACGGCAACGCGATCCCCATCAAGTGGACGAAAACCAACGACGATTCCGATCCCGCACGTTACTATGACGCAAAGACCGGTGAAGAGCTGGTAATGAACGTCGGCAAGATCTACGTAAGCCTGATACCCTCCGATTCCTGGAGCAAGGTTACGATCAAATAAGATTTATCAAACAAAAGACCTGGTCACGCTTCTTTCGCATGGCCAGGTCTTCTTTTTTGTCTGTCGCTTTTTGGTTTATTACTTTTATTACTTTTGTTGTTTATCACACATGTTATTGGGCTTCACGGAAGGCGAAATAACGGGAAAGATTGAAATTCCGGATTCCCTGCTGGAGATAAGCTTTCCGGATCCAATTCGCGTAGCTAAGCCAATGACGGTCCGAAGAGTCGTTTGCCTGCCATTCATTTTGCTCAATCTTCCAACTTGAAAACTTAAGATCCTTGGCTTTATATTTCTCAGCATCTTTCGTGATCAGGGAAAGATCAAATCCCTGCTCTCGAAGGTATGGAAGTATCACCGGGGCCGCATCCGCGGAAAGTCCACTCAAATAACTCACGTCAACCGGCTCCTTTATGGAGTATTCCAGATTATACTTTGCAACGATATAATCCGGATGAGAAAACGCAAGGCCTATATAGAATACCGTCACCACCACCATCCCGTACCGGAACAGCGGGAAATCCTGCTTGAATATCTGGATCATAACGCCAAGGAATAACAGCGTAAGTACGGCCAGCCCCCAGAGGACAAGGATCCGCAGGAAGGTCAGGTCATAGGTTGAAACGTAAAGGATCATGCGCATGGCACTGGATGCGATCATGATAAACGTGCACAGGGACATGACCGTCAACACGCCCTTTAATACCTTGCTCTCACGGAAAAATGCCATGCAAAACAGAACGATCACCAGATTCAGAATTGACACCGCAAGCAGTTGGAAAAATCCTTCCCTTGCATACTTCGCATAGGTATACCCCGTGGGAAGCTGCATTTGACCAAGGAACAAACCAAAGATCTGGATGGCACTGAAGACCAGATACATCAGGGACAGCATGGAGGTTACCGTGATTGCCAAAACGGGCTCACCCGTGCGGTGATCACGCACGTCCTCGCGGATTTTTTTCCGGCATAGTCTCGCCACCAGCATATAGGTTGCAAAATAACAAAATACCACGCGGAATATCACGCCGAACACGTTACCCAGATTAATAAATCCAAGCGCCGCATCCGTAATCTGACGAAACAGTACGTCCGCACTGCTAAGAAGCGCTGCCATGATCAAAAAGATGGGAAGGGCAAGCAGTAATCCCAAAAACACGTAGATCACGCGCCGGGTTCCCTGGGACTGCCCTTTCTTGGCAAAGCCTGCCATATCCTGAATGGGTCTGATCAATTCCTCAAGGGACGATATCACAACCTCCGGGATCATAGCCGCAAATTTCCCCAATCCCCATTTCGTCGTATCACAAAACTGCGAGATCAAAAAACTGATCATCAACAGGAAAATCCCTATTTTATTAAACGCAATGAGCCTTTCGTCGTCAGTGCAAAAGGTCGCCACGGCAAGCAGCATCACGCTCACCCCGTAAAAGGCACTGCCGCTCTTTAAGGTAAGCTCTAGTTTTTTCAAAGAGTAATAAAAATACAAGAGGGTGCTTGCGACGAAAAAAGGGAAGGTAATCCCCGATCCGTTCTTATACATGCAAAATGCATAGAATAATGCATAGGCCGCCGTTGCGGGTCCAAAGAACTGGTAATTCTCCTTTAACTTTTTCGTCTCTTCCGTATCCTTAGCGCCCGGGATCACCATCAGGGGCGGCGTTCCCATTGGAACTCCGGCAGGTACGTCCTTATTTCCATTCGGCAGCGGATCTCCGCCGCTTACCAGTTGTTGTTCTTCCATAGTCCTTTCCTCCTTACCATACAGTCATGGCATGATCCGCAATCCGCGTACGTTCCGGGCACGCAGTCTGCCGCACGGTTAAGTATTACTTTTCGTCTTTCGGCTTGTATTCCAATAAATCTCCCGGCTGGCAATCAAGCGCATCACAAAGCTTTGCAAGCGTTGATACTTTGATGGCTTTCGCCTTTCCCGTCTTTAAGATCGACATGTTTGCAAGCGTGATCCCCACGCGGTTTGCCAGCTCACCCACGCTCATCTTTCTCTTTGCCAGCATCACGTCTATGTTAAATACGATATTTCCGTTCAATTCATTTAATTCTTCTCTCAATTCCTCTTCCACGGCGTTCTCCCTTCTTCACGCAGATCTCTGCGCAATCTCAACAAGTAATGGTTTCTTGCATTTTAATGGCTGCTTAAATTGTCAGGTCGCTTTGTTCCTGTAAAACGGCAGCCTTTCGCACCAGGTGAGAGAGACAGGCCGCAGCCACCGTGATCGCAATGCCTGCAAATACAACGATCATGGATGCAAAAAGAATGCCGGGATGATTCATGTTACAGAAGAGCAAAATGACGTTGCCACCGAAAAACACGGCACTGTCTCCAGCCGCCATCCAAGCCACCCACTTCAACAGATTCGCATTCGTAAAGGAAAAGGATTTGTCTTTTCCGATGTTGGTCGCAATCTGCCATCCAAATACCAGAACGCAGAAGCAGGGAATGGAGCAAATCCACAAAAAGATTAGCCAAGGCCAATACGCATAAGAGAATTCCGGATACATGTTTGTGAAGATCTGCCCACATGCCGGAAATACGTAGAAGCAAATGAACAAGCCAAAGATCCCCGCGCCGATGATTACAATTTTCACTAGATTTGCAAAAGTTTTCTGTTCCATAACTACCTCCCGGTTTATATTTTTGTTTTTCATTCATTTACAGTTTCAAGATTGCATAATAAATATTCAAACCATATCAGGAAACGATAGCTTCCATCCTCGTACTCCAAAACTTGATAGCATATCTCCGTGATTTTCCGCTCAAGTTCCTGGTATTCCTGATCTATGTCAAGTTCACTTACAAGCGGAAGTTTACCGTTTTCTTCACTCATATACCCCAAATCACTGTAAACCACGTAATACTTCATTCGCTTATCCGCAAGATCAGTATCTTCATCATATTGGGCGCTTTTCAACGTTGCAAGAATCCCTTCCCGACATCCTTCGGGCAATGCATTGCACATTTCTTCCACGCTTCCGTAGGAATAGGTCTCCATCGACACGCGCATTGCGTATTTAAATTCTCCCGTGTGACGCCGCATCGTACTATATCGCTCCAGACAATTGGATAATTCCGGCATCAGGACAACGTTGGCATATTGTTTTTTTTCTTTTTCCGTCATGGTTTTCGGATTACCAAAACCCCATTGGCCAAACATTCCAGCGCATTCCGCAAAGGAAATAAGGAACACACCCATAAACACCACGACGCAAAGGATTCTTAGACTATTTATGATCCATTTTTTCCCATCCATAGAAACCCTTTCCAGTTTTTCCGTCTTTATTTACCGTCCAATCATTTTCGGGAACGTTCGAAGCCATGCAAAAAACCAATGACTTCCTATCTCATGATTCTTGTACAAGATGATTGCATAAAAAATCATCCTAAGAATATATGGTTCAAACGCTCCATATTTGTCGCGCATCAACAAACGTATCATTCCAAAAACGTTATGAGCGATTCTTTGGATCATTCCCTGCGAAATTGCAAGGAATGCCAATATTTCCATAAACTCGCAAAAATGCTGAATGGTTTCACTATGATACCGGCCATTTGTGATCAGCGCGAGGAGAACGATCATCAGAATGCCTAACTCGGCATAAAAGCCTTGAAGGATCCTCGTTCCCACCTTATAGATTTTTCCACCATCATCCATTCTGGCTGCCAAGCAAAAAAGAATGACTCTGGCGAAGAAAAGAAAACACGCAAAAATCACGGATCGCCATCTTGCGGGCAAGTAAGACGAAAGATCATCACGCGAATAGTCATGAATGGCAGACACGGTAAATGACAGATAACCATACACGATTAATAAGCCAAACAGGATCAAAAGAAGACGGATGACGTCACGATGAAAAACTTTTCGTTCCTTATCTTCCACATCATTCACCTCCTGCCACGCACGTGCTCTCATCACAGAATCTCATCGAGCTAACAATATCATGTCTTGATTCGAATGTCAATACATTTTTATCGTAATTCGATAATTTATTTTCGTAAATATTTTTTAACGGCCACATCACGCAAAAAAAGGCACAAAAAAAGCGGGTGATTTTCATCACCCGCATAAATCCTTTATGTTTACGTGTCAGTAGGCACGTCCCCGTGACACGTTATCTGGATAGTTGTTTCATGTAGAGCTTGATCTGCTGGTCATTGAGCGGAAGCAGGGAACCATCCACGTCCAGGCTGGCCACAAACATGATGCCGTAAATTGTAACGCTCTTAAATAATCCGCCAACACTTCGGTTAAACTCTAATCCAGTGCTGTCGTCCGCATAGTTTTCACTTACCACCACTCCAACGTTTCTGTCCTTAAAGGGTCTAAGCAGCAAACGGTTGTCTCCCATGACTGCCCCCAAACGGGTGGTGTCGACCTCCGCTTCCATCGGAGGCTTTCCGGGCTCACAAATAATTCCACGTACGATCATAGAATACCTCCCAAAACTAACTAACTCTTCCCCTCTTCTGTTGCTAATTATATAATACTTTGCCCTTTTGTTCAAGTAATTACAGAAAAATTTAATGAATTCCGAAAACTTGTCGGATTCAAGGCAACACCGGAGTCCAATAGGTTTGCTGATAAATGTCCGTAAATCGGTAAGTCACGGAAACTTTTGATCCTCTGATCATAATGTTGCCAATCTCGGCACTGCCGTCAAAAGTCATGGGATCGCCCAGATAATAGGTGTCTTTGTACTCTCCGCGGTAAGTATAATAGTCGCACAGGAAGTCCAGCTGATCACCCTTCTTCAGCTCAATCAGGTTTTTCGGCTCCACCTGTACCTCTCCGCTCTGGTATACCTCGCGCGCACCGGCAATGTAACCATTCGGTCTCGCATCGTCAAACACAAGGATCAGCTCGGAGCGCGTGCCATTGATCATCACGGGAACGTAACCGGTGACGGAATAATGACTCCCTTCCTCCACGGTATCCAGATGATAATATGCCACGATCTGTCCGTCAATGGAAAGCCAGGTGCCGTCATATTCTCCAATAAGATTTTCCTTGGAATCCAACTGGAACACGTTATCCAGTCCAAGATCGATATAGCCTTCCCCGTCATCCACAAACACGTTCAGATCCACGTCCTGAACGAGCTTCCACTGTTGCTCGGAGAGCATGATCTTTTGTTTTCCGTCAGAATCCTTCTTCCAGGTAAGGTTGGAAGCATCCAGGGAGTTATTGCTTACGTAATTCTGGATCTGCGGCGTCTGCGTCCAGTCGCTGGGCGCACTGGTGGTCGTCGAGCCGGTAAGCAGGCCTCCAAGCAGGGAAGCGAGCGGCGAACCGATGGCAGAGCCCGTGCCGCTGCCGGCCGAAACCGCATTTGCCTGTCCCGCATAGTTCACGTTGGCAAATTCCTTAATGCACTTCGTATACTCCGAATCCATGCCGATCTGCTGATACTCCTTCACGGCAGTATCCACTTTTCCTGACTTTTTATACGGGAAATAGATGGAAATGCCGTTGGCATGGGTCATGTTCGAGGAAGTTCTGTTATATTTTACGGCCTCCAGCACGGCGCTGGCCAGTTGCTTTCCTTCCGCACTGTTTAAGTTCTGGGCGAGATGCACCAGATCGATCTGATCGATCTTGGAGGACTGTGCAAATTCCCTGGTGTTATGTCTCGCGTCAGAAACCGTCTGATATTCGTTATTCTGAATGAGCTTACTCATGGAGGAAGAGAACGCGCTCATCTTTCCCGGCACGGTATTGCTAAACTCCGCAAGGTCAACCACGGAGAGCGTCGTCTTCTGGCCATTACATCTTCTGTCACAAACCTCGACAAAATCATCGACGATCATCTTGCCAATCTCAATGGTCGGCAGGGACGTGTTCTTTCCAAGTGCCGTCAGCCAGTTCACGTAATACCAGCCCACGCCCGGCTCCGTCTCCTCGGATGCGATCAGGTAGTCCGCATAATCCGACAGCATTACGGCCGTCTCATAAGTTGCCATCAGGCAAGCGTCAAAACCGATAAAATCATACCGGATGCCTGCGTCCTTCAAGGCACTGTCAATCTCTGCCAGACTCATGGAGCCGCTGGCTGCGTTCTTTTCGTCATGGCCGTAGCCCGACAGGGAACCGCCGCCGTGATCCCAGAAGATCAGCGCGTTTCTGTTGGCGGGATAATTTTTCGAACAATAATTGATAAATTTGGTCAGGGTTTCCGGCTTTGTCATTGCCGCATTGCCCATGTCCTTTTCAAGGCAGACCAGCTTTCCATCCTTGATCTGATAGATCTGGTTCTTGTCATTGCTGATAACGTTGTTTTTCCAGCGTTTGCATCCGCCGGTGTAGACGATCAGGTTCACATTGCTGCCAAACTTCGCCTTCATCATCTCCTGAAGGTCAGAGGTCGCCATGCCTCCCCTTGACTCAAGGTCCGTGCCGCACAGATACACCATCAGCGTGACAACGTCTTTTCCATCGCCAAGGATTTCCGTATACTTTTCGCGGGATCCCGTCGCCACTTTGGTGTTGAGGTTGGCAGAGCTCAGCTGCCAGTTGCCGGTGCCCTGGGAACCGATCTGGAATTCGTCCGCAACGTTGCCTGCGCCATTTGTCAGATCCGTCAGAATGCTTGCCGCGTTGCCGCCGCCCGTCACGGTGTTCAAAATGCTCGAAATTCCACCGCCACCCGACATGAGCTTCATTCCCACAAAGAAAATAACGACAACCACTACAATCCCAATCAGCTTTCCACCCATGCCGCCGGATGGATATCCGCCGCCTGAGGATCCACTCCCGTAGCTGCCACCGCCAGAAGAACCGTAACCGCCGGAAGACCTTCTTCCGCCGGTAGTCCCCACGGGGCCAGTTCCCAAACCGCTGCCACGCTTACGGACGGTGCCGCTGCCTCCAATGACGTTTTTCTTTCTTGAACTTGGTCTGTTGTCCATGTCTTTTACCTCGCTTTTTATTTCACTCCGTCCTGCTCGTTTTCAAAGATGACTTTTCTGCGTCTCTCCGCCAACGTCATGATCCCTCGCTCAGGTGCCACGCGAATGGAATGCATTCCGTCTTCCATCTCAATTATCTCCAAATGCCCAAAATCCCTAAGCGGCGCTTTACGATTTCCAAAATCATTTGATTTTCTGATCATGGAAATGGTGATGCTGCCTGCAAAGCCTGCCGCGATCGCAATTCCAAAAAGAACTCCAAGCACGTAACCCATCATCGTTCCTGCCTTTCCGTTGCATACTCCTTCGTCTCCAAAGAAGTGATCATGACCATTTGGTCCTGTAGCTTTTCATACTTTCTGACCACCATCAGCCAAAGAGCGAAACAACCGGCAATCGTCAAGCCAATCGGAAACACTTTTAATATCCAATGTAAGTCAATGCTCAAAATCAAATTCAAAACCATGGCCAATGCCGGTGCCAAAACTGCACTCAAAAGGGCCGTCAAAACCCCAAACGTCAAATACGCTTTTTTCTTGTCATATGGCAGGGCTCCCACCATCTTTCCCGTCTGACCGTTCATCAAAACGTTATAGAACTTCCCTTCATGTCCAAATACAAAAAACCAGGCGGGCAAAAGGACATACTCTCGCTTTTTCACGTAATGGGTGGAATTGGTATAACACAGCGTGGCCTCTTGATATTCCAAGGTTTCCTTCATTGCCTCGTCAAATTTTTCCTTCGCCAGGTCCATCGCCAGCTGCTCTCCCCTGTCTCCGTCCAAGTCGAACCGGTCAGCGTAAAATCCGGAGAGATATCTGGGATCAAACGCTACCGCCTCGTCGAAGAAATACGGTTCCAAGCGCTGGGACAATGCGTCGCAGAATTTTGTGGAGCCGTCGATGCCGATGTTTGAATACTCGCAGTCTCCGATTCTGTGGCTGTATCGCACAAGCGTTTCACGGTTTTCCTGAAACGTGTACTTCCAATATTGATCATCCCCGTAGTATATGTCAAACATCCAGTAGGGAACATAGATGCCGATGATTCTGTCCACTTCCAGATCTTTTAATTCCTTCGGGACAAAAAAGCTTTTTGTCGGCCTAAGCTTCTTTTTCATGACCGCTTCCGCATCTGTCTTTGAGACCTTAAACGGTATCATGCGATCCGGCTCTAAGCACTCGTCAACGCGGTCCAAAACGATCGCGGGCTGGCCACAGTAAGCACAGAAGGATGCCGATTCCATCTCGTTCATCACCATCTCCGCGCCACAGGACCGGCAGTGCAAAATCTGCATTTTCATCTTTGCATTGCGCCATTTATTCTCCTTAAACCGCTTGACAAGTCGTACGTCATCCGAGGGCATTAAGTATCCGTCCTCATCGGGATGACCCATCATTTTATCCCACGGGTCCAAATCGATCGCTTTCTCCGCAACGGCATTATACTGGGCGGCCTTCAGCTCCTCAACCGTCATCGTAATGCCGCAGTAGGGACAATACATTTTACCTGTTTGGGGATAATATTCCATTGTCGCTTCACAGCCCGGGCACCGAAAATTCTCTTGCATTCTGAATTCCTCATAGTATTTCCAAGAAACCATAGTAGTCCAATTTAGTATATTTTATCACGGGGACTGCGCCATGACAATATGATATTGCGCGTGATACGGCCCCTTATCATGCATCTGACGATCCATTCATCCGTCTCATAAAAAAAACGTTGACGTACGCGAAATCACGTAGTATGTTATTTTCAATATCCAAAAAGGCAATGAAGAGAAGAGTAAGCGGTTAGATACGGCACAGAGAGTCCGGCATGGTGAGAACGGACGCGGAAGGAACTGCTGAAAATGGTCTCGGAGCTGCGCACCGAAGCAACGTGCTTGCCAAGGCTGCGACGGGTTCACCCGTTATCGTGACAGGCTATCGATGAGCCATTTCTCGTCCGTAGCTGATAAGGCCGTTACCGCGAGGTGACGGTAAATTTAGGGTGGTACCGCGAAGCGTAAGCTCTCGTCCCTGAAAAGAAATTTTCAGAGAGGAGGGCTTTTTTGATGCAAAAAAAGAGTCAAGTTACCGCAACACGCTGTTAACCCTAAATTGAATGGAAAGAGGTGGATATTTATGAGAAAAATTTTAATTGGCGGGGCATGGCCTTATGCAAACGGATCTTTACACATTGGACACGTGGCAGGACTTCTGCCGGGAGACGTGCTGGCAAGATATCATCGCGCCGCCGGTGATCAGGTATGGTTTGTTTCAGGAAGTGACTGTCACGGAACGCCCGTGGCGATCCGCGCAAAGCAGGAAGGAAAAACGCCGCGCGAGATCAGCGACCATTATCACGAAGAATTTACGGAGTGCTTTGAAAGGCTTGGATTCAGCTATGATTGCTATACCAAGACTTCCTCGCGCGAGCATATTGATTTTATCCAAAGATTTCACAAAAAGCTTTATGAGAGCCCGTACTTTTACGAAAAGGAGTCTCCGCAGGCCTTTTGCGAATGCTGCAACACCTTCCTCGCGGACCGGTTTGTCACGGGGCTTTGTCCAAAGTGCGGCGCTCCCGCAAGGGGCGACCAGTGCGACGAGTGTGGAACGGTTTTGGAACCCGAAAATCTTGAGCGGCCCGTTTGCGCCGTCTGCGGCAACCCCATTCAGTTCAAGCTCTCCAAGCATCTCTATATCGCAATTTCAAAGCTTGAGAAGGAACTGAAGGACTTGGTCGACAGGCACACCGAATGGCGCAAAAACGCCATCGCCTTCACAAACAAGTATATCTCCGAAGGCCTTCGCGACCGTGCCCTGACGAGGGACCTGGAATGGGGCATCCCCGTACCAAAAGAGGGGTACGAGAACAAAACCATCTATATCTGGGCGGAGAACGTGCTGGGATATCTTTCCGCAAGCGAGGTTGCAGTTAAGAAGGCCTGCGCTGCGGCGCCGTCTGGAACTTCAGCAGAACTGCCGACAGACGTGGCGGCGCCGTCTGAAACTTCTGCGGAACTGCCGACAGACGTGGCGGCGCCGTCAGCAGATGAAGCCGCCGGGCGCGCAAGGGAGGAGTACGCGTCGCTGTGGGATTCCAAGGATCCTGAGTCCATTCATTATTACGTACACGGAAAGGACAACATCCCCTTCCATACCATCATTCTGCCCGCGCTCCTGATCGCGAACGGGGAAGGCTGGCGTCTGCCAGACCGCATTATTTCCAGTGAATATTGCACTCTCGAGGGCCGGAAGATTTCCACCAGCCGCAACTACGCCATTTGGCTGAAGGACTTACTTGACCAGTTTGACGCGGATTCCATTCGCTACTACTTCCTAGCAAACGGCCCTGAAAAGAGGGACGCGGATTTCTCGTGGAATGATTACGTGCTAAGCCATAACAGTGAACTGCTTGGCGCCTACGGAAACTTTGTCAATCGGACGCTTGCGTTTGTAACAAAGTATTACGACGGAATCGTGCCGTCCAGCCATCTTACGGGCGAATCACTGACTCCGGAAGAAACATGCATTCCTCCAGCCCGTGGCGAAACTCTGCAAGACGCGGATCCAACGATTCTCGCACGGTTGAAAAATCTGTATGCCTCCGTCGGCAAACAGATCGAGGCCGGCGCCTTCCGGGACGCGATCCGCGAGATTTTTGAATTCGTTCACTTCGCAAATAAATACTTTGATGCCGAGCAGCCTTGGATCACAAGGACGGCGGATCCTGCAAAATGTGAGAACACCATCTTCCAGTGCGTCCAAATCATAGCAAATCTCTCCGCCCTGCTGGCTCCGTTCCTGCCCTTTTCTTCAGAAAAAATAAGCCGCTGGCTAGGCACGGACCTGACGTGGGAAGTCCATGACATTCCCGCAGGCCATGCCCTGCCAGCGACGGAAATTCTGTTCCAACGCATTGACAAGAAAGTAATTGAGGAAGAGACGGCAAAGCTAAAAAGTATTTTGTAAGAATGGATTATCTGCGGTTGTCCGCATTCATTTTCATGATCTTATATTCATGTTCCGTGACAAAAATATAGTCCTTTTGCTTGTCCGAAATAGCCCGCACAAAGAAGCCCTTTACGTCCTTATGGATATGATTGGTAGCGCGGATCAGAGCGTAGTGCACGCACTTTTGCGGAAATACTTTTGCCAAATACCAACTGACTAGGACAAACAGGACTACCGCGAACGCAAATGCCGCAATCCCGGCAATCAGTCCCATAAACAGGAAAAGAGATACGGCAGCCACGATTCCAAGGAGAATTACCATCCCCATGGCAAAGATCCTGGCTGCCTTATCCCTTTCATTGATCATCTGGAGAACGCGCTGCTGCTCTGCATCCGCGCGCTCATACTCCAATCCCTCCGGTGCCGTCATATACTCCTTATAATCCATAAAGCTACCCACTTTGTTTAATGCCATCCTCTCCTGTTTTCCGCCAACAGAAGGAATTAATAAGTCTTCACCACATGGTCTTTGAAAAACAAAGCATCATTCTTTGAAAGAAGATACACGCAATATTGATTCATGCTAATACCTTCTTCCTTGGAATGGCGTGCGAGTGCCCTGTGAAGACTCCGGGGCATTCTCAACTTAAATTGTCCTGAATAATCATTTAGGCTTTCTGGCTCTTGAATCTCGATCCCATCTTCAATCGCCGCTTCTAACCAAGCTCTCTTTGCATCCATCAAGTTTCTGACTGCACTTTCAATGGTATCACCACACGAAATACAGCCTGGCAGTTCCGGATAGGAAGCAATAAACCCGCCTTCATCCATATCTTCCATGATTTCCATACGATAGTTTAATTTATCATAATCCTTTATTGTTTTCTTCATGCTCCAACTCTCCTTCCACGATTCGTTTAACCATCTCAACGTAAACCTTTTTAATAGGTTCATGTTTGGGAATGGTTATTGGTCGGCCCCCTGGTTTCCTGAACGTGTAATGACTGCTGCCGCTTTTCGGTGCGTTCATAACGTAACCATAGCTTTCTAAGACTTTGCATAGCTCTTCAAATCGAAGATCCTTCGACAACATAGTGATTTTAGTAAGCAGTTTATCCCATTTAGACATTTTTAGTCCCTTTCTTTTATTATATGCGATGTCATATATGGTGTCAACAGTGTACAAAAACCGTATATCAGTAAAACAACCATAAAAAAAATGAAAAGCGGTAGAAAAACCTGTGAAGAAAAGACGTAATAGAAAAGGAACTGATTTCTCAGTTCCTCAAGCAGCGCTACAAGGATTCGAACCTTGAAATGACGGAGTCAGAGTCCGTTGCCTTACCGTTTGGCGATAGCGCTATAGGTATTCATCAAGTAGTCGTTCGAACGGCTACTTGATGAATTATACACTAGTTGTTTTGAAAATGCAAGTCCTAATTTAAAAGATTTTTTACCAGGCGATGACTATACCTCGAAGATCAGGTCGCCGTAAGTAGGCATGGGCCATACGGACTTGTCGACAAGCATCTCGAGTGCGTCCACGGGAGCGCGAAGGGCTGCCATGGCAACAAACACTTGATCCTTGTAGTAGAAGGCTTTTTCCTTCTCGTTTGCAATGTTCGCTGCCTCTGCCACCTTTTTCTCGAGCGTGCGCTCAGCTTCCCTTGCTTCGGCAAGAAGATCAGAAACCTCCTTCAGCATCTCGATCTGAACGGTCGCGTCGGTCACGCCTGCTGCCTTCACGCTTGTCACGGCATCAGCGAGCTTCTTTACGTAGCCGTTCACGGCGGGCAGAATCTGCTTCTTCGCCATGTCGATCATGGTCAGGGCCTCAATGTTGATGGTCTTCGTATAGGTTTCATACAGAATCTCCTCGCGGGATTCCAGCTCCGTGCGGTTAAAGATTCCAAACTTCTCAAACAGGGCGATGGACTTCTCCGTGGTCAGCGCACAGGAAGCCTCTACCATGGACCTGATGTTGGGAAGGCCGCGTCTTTCTGCCTCCTTCACCCATGCTTCGGAATAGCCGTCACCGTTGAAGATGATGCGCTGATGCTCGGTCATGTACTCCTTGATGAGGTCATGAACGGCAATGTCAAAGTCCTCCGCCTTTTCCAGGCGGTCGGCCGCGTCGCAGAAGGCTTCCGCAACGATGGCATTCAGCACCACGTTGGCATCCGCAACGGAATCAGAGCTTCCCACGCTGCGGAATTCAAATTTATTACCGGTAAATGCAAAGGGTGAGGTACGGTTTCGGTCGGTCGCATCGCGATCCATGTTGGGAAGCGTTGAAACGCCGGTCTCCAGCTTACCGCCCTGCAGCGCCCTTGCGGCAACGCCGGTCTCCACAAGCTGCTGTACCACGTCCTCAAGCTGTTCGCCAAGGAACATGGAAATGATGGCGGGCGGCGCCTCGTTGGCACCAAGTCTGTGATCATTTCCCACGTCTGCCGCGCTCTGGCGGAGCAGGTCCGCATGCGTGTCAACGGCCTTCATGATGCAGGCGAGTACCAACAGGAACTGGATGTTCTCATTCGGGGTATCCCCGGGATCCAGCATGTTCACGCCGTTATCGGTGGTCAGGGACCAGTTGTTGTGCTTACCGGAACCATTCACTCCCGCGAAAGGCTTCTCGTGAAGCAGGCAGTTCAAACCGTGACGAACGGCAACCTTCTTCATGGTCTCCATGATGATCTGGTTGTGATCCACGGCAATGTTTGCAGTCTCATAAATGGGTGCAAGCTCATGCTGGGCAGGAGCAACCTCATTGTGCTGCGTCTTTGCTGTAACGCCAAGCTTCCAGAGCTCAACGTTGAGGTCCTTCATAAAGGCGCCGATGCGCTCACGGATCGTTCCAAAGTAATGATCCTCAAGCTCCTGGCCTTTGGGTGCGGGTGCACCAAAAAGCGTGCGGCCTGCAAAGATCAGGTCTTCGCGCTGCAAATATTTTTCATGATCCACCAGGAAGTATTCCTGCTCAGGCCCCACGCTGGGCGTAACCTTGGTGGCTTCGGTATTTCCAAAGAGTCTTACGATTCTGATGGCCTGCTGGCTGATCGCTTCCATGGAACGCAGAAGCGGCGTCTTCTTGTCCAGCGCCTCTCCCTTATAGGAGCAGAAAGCCGTGGGAATGCAAAGGATGATGCCGGCCGCACTGTCCTTTAAGAATGCAGGGGACGTGATGTCCCAAGTGGTGTAGCCTCTCGCCTCGAACGTGGAACGAAGTCCGCCGGAGGGGAAGGAGGATGCATCCGGTTCGCCCTTGATCAGCTCTTTTCCGGAAAACTCCAGAAGCATTTTTCCATCCGCGTCGGGATGGGTCACAAATGCGTCATGCTTTTCCGCCGTGATGCCGGTGAGTGGCTGGAACCAGTGTGTGTAATGGGTTGCGCCATTCTCTACGGCCCAATCCTTCATGGCCTTTGCCACGACGTCAGCCGTTGTAAGCGACAACTCGCCGCCCTGCTCCATAACTCTGCGCACTTCCTTGTACACGTTCTTAGGAAGCCGCTCTCTCATCTTGGTCAGGGTAAAGACTTTACTGCCAAAGATCTCGTCGACTTTCAAAATCTCGCTCATTCCCATCATTCCTTTCAAAAACCTTAATCAACATGCGATTATTTTATACTTGTTTTATCATTTGGTCAATCCAATTTTTTCTGCACGTAGGGAATCCGCTTCTAAATCAGAAAAACTCTCTTGTCATCGCATGAAAAATCCTTCGCCCGCCACCAGGCGCACAAAGAAATAGAATCCGCACCAAAGATGCCAGCCATAAACGCAGACGCAGGCCACCTTTACCCAAAGCCATCCCTTCGTCTGCTTCATTTGCATGCATTTCACGCTGCACAGCGCAAAGAGCAAAAAAAGGCAAAAGCCGTAGCCCCAAAGGAAATTGCCGTCCACGGACCTGCTGCCGTTCTCCACGAGGCAAAGGGCTTCCAGAAATCCCAGCGCCGTCATGCCGAGAATGAACTGGTACTGTCGCTCCTTCCAATCCTGCAGGATTGTCGCCGCCACCACCAAGATGCAAAACAGCGCGGAGCAGAGTACGGCGAGCTTGGGGATCGCCGCATGCAAGGAGAAGGAATACCATGGCTGGAAACCAATGCCGTTTCCCGTATCCTCCCCAAAGAGCACGGCATTCTGCCACAGGATCACCAGACCGCTGGGAAGCAGCGCCGAGCCAAAGATCAAGATTTTTCCAAAGGGAACCTTGCGGAAAAGATCCACCAGCAAAAAGATGCCCATGATGGGCGAAAATGCCACAAGAAAACTCGGCTTAATGCCGGTACAAAGGACGTTAAGGAGCATGAACGTGACCCATTCCCTAACGGAAAGGCCTTTATCATAGTGATCAGCCAGCTTGAAATAATACCAGATCGTGATCACTGCCACGAGCTTCATGCAAAGGTACGTCGAATTGTGCCACACGTTGGGCGACTGGTAGCTGACGTAGCGGAATTCCCCAACAAACGAAAGATAGGCGGGCATCACCAGATTCAGGCTGAGCGCCAGTCCAAGGGTTTTCCAAGTCTTGGGCTCCTGCGCTGGCGCCATTTCCGAAAGGGGCGACGTTTCACCAATCCTTCCCGAAGATTTTCCCTTCCCGGAAAAAAGGCAGACCAGATTCTCCGTCGCGTAGACGGTCAGGGTGCTGACCACCGCCAAAAAGAGCGCAATGCCGACAGTGCTTCCGCCGCAGATCCAGATTAAGATCTGGTAGGCATACGCCGTAAAGCTGTAATACCAGTGATCCTGCAGCACCATGCTGATATGGAGCGGGAGGTCCGACTGATAAGGGATGCTTCCCTCCACCGTCAGATCCGCGATGGACTGATGATAATACAGCCAAAGGCATGCCGCGCCATAGACCGCAACGATCGCGTGCGCAAACCACCGAAACGTTATGCTGTTGTCCCTGCCATTCTCACGGTTCATAAGTTAAGTTTTCCTTTTATTTCTTCCGGCCCAGGCATAGCTACCCGTTCTCGGTTATCTTACGTTTGCCGGCCTTTTAGGTACTAGTTGGCGTCCTGCCGAAGCACGTCGCCCTCTTCCACGTCCACCCGCTGGAAGGAAACGTCATCCAACAACCATACCCAAATCTTTTGCTTTGCATGAGGTGCGCTTTCCATGGGCTCCAAATCCTCATTGTAGATGGCGCCGACCAACACGGAAAGGTCCCACCCGTCGCGCTTCATGATCTCTACGCGGTCACCCACGCAGAACTTGTTGCGCTGGGTGATCTGAATCAACTCCAAAAATCCCATGAGGCGCTGCTCATTGGAGCCATTTTCGTCTGACGCGCCTGCGTCCATCGCTTCTTCAGACATTGTATCGTCGTCAACTGCATCCTCCGTCGGCGCCCCCATCCACGTCAGCTTCTCTTCTTTCATCTGTGCCTGGATCCAGGGGAGGTTCTCTCCCTTTTCATAATCATCCGTCAAGTCGCTCAGAATCAGCATTGCCCCTTCCACGATCCCAAGGTAGATGGAATCGCTGACGTAGGTACTGTTGTCATAAATCTGATTTTCCTCACTGGGCTTGCCAAAGTAAAAGCCCGTGGAATACTGGCGATAGGTACATTTCGCGATCTCCGCGCGATACCAGTCCATATTCTTTTGATAAACCTCTTCGCCAAGGAAATAGTCGTCAATGGCCTTGCGATAGGTTCTTGTCACGGAGGCCACGTAAAGCGCCGTCTTCATGCGTCCCTCGATCTTAAAGCTGTCGATCCCGGCCGCGATCATCTCCGGCACGTGCTCGATCATGCAAAGATCCTTGGAATTGAAGAGGAAAGTGCCCCGCTCGTTTTCAAACACGGGAAGATATTCTCCTGGCCTGCTCTCCTCCATCACTGCATATTTCCAGCGGCAGGGATGGGTGCAGTTTCCCTGGTTGGCATCCCTTCCCGTGAAATAATTGCTAAGAAGGCATCTTCCGGAATAGGAAATGCACATGGAACCGTGAATAAAGCTCTCGATCTCCATCTCCTCCGGAATGCGGTCGCGGATCTCGCGGATCTCCCGGAGCGAGAGCTCCCTCGCGCTCACCACGCGCTTTGCGCCCAGCTTCCACCAGAAAAGATAGGTCTCGTAATTTGTGTTGTTGGCCTGCGTCGACACGTGGATCTCACACTCCGGCCAAACCTCCCGCGCGATCATAAACATGCCGGGATCCGAAATGATCAAGGCATCCGGCTGTGTCGCAACTTCTGCCACTTGGATTTCAGCTGCCGTGTCTTCTGCGTCTGCCTCATGGCCTTCAGCCGCCGTGTCTTCTGCGTCTGCCTCATGACCTTCGGCTGCCGTGTCTTCTGCGTCTGCCTCATGGCCTTCAGCCGCCGTGTCTTCTGCGTCTGCCTCATGGCCTTCGGCTGCCGAATCTTTCGGAGTATACCTCAAATCTCGCAGTGCTGCAAAATATTCCCGTGCTTCCTCCAAGTCCTCGTTGTGCGCCAAAACGTTTGCCGTCACGTAGACCTTCACGCCATGCTCATGCGCGAACGCGATTCCCTCCGCCATGTCTTCCATGGAAAAGTTCTTCGCCTTCGCCCGGAGGCTGAAAACCTCCCCTCCGACGTAGACCGCGTCCGCCCCGTACAGTACGGCCGTCTTTAACACTTCAAGACTGCTCGCCGGTATCAGCAATTCTGGTTTTTTCCCATTTCTCACTATCATCCGTAATCCTTCTTCTCTCCGAAGTTAATCAGGTTCTCCCTGCCAGGCGTCAGCAAAAATCAACGTCGTTGAAATCGATGCTGTCATATTCTTCCGTATCACCGCAAGCATCGATCTCTACGTAGAAGGTGTCGTCAAACGTAACGATCTCACCCGTACACGTTGCAGTACTGTCGCCAATAAGTTCGTCGCATGCCTCGCTATATTCATCTTCATCCGCATAACCACTGAGAGCAATGATCTTCGTAACCGTGCAAGGCACGTACTCTCTCTCATCCACGATCTGCGCGGCGTTGGCTCCGACCTCCGCCTTTTCGATCCAAAGGATCCAATCATCGTATTCAGAAGCAATGCCACCAATAATTTCTTTCGTATTCATGTTTAAGGTTCCTCCTTTTGTTTATGATAAAGTCTCTTGGACTTTAGTCAAGCTTGGTTGTCAGGGTGATGCCGTCGCCCACGGGCAGGATCACGGTCTCCAGTCCCGGCGCGTGTTTGAGTTCATAAAGATACTCCCGCATTCTCGCGTGGGTCGTGCGCTTACGGCGCTCCAGTGCAAAGCGGGACTCTATGACGTCACCGTCCTGCAGCACGTTATCGGAAAGGAGCAGCCCTCCCGGTGCCAGAAGCCGCAGAACGTCCGGCAGAAAGGCCAGGTACTGTCCCTTTGCCGCGTCCATAAAGATCAGGTCATAGGGCCCCTCAAGGTCCTTTAGGATTTCCGCCGCATCGCCCTCCAGAAGGGTGATCTGCCCTTCCTTCCCGAATTTGCGGAAATTTTCCTTCGCTACGGGGATCCGTTTTTCATATTTCTCGATGGTCGTGATCTTGCAGTCCGCCGGTGCGTATTCACTCATTAAAATTGCAGAAAAGCCGATGGCCGTCCCGACTTCCAGGATGCTCTTCGGCTTTACGTATCTCAGCAAAAATCTGAAAAAGCTCTGCAAGGGTTTTCTGATAATGGGTATGTCCCCTGCGATCGCCTCTTTTTCCAACTCATTGAGGAAGGAAGGATTTCCCGGATCCATGGAATCTATAAACGTTGCCATTCTGGGATCGATGATCATTCGTCTCCCTCCTCATGACCGGCCATGACCGCAAACATGTCCTCCGCCGTCATGGTGGAACGGAGCACGTAAGTACCGGCCTTTATTTCCTTCCGGTATTCCGAACAATAATACTGGAGGACAAACAGCCATTTGTCCCGGATCAGCCCCTTCGCCTCCAAAAGCTCCCCAAGGCTGCGAGGGGATACTTCTTCGCCAATGGTGATGGTGATGCTCTTTCCCTCTCCCGTTTCAGGATTCGTGACCGGTTGCTCCTTAAACACGCGCAAGCCATATTCATTAAACTTGGGTGCATATTTATTAATAAACAAGAGCGCCACGGCGACCATGCCGGCAAGGATCAAAAAACGAAGCATGCCGAACAAAAGATTGTCTCTTTTCATAAAAACTTACTCCTTAATGCCTTTTGTGCCTTATTCGAAGTCAATTCGTCCGACCAGGCAGTTTTCCACGTCCTGTACCATGCGGCAAAATGCCAGCTCTGCCGCCAGAAAATCGGAAACCAGGGGATCATCCCGAAACGTCTGATACTCCCTCTGAAATTGCTCCATTTTATCAAAAGCATAATCCGGACTCTGCTGCAATTCATAATTGCGCATGCGGAACTCATCGATCTGACGCTTTAGGTCAGGATATTGCTTCACTTGATCCAGCTTGCTTTTGTATTCTTGATAGACGTCTGAGTTTAGCAAAGCTTCCGCCAGGGCCTCCGCCGCTTCCTCTACCTCGTTCATTTCTAAACCTCCATAATGATCGGCAGGATCATGGGTCTTCTCTTGGTTTTCTTCCAGACAAAATCTGAAAGCACGTCCTTGGTGGTGCTCTTTAGCTTACCCCAATCCGTAATGCCGCGATCCAGACACGCCTGCACCGCTTCATCCACGATCAGCCTTGCTTCTTCGATCAGCTCGTCGGATTCACGCACGTAGACAAAGCCGCGGGAAACTATGTCCGGACCGGAGAGTAAAAGGCCCGTTTCCCTCTCAAGACTCATGACTACGATCATGATGCCCTCCTCGGACAGATGCTGGCGATCCCTAAGCACAACGTTGCCCACGTCTCCCACGCCGAGTCCATCTACCAAGATGCCGCCGGTGACCACCTTGTCCTTCACCTGGGCACCATCGTCATTCAGCTCCATCACGTCCCCGGAGGACAGGATAAAGATGTTCTCCTTGGGAATGCCAAGGCTCTCAGCGATTCTCGCCTGGGCCTTCAGGTGCTTGTATTCACCATGCACGGGGATGGCATACTTCGGCTGTACCAGGGTATAGATCAGCTTGATTTCCTCCTGGCAGGCATGTCCGGACACGTGCACGTCCTGGAAGATCACGTCCGCGCCCTTGCGGAGCAGTTCGTTAATGATCTTTGTCACGGATTTCTCATTTCCCGGGATCGGGGAAGAAGAAAAGATTACCGTGTCTCCAGGTCCGATGCTGATCTTGCGGTGCATGCCGCTGGCCATGCGGGACAGCGCCGCCATGCTTTCGCCCTGACTGCCCGTCGTAATGATGACCTGCTTTTCCGCAGGCTCGTTCTTCAGCGCATCCAGATCCACCAGCGTATTATCAGGAATGGTGATGCAACCCAGCTCAATGGCCGTCTCAATGGTGTTGGTCATGCTGCGGCCTTCGACCGCAACCTTTCTGCCGCGCTTATAGGCAGAATTGATGATCTGCTGTACGCGGTCCACGTTGGAAGCAAACGTCGCTACGAAAATACGCGTGTTCTTATGCTCCTCAAACAGCGTGTCAAAGGTTTTTCCAACGGTCTTCTCCGAGGGAGTAAAGCCGGGGCGCTCCGCATTGGTGGAGTCGCACATCAGGGCAAGCACGCCCTTCCTTCCGATCTCCGCAAAGCGCTGCAGGTCAATGGCATCGCCGTAAACCGGCGTAAAGTCCACCTTAAAGTCGCCCGTGTGCACCACGACGCCCGCCGGCGAATAGATAGCCAGCGCTGCCGCGTCAACAATGCTGTGATTCGTCTTGATAAATTCAACGCGAAAGCATCCAAGATTCACGGACTGTCCAAATTTTACAACCTTCCGCTTCGTTCCCTTCATCAGGTCGTGCTCCTCAAGCTTATGCTCGATCAGGCCCATGGTAAGGCGCGTCGCGTAGACCGGAATATTTAACTCCTTCAAAACATAGGGCAACGCGCCGATGTGATCCTCATGTCCGTGGGTGATCACAAAGCCCTTTACCCTCTCCTTGTTCTCCTTCAGGTAAGTCACGTCGGGGATTACCAGGTCAATGCCCAGCATGTCGTCCGCCGGGAATGCAAGCCCGCAATCCACGACAATAATACTGTCTTCATATTCGAAGGCAGTAATGTTCATGCCAATCTGCTCCAAGCCGCCCAAAGGTATGATCTTCAGCCTGGGGCCCGTAATATTCTCTTTTTTCTTTCTCAAAACTATTCCTCCAAATCAATTCCAAACAATCGAAAACGCATCCCACGGCTTCCTCGCGTGGATGCGCGGTCGATCACGATTCTAAATCCACGTCGTCCAGCATGTTCTCAAACACGCCGGCCACGGCGGCCATCTCATCGTCGTCTTCCACGAAGACGTACCTGCTTTCCGCCTCGCCATCCTCGGACAGATCCTTCATGATCCATGCTTCCCCGTCCCCATCTTCAACGTCCGTCACGAGAATGTAGTTGCTCCCCCCAATGCGGGTCTGCTCCAATACGTAAAATTCTACCGGTTCCTCTCCCTCGGGAGTAAATAAAATCTTTTCCATGCGTTTGCCTCCAAGGCTAGTCACCTTGCTTTTCATTCTCCTGCGCGCCCTCTGTCTTCGCCTGATTTGACAGATAATCCAGATATCCCTGCAAGATAAAGGTCGCGGCTATCTTGTCCACGTATTCCTTGCGGTGCTCCCTGCGGATCCCCGCCTCCATCATGGCCCGGTCGGCCGCAACGGTCGTCAGTCTTTCGTCCCAAAAGATCACGGGCAACCCCGTGCGCCGCTCCAGCTTTTCCTTGAACTCCTCCGTGAGTTCCACCCTCACGCCTTCCGTACCGTTCATGTGCTTGGGCTGTCCCAGCACGATCCTGTCAACCTCGTATTCCTGAATAAGTTCTTCGATCCTGGCAAGGGTCTGACGCAGCTTATTTTCCTCCTTGCGGCGGATGATTTCGATCCCTTGGGCGGTAATCAACAGGGCGTCACTGATGGCTACTCCCACCGTCTTTGATCCAAAATCCAATCCCATGATCCGCATAACAATCCTCCCGGCTTGCTTCGTCCACTCCGTTATTGCTCCAGCTTATTGTCGATGTAAAAGCGCAGCATCTCCTCCACCAGTTCATCGCGTTCCACCTTCATAATAAGGCTTCTTGCATTTTTATGGCTGGTGATGTAGGTAGGATCGCCGCTCATAATGTATCCCACAATCTGATTGACGGGATTGTACCCCTTCTCCCGCAATGCTTCGTAAACTGCAGACAGCACGATCTGCGCTCCCGTCTCCTGCTCCGTTTCTACGGTAAAATATTGAGTATTTGATAAATCATCCATAATAACCTCGCTTTCCACGTGCACTCCCGTTTCCTGCACGTTTCACGCATTCTCAAATGACGCCATTATTCCATTTTAGGTTTCAATTATGAACATTTTAATCCATTTTTCAGAAAATTTCAATACCTGCGAAGGGATTGCCTCCAAATGTTTTCGACAGTTTTCCGCATTTATTGCGGTAATTGTCGATGCAGTGCCCGGTCCGGCGCCTACCAAAGGCCGCCCTACAACACGCCCAGCCAATCAAGTGCCTTCCATATGCCGTCATCCATAACGTTCGCCGTCACGTGGTCCGCCATGGAAAGTACTGCCTGCGAAGACTCTCCCATGGCAATGGCAATCCCTGCATGCTCCAGCATGGGCAGGTCATTGTTGCTGTCCCCAATGGCCACCGTGTCCGCCAACGTTATCTTTTTCGGATATTTCCCCAGATGATTTAAGTGCTCTACCAGAAAATCCATGCAGGTCGCCTTGGAATATCCCTTGGGGACGATCTCAAAATACCCGTGCTCGCGGTCGATCAGATCCAGCAGGTCACCCTGCTCCGCCATAAAATCCCTGACGCTTTGAGGATCGTCCGCAAAGCAATAAAATTTGTCAAACTTCCCCGGCGCCTCGCGGTAGCTCGCCCAGCTTCTGTCCGAATAATGATCCGTTACGTACTTGAAGAAGGTCTCCGTGTGCATCTTGTCCAGATCATTGTGATAATTGTTGTCCTCGCCCTCCAGGATCGCGTCGATCTTATGCTTTTCCAGGCAACGGATCACGCTCTCTCCCTCTGACTTGGAAAGGGTCTTGTGCATAAGCTCCTTTCCGTGAAAGAAGATCTGCGTGCCGCACCCGCATAAATAGCCGTCAAAGGGGGCCAGCTTCGGGAGCCAGTCCATCACGAGACTTGCCGTGCGCCCCGTATTGACAAGGCACAGGTGCCCGTTTTCCCTAGCCTTACGGATCGCCAACGCAGCAGACTCCGGCATGTCCCGCCAGTTACTGATCAGCGTTCCGTCAATGTCAAAAAAGATTAGTTTCACGTCCAAGTAAAATATCCTCCGTTAGAAAATCCAGTAATTCGAGCTTTAGAATCTCGCCCGCCCGCGCCATTTTTCCGGCATCTTGGGGCAATTCCGCCCCGGCGCCGGGCTTTCCTTTCGGCGTCGCCCCGTGATCAAGCGTCGCTCCGTTACCCGGCAGTAAAAGTGCTGCGCGAACGTAGTCCGTCGTATGTCCCAATAAATAGTTCTTACCCCCGATTACCTTCTCTTCTTCCATGAGAACTTCCACAACCTGCCCCAGCTTCCGACTCCGGAATTCCATGGACTGCTTTCTTTCCAGCTCCAAAAGCACGTCGCTTCTTAGCGCCTTTACGGTCTCCGGCACCTGACCGTCCATCACGGCCGCCCTGGTTCCCTTGCGCTTGGAATACTTAAACACGTGCATCTCATAAAAGCCAACCTTTTCCAGAAAGGCTTTCGTCTCTGCAAATTCTTCTTCCGTCTCTCCGGGAAAGCCCGCGATCACGTCCGTCGTAATGGCGGGAACGCGCGGCGCATAGGCGTCCCGCAAAGCCTGCACGCTCTCGAAATACTGCTGCGCCGTATAGTGCCTGTTCATGCGCCTTAAGGTTGCGTCGCATCCGCTCTGGAGCGAAAGATGAAAATGCGGGCAAACCTTTGGAAGTGCCGCGAGACGCTTTGCCGTCTCAGGCGTCACAATCCTGGGCTCTAAGGAACTGATGCGGATTCTTTGCAGACCGGGAATTTTGTGGATTTCCTCGATCAGGTCAAAGAGCTTCGTCACGCCGCGATAATCCATGGCGCCGTTTTCCTTTTCTCCGCCCGCGGATTTACCGCCCGCGTCAGGAGACGTCCCTTGGGAGAGTTTCGCGATTCCACCGTTCTTCGTGGAATCGGCACCTTTGGCGTTCCCATCAGCCTTCTCAAAGTCAATTCCGTAGGAGCTTACGTGAATGCCCGTTAAGACAATCTCCAGATACCCCGCATCCACAATCCCGCGGATCTCCTTTAGTACGTCCTCCTGCTTTCTGCTCCTGACGCGTCCCCTCGCGAGAGGGATTGCGCAATAAGAACAAAACTGATTACAGCCATCCTGGATCTTAATATAGGCACGGGTGTGCTCCGCCGTGGTCTTTAATTGCATTTCCTCATATTCTTTTTCATGCGCAATGTCAAGAACCGTCATGCCTCCGAGAGTCTTGTCCGGCGCGCCGCAGCAAATTTCGCCGCCTTCGGCTACGTTGCCGGTTTTACCAACCCATCCTCCGTCAGCCAATTCGCCAGTTTTACAAACCCCTTTCCCACCAGCCACTTCGAGGTTTTTCTCCCGCTCCGCGAGATACTGCTCCAAAATCTCCGCGATGTCCTTCTTGCGGTTATTTCCAATCGCAAGGTCGATCGCCGGGTCCGCCGTCGCGCCTGCAAGGTCCGTCTGCACGTAACAGCCCACCGCCACCACGACCGCATCCGGGTTCTTTTGCTTCGCCCGGTGCAGCATCTGCCGGCTCTTTCTGTCCGCAATGTTTGTCACTGTGCACGTGTTGATTACGTAAACGTCGGCTTTTTTGTCAAAAGGGACAATTTCATACCCTTTCTCCTGCATGATTTGTTGCATGACGTCCAACTCATAGGAGTTGACCTTGCATCCCAAGTTGTGAAATGCTATGGTTTTCATCTTTTTCTCCGTTATTTTTCTGCTATAATTCCCCGTTTTTTTCCCTTGACTTTTCATGAAGCACCAATTATGATGTAGGCAGAAGGTATGACACAGACAAGGAGGTAACATTCATGAAAACTGTTCAAATTTCTTTAAACTCGATTGACAAGGTAAAATCTTTCGTAAACGACATCACGAAGTTCGATTACGATTTCGATCTGGTATCCGGAAGATACGTGATCGATGCCAAGTCCATCATGGGGATCTTCAGCCTGGATCTTTCCAAGCCCATCGACCTGAACATCCATACCGAGGATGGTGCTGAAGAAGTTCTGAAGGTTCTGAAGAACTACGAGGTTTAATCCTCAAGGCATCCTTGAATCGCATGGCGGTCCAAGGCTTCACAAAAAGAAAACGCACGCCCTCCGGAGCAAATGCTTCGGAGGGTGTTTTTTTGCAAATAGGATCTGAGCTTATTCCACAATGATCAATTCTTCCGTTTCCAGCGCTTTCTTTACCAACTCATCCATTTTTTCCCCAAGCTTTTCCTCATGTCTGCGAATATATTTGGGATTGGGCTTTGTGACGGGATGCTTTGCCACAAAGATGGTACAACAATCCTCAAAGGGTTGGATGGAGGTTTCATAGGTACCGATCTTCTCCGATACGTCAACAATGTCCTGTTTGTCAAAGCCGATGAGCGGCCGGTAAACGGGAAGCTCGCACACCTCATTGATGACGGCCATGGAGGCAAGCGTCTGGGAAGCCACCTGCCCAATGCTCTCGCCGGTGACCAGTCCAAGACATTCCGTGTCCAGGGCAAGCTTCTCCGCAAGCCGCATCATGTAGCGCTTCATGATGATGGTCAGCTCCTCGTGTGGACATGTTTCATAGATATGGAGTTGTACGTCCGTAAAGTTGATCACGTGAAGGTAGATGGGCCCCGCATATCTTGCAACGATCCTGGCGAGATCCACTACCTTTTGCTTTGCGCGCTCGCTGGTGTATGGCGGCGCATGGAAATAAACCGCGTCAATCTTGACGCCGCGCTTTGCGATCATGTAGCCTGCCACGGGGGAATCAATGCCGCCGGAAAGAAGGAGCATGGCCTTTCCGCCAGTCCCCACGGGCATGCCGCCGGGTCCCGGAATGATCTCGGAATAAATATAGATTTTCTCGCGGATCTCCACGTTCAGCATAATGTCCGGCTCATGAACGTCCACGGACATCTCCGGATAAGCATTCAAAAGCACTTCACCGAGATCCGCGTTGATCTCCATGGATTCCTTAGGATAATCCTTGCGCGCGCGGCGGGCATTCACCTTAAAGGTTTTATTCTTGTCGGGATACACCTTGTCGACGTATTCCACAATGCGCTCGGCCAGCTTGTCAAAGCCCTCGTCCTCTGCGTAAACCACGGGACAGATGCCTGAGATTCCAAAGACCTGCCGAAGGCACGCCACCGTCTCGTCAAAATCAAATTCGCCTTCCGCCTCCACAAAGATCCTTCCCTGGGTCTTGTGCACGAAAAACTTTCCCTCACAGCGCTTCAGGGCCACCTTAATCTGATGCACCAGTGCATCCTCAAAGAGATGCCTGTTCTTTCCCTTAACGCCAATTTCCGCGTACTTAATCAAAAATGCCTTAAACATGTTTACTCCTTTTCCGGCACGCTTTCCGCGTGCTTTCTCCTGCCACGTTTCTTTCATGCCGCCCTCCGGCACTTGCACGGCGGCGATCTTGCCTCTCATCTTCCGGCCGCAGCCGTCCTGCATCCGGGCGTTAACGCTTGCGGGTATACATTCTCAGCATCGGAACAATTTCCCTCAGCACCGATAAAGTATACTCCAACTCCTGCTGATTCGTAAAGACCGAAAAACTGAACCGGATGGTAGATCCGAGCAGCTCCTGTGAAATTCCCATGGCCTTTAGCGTGGCGGAGGGCTGGGGCTTCCTTGCGGAGCAGGCGCTGCCCGCCGATACGAAAATCCCTCGTTCCTCCAATGCATGAAGCAATACTTCGCTCCGGACTCCCTTGAATGAAACGCTGACCACGTGGGGTGCCGTGCCCTCACCGTGGGGATTCCCGGGAAGAAGGCCATTGACGCGCGTTCCGTCCATCTGCTGAATGCCGTCGATAAAGAAGCTCTTGCATTCCTCTAATTTTCTGACGTCCTCGTCATAATTTTCGTATAATTTCTTCGCCGCCATGGCCATTCCAGCAATGCCAGGCACGTTTTCGGTTCCGGAGCGGAGGTTCCCCTGCTGTCCGCCGCCAAACAAAATGGGGCGGACCCGAACCTTTTCATCAACATAAAGAAGTCCTACTCCTTTGGGCCCGTGGATCTTATGGCCGCTCACGCTGAGAAGGTCAACATTCATCTTCTTCGGATAGATCTTTGCCTTGCCAAAGCCCTGCACCGCGTCCACGTGGAACAGCGTGTTTGGATTCATGCGCTTGATCAGTGCGCCCGCCTCGGCAATGGGCTGCTGCGCGCCCACTTCGTTGTTGGTGTGCATGATGGATACCAAAATCGTGTCCTGCCGCATGCTGCGCTGCAAATCCTCCAGGCGGATGCGTCCGTTAGCATCCACGGGAAGGTACGTCACCTGAAATCCCTGCTCTTCCAGATAATGCATGGTCTGCAGGATCGCGGGATGCTCGATCTGTGTCGTGATGAGGTGCCGTCCCCGTCGCTGATAGGCTGAAGCCACGCCCCGGAGCGCCAGATTGTCAGATTCCGTGCCGCCGGAGGTAAATAAGAGCTCCTTCTCATTTACCTTTAGGATTTTCGCCAGGGTTTCCTTTGCGCCGCGAAGGATCTGCTCCGCCTCCATTCCTTTCAAATGCAGGCTGGAGGGATTGCCATATTGCTGACACATGATCTGCGTCATATAAGCCGCAACTTCAGGAAAAACCTGCGTGGTTGCGGAATTGTCCAAATAAACTTCCATGGGACCTCCTAAATACTTTCCTATTCTATCATATTCCCAAAACCTAGCCGCGTTCCACCGTCCTTAGGCTTCCAACCGGTAGCCAAGCCATGCGAGGATGGCGAGGGGCGCCGTCTCGGTGCGGAGAATGCGTCGTCCAAGGGTGATGGGCTCGATACCTGCCTCCTGGGCCGCCTGGATTTCAGCTTCGTCGAAGCCTCCCTCCGGGCCAATGAAAATGGCGATCGACTGGCCTGGGCGTATGCCCTCGATGAGTGAACGAGTCTTCTCCATCCCCTCCGCAAGCTCATAGGGAATGAGCTTCACGTCCGCGTCCTTTGCAAGCTCCAATGCTTTCTTGAAGCTCACGGGTTCCTTCACTTCCGGGATGATGCCGCGCTTGCTCTGCTTTGCGGCAGCCTCGGAAATCTGCTGCCATCGGGCCGTCTTGGTCTTCGCCTTCTTCTCATCAAGCTTTACCACGGAGCGCTTTGTCTCCACCGGGATCACTTGATAAACGCCAAGCTCCACGGCCTTCTGGATGATGAGCTCAAGCTTGTCCGCTTTCGGAAGTCCTTGAAACAAGTAAATCTTGGAGGGAAGCTCCACGCCGTCCTCCTTGATGAAGCGAAGCTCGCACTCGACTGTAGCTTCCTGCCACACACCGCCTGCAATCCCGATCCCACATGCTTCCGCAGGCTCACCTTTCTCATGAAATGCACGAATGGCACAGCGGTACTCCTTCCCATCCTGCCCATTGCTGACGGCAAGCTCCTCGCCCGCCTTCATCCGCAGCACGTTCCTGATATGATTTACGTCCGCGCCGGTGATCGTCACGGTCTTATTCTCAATGTCAATTTGTGCTTGATCCACAAAAAACTGATACATTTCGATTCCTCTTTAGGATGCCTTACGTGCAACTCTTTCCGTTCTACGTGAGAAAGGTTAATTTACGTGCAGGCTTTTGCTCCATGGTCTTTTCTATCATATTGTATAAAAGCAGCGTGGTATTTTCATTCTCTCCATCCAAAATCTTCTGCAGATACACCATGCACGGGTTCACCCAGTTTTCATCGGGAGATACAACACAGAATACTGCGTCTTCTGCCGTACTCCCAACTCCCTTCCACTTCCAGCCGTAGCCAGTTACCAGGGCATGTCCATAAAGGCATCCGAGCCCAACTGCGACATCCGCAACGTCCTCATACTGTCTGGGATATCGCCCGGTACGTATCACCTTATCCACAGCCTTGTAAACTCGCGCCGCCAGGTCCTTACCCTCAGAAGACCTGGGTATCCAAAACAGCTTTCTTGCGTAGGCAATCTCACGATTTATCTCCGCCATCACCTCGTCATCCAAATCACCGACATACGCTAATCCCTCCGCTTCGGGAGAAGACTGTTCATTCGGTATGCCCGCTGCATCAGCATGGTTCTTCTCACCCGTTGTTGCAGGCGCTGCCTGTTCCTGAACCGACTGTTCCTCACTGTCCCAGACCAGCTCAAATTCAAAACCGGTCAGACCGTTCTCCTCCACTGCCTGTTTGAATGCATCCGAAACGAAGGGCTTGTTTTTAGATTCATCTAAAATTTTAAAAATGTGATGCTGTTTTAGTTCCTCACACACTCTGAATGCATACTTCCGAAAAAACATAATCTTGCGCCCATCACTAAATGTCTTATAGATTGATTTCTCATAATCAACAACATCCAAGACGGCAGTTACGTTAATTGCCGTATACTTTTTCTCGTCAAATACCAGTTCCAACTCTTCTGAGGAATTCTCAATAAGCGGTTGCAATATTTGAAGCGCTCTCTCACTTAGCACAGGAATCGTAAAACCTGGATAATCTCCCCATTTATGCTTCTTTTTTTGTTCCATCGGTTCCACATTTAAAGGTTTCCACAAAGCTTTCAAGGAACGTCCGTCAAAAGCCTGTAGTTCATCTGCCGTAAAAGGTGTTTTCGGACATAAATCATCGTATTTGTCCAAATCCGCCGAAAGTTTCCATATTTTCATATCAATCCTTTTATTCACTTACTTCCTCGCGGTCACGCTGACCCACTCGCCCTGATACGTTACCTCAAGCACTTCCATGCCTGCTGCCTTCACGGCCTCCACGACGGTGGTCTCCTTGTCATCGATGATGCCAGAGGTAATATAGATTCCGCCAGGCTTTAACTGATGGAGGATGACGGGAGTTAAGGGCACGAGCACGTCTGCGAGAATGTTAGCGACAACAATGTCATATTTCTCATAACCAACCTGATCCTGCACTTCCTTCTCGGTGATAATATTGCCGATCATCATGGTAAACTGCTCGGGGCGGATCCCGTTATTTGCGCAGTTGTCCTCAACGGCAGGCACGGCGCAGGGATCAAGGTCCGTTCCCACCACGTGCTTCGCACCAAACATGAGGGCGAGAATGCCTAGGATTCCGCTTCCGGTGCCCACGTCGAGAAGCTCCGTCTCCGGGGTGATGAACTTGCGAAGCTGACGGATACAAAGCTGCGTGGTCTCATGCATGCCCGTCCCAAAGGCCGTGCCGGGATCGATATGAAGCACCATGCGGCCGTCATCCTCCGGCTTTACATCCTCCCAGGAAGGAATGACAAGTATGTCATCTATGTAGAACTGATGAAAATATTGCTTCCAGTTGTTGATCCAGTCAATGTCCTCAGTCTCGTCCACAGTGATGGTACCCTCACCGATCTCGCAGAATACGCGAAGGTCGTCAAGCTCGCGTCTTACGTCCTCCAAAATGGATTCTCTGCTGCGCTCCTCGCCGTTTACCAAAAGCGTCCCGTCCTCCTGCTCCTCAACGAAAAAGCTCAGGTATGCCACGCCGTCATCCGCAGGTCCCTCCGGCAGGATGTCCACAAACATCTGCTCCTTCTCGAGGGCCGTCAGCGGAACCTTATCTTCAATCTGCGCCCCCTCTAATCCGATGTCATACAGGGTGCTGATAATAATGTCCTCTGCGTCCGTAACCGTCTTTATCTTAAACTTTGTCCACTTCACTTTCCATGCCCTCCTTGGATTTATTGCCTGCTTCCAATTTTCACAATCCAACGTAATTTCACTTATCGCAACTATGTCACGCAATCATTCAAATTATATACGTAAATGCTCCCTTTTGTCAAAGCAAAACCGAACCTCTTCTCGCCGAAAACGTCCATTTCGCCGCTTTTTGTCTATTGCGTTAGCACGGCGCAGGTTTTATAATAAAATTGACGTCACGGAAACCCACATTACAAGGAGAATCGTTATGAAAAAATTACGAACCTGCCTGTTCCTGCTGTTTCCCTTGCTTCTCTGTCTTGCCGGCTGCGGCAAACAGGGAAAACTTGACGAAGGAGACTGCCCGGGAGTGATTACTTTTAGCAATATTCCAAAGGAGTTTTCCCTGTTGGATGAAAATCTCCAAAAGGAATATCAAGTCCGCGTAACGCTTAAGAACCTTACGACGGAAAAGAAATATGACGTTACCCTGAGCCAGAAAAATGATTTTAAGAAGACGGTTTCGCTCCATCCCGGTAAGTATTCCGTCAGCGCATATGCCAGTCTGGATTCCCTGGTACATCTCCAGGTGAAAGCCGCGGAAGAGATCGTCACCTTTGACCGCGGCGTGGAAGCAAACGTGGTCGTTATTCCTGAGAATTCCGAAGAGTTTTCCAATTACTGGATGCAAACCCATCCTCAGGCGGAAATCCTGACGGCGGACAAATTCTCCAGGCTCATTCAAGTCAACCGCAAGATCATGACCATCAAGGACATTGTCACGGAGCTCGATCTGTCCGACATGGATAAGGTTCTTGAGGGCTCCCAGAAAACGACGCTCTCTGACAACGAGCGCGGCGTATCGATCACGTTGCAGAACCCCATGTCCACGCCGCAGCCTCTGTCCAAATGTAACGTGATCAGCCTTTCGGTGACAAAGAATACCGTGGTCTTCCCCGACGGCGTAACGCTGGGACTTGCTCCCGATAAGGTTTGTCATAGGCAGACCGGCCTGTACGGAGAACCCACGAGGTTTGAGGGAATGTACCTCTTTGGCTGGGGATTGGATGAGACAAAGGCAGTTTATCTGGATCCCATCAGCGGTGACCGCATCAGCATCGAGTTTTCGGCGGACGGCGACAGCGTCAAGCGGATCACCTATGACCTGGAAGTATTTGAGTAGGAAGGGAGGGCGAACAAATGAATGCAGCAATGAAAATACTTAAGATTAACGGATTGTCCCTGCTTGCCCTGCCCTTACTTCTTGTGGCAACGTTTTGTAAGCTTCTGGCCAAGGCATTTGAAAAGATCACCATCTTCCTGGCGATCGGGTTCTTTGCTTTGGTTTTGATTATTTTGCTAACTTCAGGATTTAGCCCCAACGATCTTGTGGGGTTCCTCGTCATAATCGTCGCAATCGCAGCGGTGTTCGGCATCGGCATCCTATTCTTCAGCTGGATCCTGACTCTGATCTCCGGCGTTATGATCGTGATCTGGAATGCGATCATCTCTCTGTTCGACAGCCTTTATGAGATTTGCTATAACCGGTATCTCTCCCTGTTTACGTCCTGCGAGGCAGATTACCGCATTCTCTCGATCAATGGCAAAAAGGTTCCAAATGCCATTGCGTGCATCTTTTTCACGATCCTGAAGGGCTTAAGCTGGTTGATCACTATGTTGGTTTCCCTGTCCTACGTCGTGGCGGGCATCTTCAGCGTCGGACTGGTGATCCTCACTCTCATCAGTGAAAACAGTACCCTAAAGCATGATTTTGGAATGAATCTGATCCAATATACGCAGCATTGTCAGTTGCATTCCATTTTGTTTGGCATCTTTCTCTATCTCGTGATCGTCGGCATTGTCATCGTGGGCGTCATGGCGCTTGCATCGGAATGGTATGAATGGGGACAGGAGCTCAGAATGACAAGCAAGGAAATTTCGAAGGAAGTGACCGACCTTGTAAAAAGTGACCTGAAGATGGCCACCGGTTCTTCAGAGGAGGTCGAGGGCAACCTCAATTACCTAAAGAAGCTGGAAGAGCATTTGGATTCACTGGAGCCCTTAAGCGCACAGGTAACCTCCGTGTTAGACCAAAAGGACAATCCCCTTCTTCGAAGCTATTGGGGCATCTACATGCGTAACTTAAATCCTCTTGTGGATGAGTGCTCTGACAAGAAATCCATCGACATCCGCCGTTTCAAGCAATTGATCCCTCAGATCCAAATGCTGGACAAGCAGCGCGATGACGTGCAAAAGCTGGTAAAAAAACTAGCGTCCGAATTGGAAAAGCCTTCCGGAGTCGCCGTATTCTTCTCCGGCTGTGACACTCTGGACAAGCTGGAAAAGCGTTACAAGAACCTCTGCAAGGCTTATCACCCCGACATCGCCGAGGGTGACACGGAGACCTTCCAGAAAATGCAATCCGAGTACCAGTCCTTGAAAGCATCCCTTAGCACTCCCGTGAAATCTAAAAAGTCATAAAAAATGGGTCATGGGGACGTGTCTGTTGACACGTTTTCCATGACCCTTTCTTAGTTATTTCTCCCAAAATTTCTTTTTCTTTCCGCCATGTCCGCCGCCGTCATCCTTCTTATCTCCATCGGATCCGGAAGCTCTCTGCACGGCCGTCAGTGAATCATCGCTGGCCTCGTCAAACTTGCGAAGTAATTCCTTCGCCTCGTTGCTCAGCTTATCAGGCACCTGTACCACAAGCGTTACGTAGTGGTCACCGCGGATTTCCTTATTCCGCAGGGAGGGAACGCCCTTGCCCTTCAAGCGGACTCTCGTATCCGTCTGCGTGCCGGCCTTTACGTCATAAATCACCTTGCCGTCTACGGTGTCGATAAAGATCTCGCCGCCAAGTGCCGCCACCGCAAAGGAGATGGGCACGGTGGAAAAGATGTTCACGTCCTGGCGTTGGAAAATGGGATGGCGTCCAACGATTACTTCTACAAGCACGTCGCCGCGCGGTCCGCCATTTACGCCAGGCTCGCCAAGACCGGGCATTCTGATGGCCTGACCGTTGTCAATGCCTGCAGGGATGTCAGCGGAATAACGCTTTTTCATTGAAATAAAACCAGATCCGCGACAATCCGAACATTTCTCTTTGATGATTTTACCAATTCCCTGACAATTCGGGCACGTTTGTCTGTTACGAACGGTTCCAAAGAAGGTTTGCTGAGTGATCGTGATCTGTCCGCTGCCATTACATTTGGAACAGGTCTCCGGCTTTGTACCAGGCTTTGCGCCACTGCCGCTACAGGTTTTACAGGTTTCCTTTACGTTCAGCTCTATCTCTTTTTTCGTGCCAAATACGGCCTCTTCAAAGGTTACGCGCACGCTGGTGCGAAGGTTAGCGCCCTTCATGGGACCATTGCTTGCGCCTCTGGACCTGCCGCCGCCAAAAATATCGCCGAAGATATCGCCAAAGATGTCGCCAAAATCCATGTTGCCAAAGTCGAATCCGCCCGCGCCGCCTGCACCGCCGTCAAATGCTGCGTGGCCAAACTGATCGTACTGACGTCTCTTCTCGGGATCACTCAATACGGCATAAGCCTCGGAAGCTTCCTTGAATTTTTTCTCTGCCTCCGCGTCACCGGGATTTACGTCCGGGTGATACTTTTTGGCCAAGACACGGTATGCCTTCTTAATGGCCGCCTCGTCAGCAGTTTTATCTACGCCAAGAACCTCATAATAATCTCGCTTTTGTTCTGCCATGATACGTTAGCCTTTCTAAAATACTAATACAAATGGGGACTGCGCCCTATACGCTCCGCGCTTCGACGCGCCCTATACGCTCCCTCGGTATAGCCATGCGCGTGACTGCCGCGACGCAAGCGTCGCTCTGTCTCGCGGGCTGCGCCCTATACGCCAATCGTCCGGCGACAGTCCTTCCGAGCAAGCTCGGCGTCCTGTCGTCGGACGTTGTCGTGCATGGCTTATACCTCGCGGAAGTCTCCGTCGATGACGTCGTCATCTTTGTTGCCAGCGTTGCCGGTATTTGCACCTGCGCCGCCTGCGAAGCCGCTCATGTCGGGACCAGCCTGAGCGCCGGTGCCCTGACCCTGCTGCATGCTCTCATACATCTTCGTGAACAAGGATTGTGCGGAGTTCGTCAATTTTTCCTTAGCTGCCCTGAGCTCGTCAAGGTCACTGTCGCTCATTTCCTGATCCTTGGTTCTCTCAAGAATGGACTTCACTGCCTGAAGGTCTGCCTCAACCTGGCCCTTGTCGCTGTCGGCAATCTTGTCGCCAACGTCCTTCAATGCCTTCTCGGTCTGGAATACAAAGGCGTCAGCATCGTTTCTTGCCTCGATGGCTTCCTTGCGCTTCTTATCCTGTGCCTCGAATTCAGCAGCTTCCTTGACAGCCTTCTCGATGTCTGCATCAGACATGTTGGAACCAGCGGTGATGGTAATGTGCTGCTCCTTGCCGGTGCCCAGATCCTTTGCGGATACGTTTACAATACCATTTGCATCGATGTCGAAGGTAACCTCGATCTGAGGTACTCCTCTGGGTGCGGGAGCAATGCCGTCCAGATTGAACTGTCCAAGGGACTTATTGTCACGGGCAAACTGACGCTCACCCTGTACAACGTTGATGGTAACTGCGCTCTGGTTGTCTGCCGCGGTGGAGAATACCTGACTCTTCTTAGTGGGGATCGTGGTATTTCTCTCGATCAGTCTGGTTGCAACGCCGCCCAAGGTCTCGATGGACAGGGACAAAGGCGTTACGTCAAGCAAAAGGATGTCACCGGCACCTGCATCGCCTGCAAGCTTGCCGCCCTGTACGGATGCACCGATTGCAACGCACTCATCGGGATTCAGGCTCTTGGAAGGCTCCTTGCCGGTCAACTGTCTTACCTTATCCTGTACGGCAGGAATTCTGGTGGAACCACCAACCAAAAGCACCTGTCCGAGGTCTGCATTGGTAAGTCCTGCATCTTTCATTGCGTTCTGAACGGGGATTGCAGTCTTCTCAACCAGGTCTCTGGTCAACTCGTCAAACTGTGCTCTGGAAAGGTTCACGTCAAAGTGCTTGGGCCCATCTGCGGTTGCAGTGATGAAAGGAAGGTTAATGTTGGTGGTCATGGCGCTGGAAAGCTCTTTCTTTGCCTTCTCTGCCGCCTCTTTCAGTCTCTGCATTGCAATCTTGTCACCGGAGAGATCTACGCCCTCTGCCTTCTTAAACTCAGAGATCATCCAGTTAATGATCTTGTTATCGAAATCATCACCGCCAAGGTGCGTATCGCCGTTGGTGGAAAGCACTTCGATAACGCCGTCACCGATCTCAATGATGGACACGTCGAAGGTACCGCCGCCGAGGTCGTAAACCATGATCTTCTGCTCTTTCTCATTGTCCAGGCCGTATGCCAAAGCGGCTGCGGTGGGCTCGTTGATGATACGCTTTACTTCCAGGCCTGCGATCTTACCTGCATCCTTGGTTGCCTGACGCTGTGCGTCATTGAAGTATGCGGGAACAGTGATGACTGCCTCGGAAACCTTCTCACCCAGATATCCCTCTGCATCAGCCTTCAGCTTCTGCAGGATCATTGCGGAGATCTGCTGAGGGGAGTACTTCTTGTCATCGATGGTGCGGCCGCGGTCGGTTCCCATGTCTCTCTTGATGGAGGAGATGGTCTTCTCCGCATTGGTGACAGCCTGACGCTTAGCAGGCTCACCGACCAGTCTCTCACCGGTCTTTGTGAATGCGACAACGGACGGTGTGGTACGCGCGCCTTCTGCGTTTGCGATAACGGTCGGCTTTCCGCCTTCCATAACTGCCACGCAGCTGTTCGTTGTTCCGAGGTCAATTCCGATAATCTTTCCCATGATGTTTCTCCTTCCTACGCGCGTTTCCGGCGTATTACACTTTGTTGTAAAAATCCTTTATTCCACTACCGAGACCATGCTGTGTCTGAGCACGGCGTCATGATAGGTGTAGCCTTTCTGC
>JAILLF010000056.1 GCA_024693365.1 Acetatifactor sp. | reverse complement strand
CCGGATCAACGATATTGTTAATCTGGCTTTTACTGTTTTGTTTAGGTATTTGTTCTCTGAAATCTCGGAGATCAGGCTGCCTAAGAGCCTTTTCTCTGGAATTTTCAGGGTTGCATTGTTGTTTACTTATCAAGGTGCGTTTGCTGTCAAGTTCTTGGCGACAGCTTTGTTATAATAACACGGTCGCAATCACTTGTCAACATGTTTTTAAAGATTTTTTTGAAGAAATTGAAATCTTTTTTCTCACTGCCTTTTTAGGCGGTGGAATTATATAATATCACGTTTAATCCGATTTTGTCAATGCGTTGGAACAGTTTTTAATAGTAATACTGTCTCCAGTTTTCAATGATCATGCTTGCCTCTTCCATGCTCATTCCCGTGATCTGGGCCAGCTCCTGCACCGCAAACATTTTCTCCTGCCCCAAAACGCACTGATTTACGTGCGCCAACGATGCTTTTGCATAGCTAACGCCATTAATATAAACGTAAGACTGCTCTGCTGCCTTCTTTTCTTCTGCATTCTGCTTTTTAAATCCCACAAAGAACAGCACGCCGCCGACAACAGCCAAAAGCACTCCGACAAAAAGGAACGTTTTCATCGACGAAGGATTTGCAAGCGAATCAATATAATACGGAAGTGCGTAGGTCTTCATCTCCTCTTCCGACTCGAACCACTCAGCCTCACGAAGCGTATCATAATAAAGATCCTGCATCTTCTTGTTCATCTTCTTAAGGCATCCCGTCTTCTCGGCATGCTTTGTCAGCTCCACCAGATAGCCGTCCTCAAACTCCCACGTGTCATCGCGAATGGCATCAAACGTGTCATAATCCTTTTCCAAAACCTTTACGCCAACGTATCGGATGTCATCCCCTTCATATGCGGGAATCAAATAATAAGATTCTTCAGCCGTCTTTCTTCCGTTTTCCGAGGTTGTCTTAGTCGCAAACGTGCCAAATACCGCATATATGTCTGCCGTTACCATGTCGAACGTTCCGATTTCCGACACGCTGACCTCATAAAGGTCCACGGGTGTTTTCATGGCTGCGACTCCCTCGCGGAATCCGAAAATACACAATATCACGCCAACTGCCAAAATGATCCCGCCAAATTTCTTGATCTGTGCGCCCGTTTCTTTCACGTTCATTTTCAAAATTCTCCTTTGTACTTATCCTGATACTTGTTACCAAGGTACTTTTCTGCCAACATACCCGCTTCCTCTCACGCCTGCTTTGCTTTAGCCGCGAAGAACGGAAGGCGTTCCAAGAGTTTTGCATATTCTGCCTCTTGGAAAATGCAAAGCGGTCTGTCCGTATTTTCCATGCCCGTTCCCTTGATCAAGGGATCCACGCAGATCGGCATGGTCTCACCAACCATTTTAAACGTAAGCAATACGCCCTTTGCCCGACGCTTATACTTAAAACTCGTCAGATTCCAATTCACGTCCAGACGGTTCCGGACGTACAACCTTCCTTCTTTTTTAATAAAAGGAAAGATAATCAACTCCTCCGCATTGAATGCCAGCACGTAAGGGAAATAATAATATACGGTAGAGCCAATCTTTTGCTGAATCTTCGTATAATAACCAACAACGTAAGAATAATTTCCAAATTCTTTCTCCATCACGTTTGCCATCAAATCCAGCATCTGGCGTTTTTCCGTATTGTTGGCCTGCTGTTCCTTTAGGTGTTTATTTTGCTTTACGGTCATGATGCTAAAGACGCAAATGATGGCAATCAATGCGATCGCAAGGATGATAATGGTAATGGGATCCACGCAAAAACCTCCTTCCGTTGTTTCGTGGCAACTCACAAAAGCACATGCTGCGCTGCTTACGCGGCTTCTTCTTTTGTTTCGTGGCAACTCATAAAAACCGCATGCTGCGCATGCGTCGCCGCTTACGCGGCTTTTGTTTTTATTTCGTTTACGCCCGCTCGAAAACAAATGTCGCCTTCGGCGCCGCTTGTTTTCGTTTGCGGGCTACAAAAATGGAGTGTTGACGAATCAACACTCCAACCTTATTGGCAGATGAAACGGAGAAAGAGGGATTTGAACCCTCGCGCCGGTTGCCCGACCTACACCCTTAGCAGGGGCGCCTCTTCGGCCTCTTGAGTATTTCTCCTTGTCCGAATTTCGTCTCTACCAATATGCATTTAGCGCTAACTCATAGCGCATTTCTCATTATACGCAAGGATTCCGCATTTGTCAATCATAAATATAATCTTTTTATTGATCCACGTCTCTCCTGATCTTGTAACCCGCATTTCTCAAATTTGATATCGATTTGTCCAACGAAATGTAGTCCTTGACCGTAACCTCCGAATCATGAAATCCCGTCTTCTCAAGCAATCCGTCATCTAACATTTTCTGCAGATTTTCCATCACGTTCAGATATTCGTATTCAATCGTCACAATCAGTTTTTTATCTTCCACTTGCTTTACGTTGTAATGCATGGAAACGCTTGTTTCATATGCTGCATATTCCCGATCCAGCGAATTTTTGACCTGATCGACCTTGTACTGATCCCATCCGTCTATCCCTATCTCGGTCTGGTAAGTAATCTTGGTGACCTTGTCGCCCTTCGACGTATAGATAACCGTTTCTTCCGCCACGACGTTATTTTCCTTCACGGTACGAAACAGCGTCGTTGTCTTCTCTGCATTCCGCTCCACGTTTAATTTATGAACAAAAAATACAAGAACTGCGATCGCAACAAGCGCAACCAGCGCCCAAAAAAACATATATATCACGCTCGGCTCGCTCTCTTTCTTCGAATACGAAGAGGAGCGCCCCTGTCCGCCATAAGAGCTGCCGCCGCCATAGGAACTGCCGCCGCCATAAGAACTGCCACCGCCGTAGGAGCCGGAGTTTCCGCCGCCATAGGAATTGCTGCCGCCGTAGGAGCCGGAGTTTCCGCTGCCATAGGAATTGCCGCCGTAAGAACTTCCGCCTGCGCCGGAACCGCTAGAGACTTCCGTGCCGAGGACCTTGCTGTAAGCAACCGGATCCTGACCGGCACTCACGGCCTTGTCGTAATCCTTTTTCAACACGGGAATCACTGTCATTCCGCATGCCATGCAAAACGTTTCCCCCTCAGGCAGCTCCATGCCGCACTGCGGACAAACCTTCTTTTCAGGACCGTTTCCGGATTCCTCCGCATCATCACCGTACATTCCTTTCGTTCCGAAAGAATTATCTGCGACGAATCCTTCTCCCAATGGATTTTCTCCGAGCGGATTTGTTTTCCAATCATTATTTTCCATAATCCTCTCCCCCATTAAAACAGCTATTTGTCTTCATATTGTGCAATGGCTTCCACGATCCTCCGGCGAACCTCCGTCGCGATCTCTACCGTTTTCATGCCCTGATATTCTTCATAATACATAGGCTTTAAGTAAATCAGCTTCACCGTTACGCGGCGAATGGACTGCACGTCAAACGGTATAAAGCAGTTAATCAATGCGCACGGCACGATGGGACATTTCGCCTTCTGCGCCGCCTTGAAGCTTCCCGGCTTAAACTCTTGCACCTTATTTCCTTCACGGCTGCGATGCCCCTCAGGGAAAATCAGGTAATTTCGTCCGGCCTTTACTTCCTCAGCAATCTGATTGATCACCTGCATGGACTGACGCACGTCCTCACGATCCATGGCAAGGGATCCCGTAGCCTCAAGCACCTGCTTGAGCAGAATAATGTTCTTGGCCTCCTTCTTGATCACCGCTGCAAAAGGCCTTGGACAAGATGAATAAAACGTCAGCGAATCAAACAACCCCTGATGATTCGGGTAAAACATAAAGCCGTCCTTTTCCGGCAGATTCTCAACGCCGTGCACCTCCAGCTTGATGTTTCCGCCCCAGATTGCCCGCTTCGCGATAAATTTCGAAATCTTAAAGCCGGGATTGTAATCTCCGTTGTAGTGCTTTGCCACCCAACAAAGCCGGATGAACATAAACGGCGCCAGCAAAAAATTCATCAAAACCATCAATGCAATTCTCATCGCTGGCTACTCCTTACAATAAGCCGCAGTGGCCGTTTCATACAAATTATTTCCCTCCGCGTCGATCACCACGATCACTGGGAAATCCTTAACTTCCAGTTTCCGGATTGCCTCCGTCCCCAGATCATCATAAGCAATCACTTCAGAACTCAGGATCGACTTGGAAAGCAATGCGCCCGCGCCGCCTACTGCAGCGAAATACGTGGCGCCGTTTCTCACGATCGCATCCTTTACCGCCTGGGAACGCTTTCCCTTTCCAATCATGCCTTTTAGTCCAAGATCCAAAAGAGCCGGCGCATACTTGTCCATGCGGCTTGCGGTCGTCGGACCTGCGGAGCCGATGGGCCGCCCTTCCCGGGCCGGTGACGGTCCCATGTAATAAATCACGTTATTCTTCATCTCCAGGGGAAGCTCCTCGCCCCGGTCCAGCGCTTCCTGCATCCGCTTATGCGCTGCGTCCCTGGCCGTATAGATCGTTCCCGTTAAGTATACGTAATCCCCCGACTTCAAGGATCTTGCATCCTCGTCACTCAGCGGAACCTTCACGTATCTGTCCATGTCTTTCCTCCTAAATCTCCCGCACCGCATGTCTGTTTACGTGACAACAAATGTTGATCGCAACGGGCAATCCCGCAATGTGCGTGGGATAAGTATTAACGTTGACCGCCATGGCAGTCGTACTGCCGCCGAGTCCTCCAGGGCCAATGCCGGTGCGATTGATCTTCTCCAGCATTTCCTCCTCCAGCTCCCGTACCCAAGTGATCTCCGAGTGCTGATCCACGGGCCTCGTCAAGGCCTTCTTCGCCAAAATGGCACATTTTTCAAACGTTCCGCCGATGCCAACGCCAACCACCATGGGCGGACAGGCGTTTGGCCCCGCATCCTTCACCGCCGTGAGGATCGCGTTCTTTACGCCTTCGATTCCGTCCGCAGGCTTTAACATAAACACGCGGCTCATGTTTTCACTTCCAAAGCCCTTCGGCGCTACGGTGATCTTCACCTTGTCCCCGGGCACCACGTCATAATGAATCACGGCTGGCGTATTGTCCTTAGTGTTCTCCCGCAAAATGGGATCCTTCACCACGGACTTGCGCAGAAATCCATCCACGTACCCTCTCCTGACGCCCTCATTGATGGCATCCGTAAGGCTTCCACCCTCAAAATGCACGTCCTGTCCGATCTCCATAAAGATGACTGCCATTCCCGTATCCTGGCAGATTGGAATCATGTCTTCTCCCGCGATTCTAAGGTTTTCCTGCAACTGCTCCAGAATCTGCCGCCCTAAGGGCGCTTCCTCCTGCCTCGTCGCCTGTTCCAATTTTTCCTTCATGTCCGCGGATAAAAAGTGATTCGCCTCAATGCACGCCTCACTGATCTTTTCCGTAACTTCACTGACGTTTATGGTTCTCATGACTTCCATTACCTCTTTTTCCAACCGTTCTTCAGAAGCGACTTATCCACGGACTTCATGGAAACATAACTCGCATTTCCTGTCATCATAACGTTCGCAGCCTTTACCATTGCCTGCATCCCGTCCCGTTTGTCCAAGCTTCCGTACGTGATGATTACGGAGACCGTCGAACCCGCCGACGTCACCTGATACGATATGGTAGGATACTTGCCAAATAACTCTTGGCATTTGTCCTCCCATTCACCCTTATAAGAGGCTATGTCCACGTCAGATTCTCCGTAAAGACTGATTTCCAATACGTCCTGAACCTGCAGAACCTTATCGCCCTTATAATCCACCTGCCAATACTCCGTATAATTCCCATCCCCATTAGGCGACAGATATTTCGCGCTCTGTTGCCTTAACTTTGTCATGGTGTCCACCACAAAGATGAGCAGAAATACCGCGCAGGCAATTCCCGCCATGATCAGAACGGATGCCAAAAAAGAAGGATTATCTGAGTAACCGCGTGCCACGGGAGCACTGGAATTCCCGTTCGGGCCGCCGGCATTGCCATAATTTCCTGCGGAGTCATAATTGCCTGCCGTTCCGTAATTTCCCGCCGTGCCATAGCTGCCGCTCGTTCCGTAATCTCCTGCCGCGCCATAGTCGCTGCTCGTTCCGTAATTTCCTGCGGAGTCATAATTGCCTGCCGTTCCGTAATTTCCTGCCGTGCCATAGCTGCCCGCCGCAGAATTTCCGCTGCCCGCGCCGAACCCGTCGCTTGCGCCACTCTCTCCGATAATGCCAGTCGGGTCCGCCGCAGGGCTCATCCCAAAGGATCCAAAACTGTCAGATTCACCATATCCAACAACGGAATCTTTTCCCTTCGCCGCACCACTGTCAGGGTCCACGTAGGTCCCGCAACCCATGCAAAAATTATCCTCCATCAGCGGCGTTCCGCATTTTAGACACACTCTGGACTGATTGTCTTCCATTTCTTCCTCCCTTAGGCAATACCTTCTTCATCCGAAAGTATTGATATTGTTATCCGCCCTAATTCTCCTGCAGGACGTACCCTGTCTTTTGCAGATCCTTCAAAGTCTTTTTAAGCGCTATGTAATCGCCGTTTCCTGCTTCCGTCTTATTTCCGCCAAGCTTAAACAGTCCCATTTCGCTCATGGTTGTAATGTTGTCCTTGTTGTCAAGGAAATTATAAGCCAGATGCATGACAATCTCATTTCCGTTCTGGGAAACGTTATAATCAATAAACGATGCCTTTGCAATGTCCGCATAGGTCTTGTCCCAATGCTCTTTATTGAAGTTAATGTCGTCCTGGCTCATTCCGGTGGCATCTATGACCATCTCTTCCGTTATGCTGCGGATCTTGTTTCCGGTTGAATAAAACGTGATTGTTTCCGTCACGTTGTGACCATTCGTAACACTTTGCTTTTGCAGCACGGTGATTGCATCCTTCTTGGACGCCGAGATTGCCAAAACGGTGCACACGATCGCCACGATCACCATAACGGCCGTTATGGCGCCAAGCACGATCAGCTTCACGGGAATCTCCGGAGCCTGACGCACCCTGGAAGTAGGGATGGGCGCCCTGCCATATTCATCATCGTCATAACCGCCAAAGCCGCCATTTCCGCCATAGGAACCGCCGCTTCCGCCACTGCCGGTGCCTCGGGAAGAACTGCCGGCGCCACTTCGGGAAGTCGTACTGCTGCCGGACTTCTTTGCCCTCATGCGCTCATATTCCCGTTTTCCAACAGGTTCTACCTTCTTACCGCATCTGTTACAGAAGCTGTCGCGGCCCATCATGGGCATGCCGCACTCTGGACAAAATCTCTCGTCGGAATCCTCTTCTTCCTCTTCCTCTTCATTCGGCTCATCCAGATCATCATACAGCGAACTGGTCGTCGAGTGCGCCGCCGCAAAAGAACTAACGGGTGCCGGTTTTGCAGGCTCAACCAGCGTATCGCTTTCAGCAGGCTTTGCCGGTTGGATCAGCGTATCGCTGCCATAGAAACCAGTGGGCCTAACCGCCGCATTGCCCCCAAACGAATTGTCCGGTCTGACATTTCCTCCCAGAGGATTCGGCCCAAGAGGATTCAGGCCCAAGGGATTCTCCCCAAAAGGCTTCTTCGCTGCCGGTTCTGAAACGGCGGGGCTCACCGTCACCTTTTCTTCAGTTCTGCTTTCATTCTTTTTATTCTCTGCTGCCAGCAAGCCCAACGGATCCGGTCCAAGGGGATTCGGACCAAGCCCGCTTGCGCTTGCCACCGTCGTCGCGTCATCAAAGGAAACGTCTGGCTTGACATTTTCGCCCAAAGGATTTGCACCCAGTGCATTTTCACCCAGCGGGGGAACTTTCACGGGTTGTCGCGTCGCCGGCTTCTGCACTGCTGCCTTCGCCTTCGGTGCCACGCCCATCGGCGCATCTCCCAGCGTAAAGTCTTCGACCTCCTTTTGTACCACTTCGTTCGGATCAGCGCCCATCAAAAAGCTTGCGCTCCTGTCAACGCCCATGGCGTTATATCCCAGCATGTTCTCCTCTTCGAAGTGCAACTCGCGCGTATCCTTCTCCAGAATGCTCACGTTCTCAACGGCCTTGCCTTCGAAGTTGAAAACGTCCTGGTCATTGACTGCCAAGGGCTGCTCCTCAGACTCAAGAACGTCACCCTGACTGTCAACGGCCATCATTTCATTGGCCAGCGTACCACTTTCCTCAAACGGTTTCTTCGGCACGTATCTCTTTGGCTTGAGAGCCTCCTTGCCAAAGGAAAAGTCCGGCACAATGTCCTTTCCAAACGGATTGTCGCCCAATGGATTATTCACCTGCACGTTCTCCGCGTGTACCCTGGGGCCGGAAGCCTTCATGGGCTCAAAATGCTTCGGCTTAAGCGCCTCCTTGCCGAACGAAAGGTCCGGTGCAATGTTTTTCGCGTTATCGCCAAAAGGATTTCCGCCCGCCAGAAGCAGGGCTCTCAAAGGATCCATGCCCTCGGAGCCGTCATTCTTCGGTGCGGAAGGAACCTCTCCCAGCGGATTGTTGTCGGAAGCGCCGCCCGACATCAGTCCCAGCGGATCATCATCTGCGGCATCCAGTCCCGCATAATTCAGCGAAAATACGTCATCATTTACGTTCTCACCAAGGGGCTTAAAGTCATCATCGTCTCCCAGGGAAGAACCATTGTTATAATAACTGCTGCTGCCTTCCAGCGTAGAATCCAGCGTTCCGTCGCCGTAAGGAATCTGAATGGAATTATCATCGTCATCATATGAATAACTGCTCGAAATGACGCCACTTCCCAAAGAAGATCCGTTGGAAGCTTCGCCGGAAGATTCACTCGAGGCATTCTCGTCATCATAAGAAGCGTCACTCGAAACAACGCCGCTCCCAAAGGAGGATCTGCCGGAAATAATCCCGCTGCTAAAAGAAGTGGGATCGCTCAGGGAAATAATTCCGCCCAGCACGCCGTCTCCAAAATCATCCTCCAAAGAGATGATGCCGCCCAAAGGAATCTCCTTCGGCTCCTCCTTTACGGGTTCCGGAACAGGTTCCGGAGCGGGCGCGGGCGCAGCCTCTTCCTTCGCGCCAAGCCCAAGAGGATCCTGTCCCAAAGGATTCTCTCCCAACGGGTTTAACCCAAGCGGGTTGGGTCCAAGAGGGTTCGGCCCCAAAGAACTTGCCCTCGCGATCGTCGTACCGCCGCCAAAGGAGGTATCCGGTTTAATGTTTCCGCCCAAGGGATTTATGCCCGACAAAAGGCCAAGCGGATCATCCCCCAAAGGATTCGGTCCAAGCGCACTGGGTTTTGCCACGTTCGTACCGCCGCCAAAGGAAGTATCCGGTTTGACATTTCCGCCCAAGGGATTTATGCCCGACAAAAGGCCAAGCGGATCATCGCCAAAAGGATTTTCCTTCGGCTTCTCGCCCATCGGCGCGTCGCCAATGGGGCTGCTTGCCGTCGGTTTTACAGAATCCTTATTAGGATCGTCTCCCATCAAAAAGCTCGCGCCCCTGGCGACTCCCATGGCGTTATCGCCAAGCATGGATTCGCCGTCGGGATCCTCTCCCAAAGGATTGTTCGCAAAAAAACCGTCCATCGTTTTTCCTCCCTAACACAGTCCTTAACTGAGCTTCTTTAACACCGCGTCCAACTCCTCCGCGCTCGGCTCCGTTGGCTTCCAAAGAATTGTCTGTCCGTCATTTTCATATCTTGGGATCAGGTGCAAATGAAAATGCATGACCGTCTGGCCTGCCAGCTCGCCGTTATTCTGCACGAGATTTAGTCCCGCACATCCGAGGCGGTCCTTCAAAATCGCTGCCACCTTTTTGGCAACGGGAAGCACCTTCGCCGCGAGCTCATCCGGCAGTTCATACAGATTTGCCGCATGCTCCTTCGGAAGGATCAGCGTATGTCCCTCCGTCGCCGGTCCAAGATCCAGGATGGCACGAAAATCCGCATCCTCATACACCGTTCTTGACGGGATTTCCCCGTTCGCAATCTTACAAAAAATACAATTATCCTGCTTCATTTTTGCCTACCTGTTCCTTTCCCAAGTTTATGATTCATCCATGCCTTCCGGCATCAAAAATCGTCATCCTCGTTCCTGCCGCGCATCAGCGAAGGCAATCCCTTCGAATAGCGCTTGATCATGCAAAACAGTGATCCCAGGATCAGTCCCGTGAGAAGCCCGCCCAGATGCCCCGCGTTGTCCACGTTGGTGGCGGTAAAGCCGCTGTAAAGGCTCAGCGCGATCATCAGACCTACCCTGAGCGGCGTTACCATTGGCATTGGCTTCCGGTAAAAGAGTACCATCGCGAGAAGCAATCCGTCCAATCCAAAAATGGCAGCGCTTGCGCCCACGCTTCCGACGGAGGTTCCCTGAATCAGCTTGACGTAGAGCGACAACATGCCCCCGCCGATCCCGGAAAGAAAATAAATCACGCCGTACGGCAAGTGCCCGATTTCCTTCTCGATCATGGAACCCATAAAATACAGGATCACCATGTTATTAAAAATATGATCTATGCCCCCGTGCAAAAACATGCTAATGATAAAGCGCTCGTATTCACCGTGCACAAGCACGCCTTCCACGGTCAGCGCCCCCACTTCATAAAGATCGTCCCCGCCAAACTCCGTGATGAGAAATAACAGCACGTTGACGGCCACTAACATAATGCTAACGTAAGGGACTTCTTTCCATCTTTTTTGACTCCACGTTCCGTTCATACATAATTCCCCACTATGCCATTACTTTACCACTGAATGCCCTTTTTCGTCAACCTTTGACAAGCACGCTTTCGCATGAAATTACGTAATCTATACAAAGTTTCCCATTGGCACTCTCGCCAACCCTCCCAAAAATGGATTACAGAGACGTATGCCTGATCGGCGGCGACCGCCGCATTTCCTACATGGCCCCCATTCTTTCCCGGGAAGGATGCAGGGTTCTTCGCTTTGACGCGCCCACTCCCGGAGTAAAATTTCAAGAAGCCCTTGGCGGTGCCGGAACCATCATCTGCGGCATCCCCTTTGAGAAAAACGGCAAAATTTTTTGTGAAAAAGAAACTTCCGTTTCCGTCGCGGAATTCCAGCGCCTTCTGAGAAAACGCCAAATGCTCTTTGGCGGCCTTTTTCCAAATCATTTCCTACGCCACTGCGAGGAGCGCTCGATCGAATGCCACGATTTTATGAAGGATGAAGCCCTGACCTTGTTTAACGCAGTTGCCACGGCCGAGGGCGCCATTCTGGAAGCCCTCTCAAACCGGGAAACCCTCCTTCACCAAAGCAACTGCCTCGTCCTTGGCTTTGGGCGGTGCGGCAGCCTGATCGCCCAGAGACTTTGGGGACTCCACGCCAGCGTCACCGTGGAAGTCCGGGATCCTGCGGAGCTGGCCATGGCCATGGCACGCGGACATCAAACCCTTCCCCTCCCGGAGCTTCCGGAGAGTATTGCCCGCTTCGACTATGTTTTCAATACCATTCCCGCCTGCTACCTCGGCGATAAATGCCTGCCACAGGTCCGGCAGGACTGCCTCATCATCGACGTCGCCTCCGGCAGAACGGGCGTGGACTATGAGCTGGCCGGAAATCTGTCCCTCCATGCCCTGTTTTGCCCCGGTCTTCCCGGAAAATATGCGGCAAAAAGCTGCGCGGAGCGGCTGGTTAAATATGTTTTACAGATCATCGGTTCAAAATCATCTTAATGCGATTCTATTCAGGAAAGGTGCGTGATTTTCATGGAACTTTACGGAAAAAACGTCGGTTTGGCCCTGACGGGTTCCTTTTGTACGTATGAGAAAGCCTTCCAGACCCTCGAAGAACTAAAGAACGCGGGAGCAAACCTTTATCCCATTCTTTCCGATGCGGCCCAACGTATCTCCAGCCGCTTCGGAACTCCCAAGGACTATCTGGATCGGGTCACGGCCATCACGGACGGCCCCGTCCTCATGGCGGCCAAGGCTCACCTCCGAACGGGAAAGCCCCTCGTGATCGCCGTTTCCACCAACGACGGCCTTGGCATGAACCTCAAAAACATTGGTCTTTTATTCAATTCCAAAAGCATTTATTTCGTCCCCTTTGGTCAGGATAACTGGGTGAAAAAGCCCAACTCCCTCGTGGCGCGCCTGGATCTCCTAAAGCCCACCCTCGAGCATGCCCTCGAGCATAAGCAATACCAGCCCGTGCTGATCTCTTACCCCGAAGCCCCGTCCCGAAAGGAGTCCTGACATGTGTGGAATCGCTGGTTTTTGTAACCCCCACGGGAACTTCCGCGAGGATCCCGGAAAATACTATCAGGCGCTTCAGTCCATGGGACAGGTGCAAAAACACCGCGGCCCCGATGCCGACGGCGTCTTCCTGCAAAGGCACGTCGGCCTGTCCCACGTGCGGCTCTCCATCCTGGATCCCGAGGGCGGCATCCAGCCCATGACGCGCAGCGTATACACGGCTGTCGGTTCATGCCACGTGATCGCGCCTGACTCCGTCGTTGGTGCAAACCTCATGACTGCATCCGGCTTCACTGCCGGTCCAAGCGTCGAAACCACCCCCTGTGCCCGCACCGCCACCATCGTCTTCAACGGCGAGATCTACAACAGTCCTGCCCTCCGGGCAGAGCTCCTTCGAGAGGGCGCCGTCTTTGAAACCACCTGCGACACTGAAGTGATCCTTCTGGGTTATCTCCTGCACGGCCTGGATTTTATCCGCTCCTTAAACGGCATCTTTGCTTTTGCCATCTGGGACGATGCGGTGCAGCGTCTCCTCCTCGTACGCGACAGACTAGGCGTGAAGCCCTTATTCTATGCCTTCCTTGGCCAGACCTTCCTCTTTTCGTCCGAGATCAAGGGCATTCTGCGATTCCCCGGCTTCCCGTCCGTGGTGGACCGGGAAGGTCTCTGCGAGATTTTCGGCCTTGGCCCTGCCAAAACCTATGGAAAAGGCTTATTTCAAGGCATCTCGGAGGTACTGCCGGGGCACTCGCTGGAATTTTCCGGGGGCAAACCCCTCCAAACGCCCTATTGGCAGCTCGAAAGCCGTCCCCACGAGGATTCCTGGGCGCAAACTGTTGAAAAGACGCGCTTCCTTATCACCGACAGCATCCGCATGCAGCTCCTCTCCGACGTGCCCGTCTGCACCTTCCTCTCCGGCGGCATCGACTCCAGTCTTGTCACGGCCGTCTGCAGCGAGGAGCTGAAAAAACATGGCCAGATTCTCTCCACCTACTCCTTTGACTTCGCTGGAAATGACAAGAACTTCCGCGCCAACGACTTCCAGCCCTCCCAGGACCGTCCCTTCGTCGACCTCATGGTCTCCCACTGCCAGACGGACCATCGCTATCTCGAATGTGACAACAGTGACCTCTTCGCCCATCTTTTCGATGCCGTGGATGCCCGCGACCTTCCCTGCATGGCGGACATGGAAAGCTCCATGCTCTATTTTGGCAGGCAGGTGGCCCGGCGCCATAAGGTCACCCTGACCGGCGAATGCGCGGATGAGATCTTTGGCGGTTACCCCTGGTTCCACAAAAAGGAATGCTTCGAGGCCGCCATCTTCCCCTGGTCCATGGACTTCCTGCCTCGCACGGCCCTCCTTCGGGATGACGTTCTCGAACTCCTGCCCTTAGAGGAATATGCCCGCAATGCTTATGAGACAACGCTTTGGGAATGCCCGGTCCTTCCCGGGGAATCCAAAGAGGAACGGCGCAGGCGTGAGATTTCCTACCTGAACCTTCGCTGGTTTATGCAGACACTCCTCGACCGCATGGACCGGACCAGCATGCACGCCGGTCTGGAAGCCCGCGTTCCCTTTGCGGATCACCGCATCGTCGAATACCTCTGGAACGTACCCTGGGAGATGAAATGCCACGGCGGCGTGGTCAAGGGACTCCTCCGCGAGGCCTCGCGCGGACTACTCCCTGAGGAAATCCTGACGCGCAAAAAGAGCCCCTATCCGAAGACCTACGACCCCGCTTACGAGGACCTGCTCCGGAAGGAGCTCCTTACCGCATTGTCCGATCCGTCGCAGCCGCTGACGCGCCTTCTCGACCGGAATAAAGTTCTAAAATACCTGGAAAAACCCAGCGATTACGGGCGGCCCTTTTATGGCCAGCTCATGGCCGGGCCCCAGCTTCTCGCCTACCTGCTGCAGGTTGGCTACTGGCTGCGCGCCTACAAGATCGAGTTGCGCCTTTAAGTCCGTTCCGCCAAATGTCTTGCCCTCGCCCGCTTAGCTGCGGATCTCCTTGAGAATGCGAACCACGTCGTCAATCTTCAACGTGATGCTCATGGTCAGGGGATCGATCACAATGAATTCCACGCTCTCAGGAAGGAAATTCTTCACCTCGTCTGGTGCAACGCGCACAATGCGCACTTCCTTTACGTGATTTCTGCTGTGCACCACAAGCTCGTCCATGTTGGTGAACAGACCCAGGGCAGACATCTTTACCGGCTCCTCGTCCTCACCCTTTTCATTCTTGTCAGGCGTGGGCGTGTAAATGGGCAGCATGCTTGCCGTCAGATTGATGGAAGGATCGTCCTCATGCCCCTTCTCAGGGATGACGGGCAGAAGGAACTTCGCCCTTGCAAGGTTCGCGTAAAACTCCTCGTAACGCTCCTTCGCCTGTGCCACGTCCTTGTCCTTGCGACGCATATACTGTGCAAAATACATGCCTGTCAGACGAACGCCCATCAACTCGTTCTTTTCGCCCTCAATGGCATCCTTAACCTGCTGCGGGAGTACTTCGTCAAGAGGAAAACTCTCGCCGCGCTCTCCGGCAGGCTTAAAGAATACGGCATTCAGTCCCATCAGAGGGAATTTGGACAAATGCTCGCGCACCTGATTGCGCATCAGCTTCTTCATGGGGATTACGTTGCTGTTTTCTCCCTCGGGGCGAGGCATTTCCGTAGTTTTCAGCTCCGTAATGCCAACTGCGTCGCCATTCTCGATCATGTGATTGCCGGCTTCCACCGCATCCTCGTGCGTCTCAAACAGAAACGCCTGATCATAAAAATTCTGCTGCTCACACTCCACAAAAGGCATGCGCGTATACAGGGAATACAAAATGTATGCCTTGGGTAAATTTCTTAATCTCTCAATTTTCTCTTCTCTTGTCACGTGATTACTCCTAACCTTTCCTTCGCCCGTTTCTGCGCGGCGCCACCAGCGCCATGCCACTCTCGCTCCGCAGGGATTTCCGCTCCGCAGGGATTTCCGTTCCGCAGGGATTTCCGCTCCGCGATGCACCGCCGGGCAAACAACTAGGCTTATTATATCTTGAAATTGAAAAATACGCAAGAGACAAACTCTTTACGTTCATTTTCCGGCGCCCGGCCTCGCCCCGGCTACTCTTCAAGCACCTTTCTGCGCGGCCACGCCTCTGGAAATCGTCACAGCAGCGTCTTCAGGAATTCCGCGGACTTCAGCATAAATCCGAGCTGATCCGGCGCGCCAAAGTGCTCGATGGCCATGTAGCCCTCGTAGCCCTGGTCCTTCAGCTTTTGAACGAGCTTCGCGATCGGCACGTAACCGTCACCCACCGGTACGGGCTTCATGCCGCGGCGGTGCAAAAGCTCCTCGCCCAAAGGCACGCCAAGCTCCTCCCAAATCTCCGGTGCTTCCTCGTCCTCACCGCGATCCTTGCAGTGCACGTGTCCAATCTGATCCTTAAAGAGCTCATACGCCTCCTCTGCGCTCTCATTGCTAAAGGCATAATTTCCCATGTCCAGCGTGTGCTTCAAGTCCGGCACCTGCGTAAAGAACCACTTCAGCTGATTGATCCGCGCGATGGGCGAAGTGAAGCTGTCGAAATCCTCCAGCGAAACCATGATTCCCCGATCCTTTGCATACTCCGTAAGCTCAGCGATGGCATCCCGCATTGCAAGGATCTCCGCAATTCCGCTCATGTAGCGGTCCGTCTCCTCGAAGGAGTGACTGACGCGCGAAAGCTCTCTCGCCTGCTCCTCCGGAAGAAATCCCGGGATCAGCATCACGCGCCGTATCCCCATGGCCTTTGCCATGTCGATCATCTTCCTTCCCGTATGCATGCCCGCCGCATATTTATTGCCAAAGTCAAAGAACTGATACAGATTTGAGATCTCCATCCCGGCCTCTTTGATGATGCGGTTCAGCTCCGGCTTTTGCACCAGCGTCGTAAACTCCATCTCAACGCCGCTGATTCCTGCCTTCCGCGCCTCGTAGAGAAGCTCCTCCAAAGACTTCCCCGTCTGCTCCGTGGCCTCCCGCAAATGCTCATAAAAGATCGAAAGCTTGATGGGACCCGTTGAAAGCTCGCCTCGTCCATCTGCCATGATGCTTACTCCGTCTGCCACGTTACTTGCATTATGGGTTTTTGAGGCACTCGCCGTACCAACGTCGCTTGTCACATTTGTGACACTTGCGTCATTTCTTCTTGCCTTCGCCGCATATCCACTGATCTCCTCCGGCGCCATCTTCACCTCCTGGCACTCCATCGGGTGCTTTAACCGCCGCGTCGGCGCGCACCAAAGCACCGCGTTCATGATGATCCGCTGAATAAACCTGTCATAATACGTCGGATATGCCTCATGCCCCGGCTGGAAATAAAAGATCTTTCCAAGCCCGCGCGTGAACGTACAGCCGCTCCGGAACACCTCTCCGCCGGCAAACCATCCCGTAAACACCACGTCATCAGGCTTCGGTATGTCAAAATACTCCCCGTACATCTCCTCTACGGGAAGCTCAATATATTCCGGAATATACTGAGCGATCGGATGTGACGGTGCCGTCACAAATAACCGTTCGCGGTCTCCGTGCCGCCACTTTAGCGTCATCGTCGTCCCCAGGAGCTTCTTCATCATCTTGCTGGCGTGAGCTGAATGCAGCGCCACCAGTCCCATGCCATTTAACACTGCCTGGCGGATCCGCTCCGCCACCTCATCCGAAAATGCTTCCTGCGCCATGTGACTCCAATACACCAGCACGTCCGTTGCATCCAGGATCTCCTGCGTCAACCCATGCTCCGGCTCGTCAAACGTCGCCACGTGCACCCTAATCTCCTCATTCTGACACAAAAACTCTGCAATACACCCATGGATCCCGTCCGGATACACCTTCCGGATATCTTCCTGCAACCTCTCATGCAAATTCTCATTCCACACCGTTACGTTAATCATCCCAACCCCTCCTCCATTGTGTCACGGGGACGTGTCTACTGACACACTTTTTTGTGTCACGGGGACGTGTCTACTGACATGTTTTTTACCACGTCTGCAATCCGCCTGCCACTTTGCTTTTTTGCTTCACCGCAGCTCGCCTGCCACGTTTATTATCCCACGTGCGTGCCCATTTGAAAACATTTTTTTGTTGAAAGCACTTTCTTGTTATTTTTTGCTTAAAATTTCGTTGCCTAACCGCAATTTTTGCTTTATAGTAGACATAGGGGCAGTTTGGGGAAGCTGCCCCTGCAAAAACTATCGGCGGCACCGGGCCGTCGAAAATGGGAGGATAAGATATGTTAAGAACATGCAGAAACAAGAACGTGCCTCTGCTGGACGAAAACGAAAGAGGCATGATCTCCAAGCTCGCCGAGCGGTGCAACTGCTTGGAACCAATGGAGACAAGAACCTGCAAGGCAGGGGATTTCACGTTGATAGCCAAACAGTCCGACATCGGAAACACCAAAGAAATTCACCTGATGGCTTTTCTGGAAGCGGAAAACGTTTATGAGTACGTATCAGACGCTTACGTGAGTAGCACCATGGACAAGAGCAACTACTACCAGTTCCTCTTCAACTCCGTAAACAATTACAAATTAGATCAAAAAGCAAATGCCGAGTCCCTTGAAGTTTATAAGGAAAATGCCAGAAATCTCTTTCCCGGCGAGGAGCTTAGCTATGCTTTTGGCGGCCAGCTCACCATCACCGTATTGAACAAGGGCGACGTCCGTCGCATCGGCCAGAACAACTATGTTGTTTCCATTACCGTAAACTTCCTGAAGACAGACTCCGAGGAAGTGATCGAAAAGGATCTGAACAAGACCATTGACAAATACTACAACGCTCACAAAGACGACATTCGCCTCGCGACCAAGGCCCAGCATATCATGAAACAATGCCTGAACCTCTCCGAGCGTGGCGCCGCACAGTTCATTTATGAGCATGAATACTTTGTGGTAACCAGAAATGCGAATAATTCTGACAAATTCTCCGTAAGCTGCGGCATCTGCAAAGAAGACTTCAACAAGGCAAAACAGCTCTGCCTCAACGACAAAGAATTCGAGAACACCGTGACCGGTCTCACGGCATTGCAGCTTTCCAAGACCATCTACGAATTCCTGCAGAAATGCGAAATGACCTTGTTCCTTTCCAACGAAATGATGAAGGCTATGACGGAAAGCAAAGCACCTTCGGATGCTAAGCCTGAAGACAAGCAGTCCGAGGACAAGAAGCCCGCAGACGCAAATGCAGCAAAGCCTTCCGAGGCCAAGAAGCCTGAGACGACCGAGTCCAAGAAGCCCGAAGCACCCAAGGATGCCATGAAGGATGCTGCCAAGGATACTGCAAAGGAAGCTCCCAAGCCCGCGCCCAAAAAACCTGAGGAGAAAAAACCTGAAGAGAAGCCAGAACCCAGACCCGTTGTCAGAAACAATTACCTGCTGTTGTAATTTATTACCGTCCAAACGACGAAACCAAATCACTTTATAAACCGAAAGGAGCCCACAGACGTAAGTCTGCGAGCTCCTTCTTTCAACGATAAAATCTCCAATAGCATCCGTCCGCCACAAGCTCATATCGCTCGTTCACCCATTGCATGATCCATGAATCCTCCGGGACGTTTGAAGCGCCAAACCAGCTCGAAACGGCAACCACCGTCGGCTCCTTCTCCGGATTCAACTTAAGATATTCCTCCAGACATGCGTTGTACTGAGGCGTGTCAATGGTGGAATAATTGCTGATCTCCGTCCCCGCATAGAGATACGTCAGTGAATCCATCAACTCTCCGCCGACAAAAAAGATCTTGTCCTCAGGCTTCAAATACTTCTGAAAATCCTCGATTGTCCAGATCGCCTGCTGCTTCGTCACGTGATCACAGACCACGCCAACCGCCGGGCCGCCGCGGATCACGTTCTGCACCTCCCAGATCGTCTGCACCCGTCCATTCGTATTTCCAATACCCCAGACCACCAGGCCTCTGTGCACCAATACGATCAATAAGACCATAAAAATGACGCATTTGTCATCTTTGAATAAATGTTTGAAAAAGATCAGCGATACCATGCCACCGAGCACCAGATACGCCACGATCGTGATCATGCCGAGATCCGTAAGCAGCATCGTCGCGAAAAATGACGCGGCTGACAATGCCATGCCCGTCACCCAAACCTGCCTCTCCCCGCCGCTCGCCTTCTTAAATCCCAGCGCCGCCAGCAGGATCATCACCACGGGAAGCACGTAAATGCTACAATTCCAATCTATGCCGGTCTTGCGCTGCAGCACCAGCATCACCAGCTCCAGTAGGAGAAAGAGCGCCGCACTGACCGTGCCCACTCTCTTACGGATCAAGACTGCAACCAAAACGCAGCCAGCCACGGCCCCCATCACGATTGCAAAGCCCGTCCAATATCCTCCAAACCGGAACGTGGAATGCGTGTCCGAAAGGAAAACGTTGCGGATCACCAACGTGAAAGTCGAAAAACCAAGCTTGATCAGGAAATACCCCAGATACGAAAGCCCCAGAACCGCCTCCGTCCCAAGAAACACAAGACAATTCTTCCACCGGTGCTTTGTGTAAACAAACAATAAGATTACAACCGCCACCGCGCTGAGCACGCAGCTAGGATACGAAAGTGCCTGTAATGCAACACTGATTCCCGCAAGGATCAAATACCTCAGCTTATCCTGCTGCCGGAAAAACCGAAGCAGAAAACAAAACGTCAAAACTGAAAAACCAATCTCTAAATTTGCAAACTCCGGAAACGGCGTTTGTTTTGCCCGAAAAACCAGCAGAAACATCCAAAGCGCCTGTCCCGTGAACTGATCCGTAAGGCCCGCCACGCCTGCCACGGAACCCGTACCGGAAGCCTGGTCCGAACCTGCCAACGCCACCTTACCGGATGCCTGGTTCGAACCGACCAACGCCACCTTACCGGAAGCCTGCCCCGTCACCGTGCGATACACGTACCACCCGAGCAGCCCGAACGCCGCCGTCCCACAGATCTGCAGATACAACACCACGCCGGCATAGGACGGCACAATCAGATGATACAGCCCCATCAGCAAGTCATTCACAAAGATTGACGTCTGATGCGGCTCCCACATCTGAAGCAGCATTGCATCCCCGCGAAGATGCCGGTAAGACATGGCTACCTGATACGCACTGTCCGGCCCAAAGTCCGTAAAAATACTCTTTACGCAGACCAGCGCCGTCATCACCCATAAAATTTTTAAGGCTAACTTTTCCTTCTTCTCACTCATGAATCCACGATTCCCTACTTGCATACCACTCCGCAAACTTACGCAGCCCTTCGCGGATCCCGATTGTCGGCGTAAAGCCGTAGTCGCGCTCCAGCGCCGCGCTGTCCGCATACGTCACGGGCACGTCGCCCGGCTGCATGCCAACCAACTCCCGGTGCGCCCCGAAATCATAATCCTTCGGCAACACGCCCGCGCGCACAAGCTCCTCCTGCAGCACCTCCACGTACTCCAGGAGATTCTCCGGCTGGCCTCCGCCAATATTATAAACCGCATACGGCGGAATGGGAAGCCCGTCCTCGCCCGTTTTTTTCTCCGGCGCGCCCTGCATTACGCGATACACGCCCTCCACAATGTCATCCACGTAAGTAAAATCGCGCTTACAATTGCCATAATTAAAAATCTTGATCGTCCCGTTCGAAGCCAGCGTCTTTGTCGCCGAGAAATAAAACATGTCCGGCCGCCCCGCAGGCCCATACACCGTAAAGAACCGCAGTCCCGTCGACGGAATGTCGTAAAGCTTTGAATACGCATGCGCAAGAAGCTCATTCGACTTCTTCGTCGCAGCGTAAAGACTCACGGGATTGTCCACCTTGTCATCCGTGCTAAACGGCACCTTCTTGTTCCCGCCATACACCGAAGAACTCGACGCGTACACCAGATGCTCCACGGGATTATGCCGGCACGCCTCGAGAACGTTATAAAACCCGATCAGATTGCTTTCGATATAGACGTCCGGATGATCAATGCTGTAACGGACGCCCGCCTGCGCTGCAAGATTCACCACCACGTCAAAATGATACTGCTCAAACAGCGAATCAACAAGCGCCTTGTCGCCGATGGAACCCTTCACGAACACGTGCTTTGCCGCAGCAGACTTCGCCGCCTCCTCGATCAGCCCAAGCCGGTACTCCTTCAGCTTCGGATCATAATAATTGTTCATATTGTCAAGGCTGACGATCGTGCCGCTGCTCATCTCGCGCAGGAGCCGCAGCACAAGGTTCGCGCCGATAAATCCCGGCGAGCCCGTCACCAGAATCGTCTTGCCATTCAGATCAATCTTCTGCTTTTGCATACTAGTCCCTCCTGAAAAGGTCACGCGTGTAAACCTTCTCCTCCACGTCGTCAAGCGCGCTGTCATAACGGTTTGCAACAATGCAACCGCACATCTTCTTGAACTTCTTTAAGTCATTCACCACAAGTGATCCAAAGAACGTGCTGCCGTTTTCCAGCGTAGGCTCATAGATCACCACCGTCGCGCCCTTTGCCTTGATGCGCTTCATCACGCCCTGAATGCTGCTCTGGCGGAAATTATCGCTGTTTGCCTTCATGGTAAGGCGATACACGCCAACCACCGTCTCCCTCGCCTTACTCTCCTTGGCCTTCGAATACGACTCGCTGTTGCCGTACGTTCCGGCGATCTCCAGCACGCGATCCGCGATGAAATCCTTTCTCGTGCGGTTGCTCTCCACGATCGCGCTCATCATGTTCTGCGGCACGCTCGCATAATTCGCAAGCAGCTGCTTCGTATCCTTCGGCAGGCAATAACCGCCGTAACCAAACGAAGGATTGTTATAATAATCGCCCACGCGCGGATCCAGACACACGCCCTTAATGATCGAAGCCGTGTTCAGGCCCTTCACCTCCGCATAGGTATCAAGCTCATTGAAATAAGACACGCGAAGCGCCAGATACGTATTGACAAACAGCTTCGTCGCCTCCGCCTCCGTCGTCTCCACAAACAGCACCGGCACGTTCGTCTTGATCGCGCCCTGCTTCAAAAGCGCCGCAAACGTCTTCGCCGCCTCCTCGTTTGCCTTGTCCGCGCCAACGATGATGCGACTCGGATAAAGATTGTCATACAGTGCCTTGCTCTCGCGCAGAAACTCCGGGCTGAAAATAATATTGTCCATGCCCAGCTTCTCGCGAATCTCCGCCGTGTAGCCAACCGGGATCGTCGACTTGATCACGATCGTCGGCTTCTTCTTTGCCTTTACCGCAGTCTCCTTGACAAGCCTTAGCACCGCCTCCACCGCCGAACAGTCAAAGAAATTCGTCTTCGGATCATAATTCGTCGGTGCCGCGATAATGATAAAATCCGCCTTCGCATAAGCGGTCGCGCCGTCCGTCGTCGCCTTCAGGCTAAGGTTTCTTTCCTCATGCTCCGCCAGATACTTCTCGATATAATCATCCTGGATCGGAGACTGCCAGTTATTTAGCTTCTCCACCTTTTCCGGAATAATGTCCACCGCCGTCACGTCATTATGCTGAGCCAGAAGAACTGCCAGCGACAGACCCACGTAACCCGTGCCGGCCACCGCGATCTTCATCCGTTTCAGCGCCTTCACCGCACTGTCCTCGTCCTCCTGCACGATCACTTCCGACGTCTGGAACCCCAGCACCTCCGACAATGCAAGCAACTGATCCACCGACGGCCCATACTCCGCCGACTCCAGCCTCGACAAAAGCGAACGGTTGATTCCCGTCTTTTTCGACACCTCCGCCTGCGACAGCTTCAGCGCTTTCCGCTTACTTACAACGATCTCCGAAAGAAGCTTCAAAGATAATGTTTTCATCTGCGTCCCTCTCCTTGTTATTATTAGCAACAATTCTGCCGTCAATCATTCCAATCAACAGCTCTATCATATGTGATTTTTAGAGAGACGTCAATACAACTTTGCAAAGAATAACATTATTTGTTGTTGCTATTTGCAACAGTTTGTGTCACGGGGACGTGTCTACTGACACACCGGTGACACAAGCCCAAATTTACCGCGCCAGAATCCCGCGGTACTCCTCCTGCACCTTCTGGTAACTCTCAAGGTTTCCAATGTCATACCGCCTGCCCGGCATCTCATACGCATACACGCACGTCTGCGTCGCCAGCCACGCGATAAAGCTTCCCGGCGCGTCCACGCCGCAGCCGCTCTCGATTCCCTTCTTCACCAGCGGCACGTCCGCAGCCTTATAAATATAAAACGGCGGCGTACACCAATGACTCTTTGGCTCCGCAGGCTTCTCCTCCATGTGAAGGATGCGGCCATCCTCAGCGACCTCCGCCACGCCCGTCTTGCGGAGCTTGTTGATATCGGGCTCATAATACCGCATCACGCAGGTACTCCCCTTCTCCTTCTGATACGCAATATAATCCTTCAGCGAGAAATCCAGCAGATTATCCCCTGCGATCACCAGCAGATCATCCGCCAGCTTCAACTCATCGATGGCAAACTGCACGTCCCGCACCGCTCCAAGACGCGTCTCATTCGTCTCCGTCCCGTCATCCAACACCGTGATCTTCAGCCTGTGCTGCGCCGCCCAGTCCTCAAAATGCTTTGCGAACTTATGATTACTGATCACCACGTACTCGTCAACGCACCCGCTCCCGTCAATATCCTCCAAGAGCCAGTCCAAAATCGTCTTCTCCTGCACCTTCAGTAAAGGCTTCGGGAAATTCTCCGTCAGCGGATGCAGCCTCGTCGCATATCCCGCTGCCAAAATCAAACACTTCATAATCCTGCTCCTATCCTTTTCTCCTATTCAAACGCCATCCCTAGCACGTCTCAGCTCCCGGCATAATCTCCGTCACCGTCTAACCTCCGGCACGTCACAATCCAGCGCCGATTCCGTCTGCCGACTCACACAAATGAAAACTATACTTTCCCTTCATCTCCGGGAACGCCGTAAGATACTCCCGCTCCACGCGCTCCTCGATCTCCCCGGCCTTTGCCGGATCGATCAGCGCCATGCAACAGCCCTTAAAGCCCGCACCCGAAAAGCGCCCGCCGTAAATCCCCGGCGTCTCCGTCATGATCTCATAAAGCTTAATCTGCTCCGGCGCGCCGCTCTCCCAGTTATGAATGCTGCTCCATCCGGATTCAAACGAAAGCTTTCCAAACGCCTCTACGTCGCCGCGCCGCCAAGCCTCCGCGCCCGCTTCCACGCGCCTAAATTCCGTGTACCAATGCTCACACCGCTTTGCCCAGGGCGCCGGTAGACGATCCTTAAACTCCAGATACGTCTCATAGCTTACGTCCCGCGCGTTCGCCTGGTTAAACTTCCCATACTCCATGCCGCTCAAGGCCTGCAGCGCATAAACGCCCGCACGGAGCTCATCCACGCGCATGTTATACTTACTCCCCGCGAGATTATGCTCAAGCCCGCTAAAGAAGATCGCGATCTTATAAGGCTTCATCGCCGGATCCGTCGGAATCAGCTCATATTGATTGTCCCGACAGTCCAGATACAAAAGCTGCCCCTTCCGGCTCAGCACCTCGCAGGACTGATCCAGCGTTCCCACGTTGATCCCCACGTAATTCTTCTCCGCGTCGAACGCCACCTCGATCAATTGCTGATCCGAGAGCTTTATGCCATTCACCTTCGCCAGCGCGTCCAGGAATGCCAGGATGACTGCTGCCGACGAGCTAAGCCCTCCGATGGGAAGCGACCCCTCGATCACGCCGCAAAGCCCCACTGTCAAAGGATACCTCTTGGCCAGCGCCCAAGTCGCGCCCCGCAGATAATCCGCCCAATCCCCCGTCTTTCCGCCAATCTCCTTGATATGCCACTGCGCCCGCTTCGGGAACTGAAGACTCCCCATCTCCACCACGCCATTATGCTTCGCGCTGTACGCGATATGAATTCCCTTATCGATCGCAAATCCCGTGATCTTCCCCAGATTGTGATCACTGTGCGCCCCGATCGGGCAAATGCGATACGGCGAAAATGCAATCCCGTCCGCGTCGCGCCCATAAACTACCGAAAATCTCTCCTCACATTTCATTTTACGCTGCCCGTCCTTTATTATTTTAATGATTACCGTCAAAAAACGATCAAATAAATGTCGTTAGATCCGTATCCCAATCAATCCTGATATAATTCGTTGCATTTTGTGTGATCAGCGCATTTGGGAAATCAGAAAGCACCTTGCTGCTAAAGATCCCCTTAAATGCACCATTTCTTCCCATCAGGATCTGACAAACTGATTTACTTGCACAATCCTTTACGGATTGCATGCCGGAGAAACCTGCATAACATATCGTTCTATCGTGCCCCGTAATGCTTCCATGATGCGAAATGCAATAATAATTCGTGTATTTCAAGTATGGGGCGCAAGTATTTACCTTATCCCAGCCAGCCGTCTCTATGTCGCCGGTGAATAACATCTTCTTTCCACCCAAACAGAACTGATATAAAACCGAAGAATTGTTGATCTTATTATCTGGTGCAGGATGACTTGCATCAAAGCTTTGGTCGGGATACAGTATTTTGATCTCAGAAGTTGAATTCCCAACAATGGGATCCACAAACTTTACCTTCAGTCTCTTCAGTTCCTGAAGAATTACGCGATACGTCGCCATCTGGCAGGGATACTTTAGATTCATCCAAACTTCCGTGTCAGAAGTTACGTATCCGTTATCGATCATATATTTTATGCCGTTTAAGTGATCATAATGAAGATGCGTCACAAAAAGCTTGGAAATCTCCGTAATGCCAAATTCTCTCTTTATGTCCGCCAGACACTGACTTAAATTCAATGAATAAACCCTTAGCCAGTTTATTTCCCGCACGGAACAATCCACCATCCAGGCTTCCCTTTTGTTCCCGTTGTTAAAGACAACGATGCTGCAATTTCCGTGCCCCACGTTAACGTGAAATGAATGCACGTCCGTAATGGACGACCCTTCATCATCGGAAGCGCCTTCCGGTTTCGAACCCTTGGGAATGCCATCTAACACTCTAATGAGTTCACTCGCATTCCTACCTATAACCTCATTATCCCGCGCCCGACTAAACTGACTGCCGTTATAGTAAACGTATACGCCTTCCGGAAAAGTGCCAAGAAGGTCCCGTGCATCCATAGATTCGCCCGCATCTTTGTTCGTAACGTCGAAGGCATCCACGTCATATACGTGCCTGGCTTCCAATGGTCCGACTTCCAACAATCTGGCTTCCGGTGATTCATATTCCCTGCTGATCAAGTCTGCGTACTCGTTGACCAATGCTTCCCTCAGCAAAATCATATGGTCCAAAGGTTTCTTCTCGTTATTCTCCACTATTTCATAGTCCATATAGTGTTCATGGACAAAATACAACCCGGCTTTCATGCTTTTAATTGTCTTCATTCGTACGATTCTCCTAATGTCCCGCTTTTAAAAACCACTAGTTTGATGTTACCATTTTGGGGGTATGGAGTCAAGAATCCAGCCCCGCCCAATCCTCGCATTACACGAAACATACCGTCTCCCCATGCCTCATCCGGTACTCTTTCATCAACCTATCTGCCTTAACCGCATATCCATATCCTACAGGATCTATTTTTCTCAACCCCTTTAACTTCAGAAAATCATTTTGCGTCAAAGTCTCTTGCGCAAATAAAGTGACATTTTCTACCCTTTCATAAGGCGTTTCCGTCAACAAACACGTCGCTAAATATATTACCTTGGGCGCCAACCTCGATGCCTGCTCCATGCCAAAGCCTTTTGCATAGACGTGATTCGTCACCCTTCTTGCCCCATCTAAGTAATTGGGATAATCTTCTGCCAATACTCTTCCTTTCGTAGCGATACAAAGCGCCGCAGAAATTGTATCTATTAATGCATCTTGCGGAGTGCACGCAATATCCCGATAAGATATTTCCGTTTTGCAAATCTGCCTGTATGTATTTAAAACGCAATAAAAATCCGAAAGTTCATCTACTAGAGTGCTGACGTCAAAAAACTGCTTCATGACCTCCAAGTTCTTTTCGCCAAATCGAATACCCGTTGTATGAGGTGCAAACGCAGTCAGTTTGTCACCAAGAATACAATCAACAGAAGGCAGCGTCACCCATAAATCATCTCCTTCCGTAAGCAAAATATCATTCTTTATCTCTCTTTTCGTAAGCTTTTTATAGTGGTTTTCTTCAAATAGCACATCCAATAGAATAAATAATGTTTCCTGCGTATTGATACGGGATTCGTAAACAAACTTAAAATGTCTCTTCTCAATGCTCCCATTTTTCTTACGCTTCTGCTCCATGCAATCGATAAACGGAAATATAACTTTAGCTTTCTCTATGTATTCATCTATGTCCGTTCCAGGTTCAACAACAATGTCTATGTCCGTAGACAAACGCAAGGGGTGCGGAAGCAAAAGCATTAGACTTGTGCCTCCCTTAAACGTAAACGGAAGTCCAACTTTCACCAGCGCCTCCAACAGACCAAACGCAAATAACGTGCGCTCAATTAAACCCGGATCGCGATGACTGTCGTTTTGAAGTTGTCGTACGTGTTCTTCACTGTAATTTTCCCTTGTAATCATCCTTTTCCCTCGCTCTTAGTTTTTGGAACTCATTTACGTATGTTATTAATCGCTCCACTGCACCCTTTCTTCTGGCATACCTATACATGGCATTTATGTCCACCAGATAACGCTCAAAGGCTTCCTCATATATCAAATCATACTCACTTGGAGAAACGATCTGTGACAATAGCCTATCAACCTTTACGTCTACAAGCATCTTTTCAAGCCTACAGTGCCAAGGCACGTCTGTTCCCTTGGGCGATTCGGATGGCAGCCTCGTAATCACAATCTGATCATCAACCCGATAGCGGAAATACTCTTCCGCCTTAGGCTTCAACATAACTCTCCCGGGATAATCAACGTGAAGAGTGTCAAAAACATATTCCACCGCTTCATTTTCCACGGAAACAAAAATCGAATTATGCGCAAACAAATGATTTACAAATGGATTCAGTTGCGTTAATTCAAAGATACGAAAGTCAATGGCCGGATACTCCTTTTGAATCTCTTGCGCCACGCGATTTGCTTCTGAAGAATACGTATGCACGTATGGACGCTTCGACTTCATACATGAGTACTGATTTCTACCAAGCCGAACAATCGAACCATCTTCCACTGCCTTTCTTAACGCGTAATCCAACGCATCCTCCGTCTTTGTCCCATTCTTTTCTTTATATGCATCATAAAAATCATTGCGCGTAAACTTTTCCATGGAATTCAATTGATCAAAGGTCATGGCACTCTCCTCCGCCCTTCACTATTTCGGCAGTTTATTTCATTTACTGCCGATTTCGTGATCATTATACCTCCGTCATCTGGCATTGTCAACACGATTTTGGCAGTAATTATATTTTTCTGCCGAAATCGTGAACTGTAACAAATCTCAAATTATCTGCTTACGGCTTGTTTCACATAAACAAAGCCCCATCCTGCCAATCCCAGAATGGAGCTTTTTGTATTGGGTTCAACTTTTCCACAAGTTGCAACTCATTTATGCATATAAATCCGACAATCCAAGCAACAGGACTTTCCCAGCTTCCGCATGTTCCCTTACCCATTTTGAATACCCTGATAAGGAGAAAAACAAGTATTCAACCTCTTCATATCGCTTGTCAATAAGCCCTCTTCTTAGCAGATGATTTTTCTTTACAATTTCTTTGACAATCTATATAGGTCAACGGCCTTTGTTCCTTTTGTTTTGTAATACCAAGACGCAATGGAATGATTGCGCAGGAGTGTCTCGAATTTAATCTTTTGTGATTTAGACAGATTATTTAAAACATATACCCAGTCTTCAGGAATAAATGCGCAAGGCTCGATCTTCACCGTATTTCCTTGCAATTCTTGAAAATTGGAATAATGCGCGGCAATCGCTTTCATTTCAGGATCGTCGCTTTCATCTATCTCTTTAAGCAATTGCTCATAACCCCATTCCGTGATGCGAATAAAGTTGTCGTTCATATGCAAATTCGCTTTCATATATTCGTAAAGCGCGGTGTTTTCCTTGATTGGCTCACTGGATATGATCATTCGTTCACAACACGGACGTCGATGATTCATTCCACTAGAGAACGTCAACACCATTGCACAGCAAAATTGAACGTGATTATGATCTGCTCCAATATCTTGTTGTTCCGTGATAAAATAAGTTTTTTCTCCAAGCTCAAATCCAAACAGCTCGCCAAATACCGCTTTTGTATTCTTTGACAAGGACAATACTCCGTTATAAACTTTTACCGTTCCCTTCTCAGGATTAGACAAAAACTCAAAATTAACGTGGCACAGATTGTCTTCTTCGTTCCCCGAGATATTCATCTCTCCGCAAAAAATGAAGTCAGATGGCAATAATTCCATTTTTCCCTTCAGCTTGGGATTCTCTTCATCTACGGCGCAGCTTCCTCTTGCTCTTCCAGCTTCGTCAGAATTAGTACTCGAAAAGTAACAATAATAGTTCCCAATCCATTTTTGAAATAGCGGATTGTTGACGTCCGTAATCAGATTATTTTTACCGGGAGGAGCTATTTGATTGCAGATCTTCTTAACCTTCTCCTCATTCTCCAGATCAGCATATTCTTCCTTCTCATTGGCCAGCTTTAACAAAGATGCAATATGATTTATTTCATCAATTTTTGTCGAATCCGTTAGCGCGTTTTTATACTGATACAAAAAGAGAATGTTTTCCAGCGTAGTGTCCATCGCTCTGCAAATATCCTCTGCTGTTTGATAGCTTATGAATTTTTTATGAGTTTCCAAATTCTGAATATTGAACTCATCAGCATTTTGCGGTGCTATTGTAAGCCTGCTAAGCACTGATTTATCCATGGAAGCATGCTTTGCTATATCAGTTCTTGTATGCTTCTTTTTGTTAATCTCCAAATACCATCCCAGCGCTTTCATAATTTTCAATTTGTACTTCAAGTCATCTTCATTTTTGTCAATTCTCGGCATTTTTGCAAATCCCTCCCGCGTTTTGTTCAACAATCTCTTTTAATATGTCAATTTCATGTCCAATCTGTTGATTTTGAGCCAATTTAGCCCATCTTGCTTTATCTTTTTATGTCTAGTAAGATGACATTGTAGACAAAAAAACGTTTCAAAATCACGTTACCACCCTCAAAGGAGGTGATCACAACGGTGGAAACATCTGTCACTCCCGCCTGGTCACGCACGACTACTCTATGGTTGCCACCGTGTGCCAGAAGTATGACCAGACGTACTCTCTAGATCGTGCGCAAATCCCAACTGGAGGTACATTACAATGAATAATTTGATCCCCACAACTACATCTTTCTCTGTCGCTGCAAAAAACGTTTACGACATCACTACCAGCCTGATCAGTACCAGAAAGCAGAATAAGTTGATTAAGGCAGGCCAATTGCGTCAACTCGAAATCGCCATCTACAGCGCCAACAAAGCTTATGGTCAGTCCTGCATGCACGGATTGATGAATAGCAGCCGCGACTACCTGATTGATTCTTACAATCAGATCAGCAAGTATCTCAACACTGACTTTGGTGACATGCTCTTGGAAATGCTTCGTTCGGAGCTCAACTATTATAAGGGATATTGTGACGATTTCAATCGTCTCATCCGGCTTGGTGATTTCGAATGACATTGTTATTCATTCTTTTGTTACTGGGATTCATAATTATAATATGGACCCGGGCCCTCTTTTGGATCACTAACTTACGAATGGCGCTCCGTCACAAAGTCACCCTGATCAAAATCAAACTGCTAAAACTGCTCTACGAAAACGGATTCCTTTGAATCCGCACCTATACTGCATTATATCATTTGTCAGGATCACCGACAACCATAACTCGCCTGAAAGATATCATAATGCAAACAAAACCGATGCAAAGAAGCGTCAATCCTTTATAGGACTGACGCTCTTCTTATTTCATCATTCTTGCCACTTTCATTCCCAATGTTACAAAAGAAGAAACCGCGCAGGCAAGAGAACGATTAACCTCCATACTAAAAGATTACATGGCGGAGGAAGGTTACGCCCTCTCTGACGGTTCAAGATTCAGCCACAGTCTCGACGCATTCCATTATAACTACGTAAACGCAGCCGGAAATCTGGACATGATTAAAATTGAAATCAATTATTCGTTATCCCACTAGTTTCTCAAGCACCCAATCGGAATGACGTAAACGCCGTCATCCCGCCGATAACCATATTCCGTTGCAGTGATTACAAGCTTCAAGTCTGGCAGTCTTAACGGAGCCTGCTTTTCGGTTTTGTTATACTCGGAAATTAGCCGTTCGATTTCACAAAGATGCTTGGCACCCAAATCGATCTCCTTGTTGCCTAGCTTAAACTCAATCAAAGCATACCTTCCGTCCTTTAAGTGCAAAACCGCGTCCGCCTCTAATCCGTACCTGTCATGGTAATAAGAAATCTCACCATTCATTTCGGAAGAATATATCTTTAAGTCCCTAATACAAAGCGACTCAAAAAGAAATCCCAGCGTCTTGAAGTCCGTGTTGAAATACTCGGGAGACAATCCCAGCGCAGCCACGGCAATGGATGGATCTATCAAATTTCTCTTATTGCTTGCCCTGATGGAATCCTTCGACCTAATGGCAGGACACCATGCCGGAAGCTCGTCAATAATAAAAAGATCCTCCAAATCGTGGAAATATTCATAGAACGTCGGCTTTGTAATTTCCGTGGTGGATGCCAGGTCGCCAAAAATTGTCTTCGTTTCTGCAAGCGTGCAAATGTTTCTGGAATAAGATTTTAATATCCGTTCAGCCCACAGAGGATTTCTTTTTACCCTGCTAATGTTTGAAATGTCCGCATGACAGGTTTGATAAAATAGATCTGACGCGATGGCTAACGCTGCTTTTCGGTTTTCCACATCAATGCTCTGCGGCCATCCGCCCCGACATATCGCATAGATAAGTCCGTCCATACTTAGTTTGGATTCTTCCCATTCAATGGTGCCTCCGCCAAACAGCTTCATAAGCGAAATGCTTCCAGAAGACTCTCCGCTTTCGTACAGACTCATGGGATACATCCTAAGCGTTGAAATTCTTAGCGTACCAGTGTGTGCCGTTTCCACCTTATTTGAAGAAGAACCCGTCAGAATATACTGACCTTTCTTTCCCGTATCGTCAACGTCCTTTCTGATGGCTCCCCATATTTTGGGGGCATCCTGCCACTCGTCGAAGAGTCGCGGTTTGTCACCGATCAGAAGCTTTGAAGGCATGTTTTCAGCGACTGACAGAAACCTTTCTCGGTTGTCTTCATCCTGAAACTCAATATAACTGTTAGAAAAATGTTTTGCCGTAGTAGTCTTTCCGCAACCCTTCGGACCAACAATAAGCGTTGCCCCGAAAGCTTCCAGTTTGAGTTTTAACGCAGAATCCGTAATTCGATCACGATATTTTCTTTCCATGTTTTCCCAATCACCTTCCTTGCACTTGATTATATCGCATTTTACATTTACGTGCAAGTTCATTTAACATATTTGTTGGCTTTTATTTAACATTTACGTGGTATCTCATCTTACAAATACGTTCATAATTCAACTTTTCACAAGTTTCAACTCATTTATACATATAAATCCGACAACCTATAAACATTTTTCATCACCCCATTTTACTCAAATATGTTTTAGTAAAATATGTTTTAGCAATTTATATTTAGCATAAGAAAATAAT
>JAILLF010000006.1 GCA_024693365.1 Acetatifactor sp. | reverse complement strand
TGGGTTGAGTTTTGCCTGCAAAATTGGTAAAATGTCTAGGAGAGGAATCTTTCGATGCATGAAGGAGCGCAGAATGAGAAGCATTTTGGTGGTAGATGACGATCAGGCGATCAATAAGATGGTGCGGGAGTACCTTGTGAGTAAGGGGTATCGCACGGACGGCGCATATTCCGGGACGGAAGCAGTCATGTGCCTGGAGAGGAACCGATATGAGCTGGTGGTTTTGGACCTGATGCTTCCCGGGATGACGGGGGAGGAGGTTCTGGAGTATATTGTTAAGAATTGCCCAACCCCCGTGATCGCACTTTCCGCAAAGGATGACGTGGCGAGTAAGCTAGTGCTCCTTAAGGGCGGTGCAGAGGATTACGTGACAAAGCCCTTTGATCCGGAAGAGCTCCTTGCAAGGATCGAGATCGTGCTTCGGCGCGGCGGTGCAGCACCTGCAAACCGGGTGTTGTCCTATGGCAACCTGCAGCTTGATCCGGAGGCAAGGACCCTTTTGCAGCTTGGGCAGCCCGTTGCACTGACGAAAAACGAGTTTGCCATCCTGGAGATGATGATGGAGAGGCCTTCGGTGGTATATACCAAAGAAATGATTTATGAAAAGCTTTGGAATGAACAGCCGGATGCAAGTGACAACACGATCAGCGTGCACGTCAGCAACATTCGCAAGAAGCTGGCGGTGCTCGAGCCGGACCGCTCCTACGTAAAAACCGTCTGGGGCATTGGCTTTAAGATGGAATCTTTATGAATTCCTTAAACTTTTGTAAATGATTTTCTTAAACTCTTCCCGTATTCTGAGAGTTGTAAAGAGCAAAACCCGCAGAGGAAAAGGAAGGTTTAAGGAGGTAAACATATGTTAAACGCAATGAGGGCTTCGTTTTACAAAATGTTTCGCGACAAGGCTTTTGGGATCTGTCTGGCAGGGACGGTCGCCTGGGCACTTGTCGTTATCATGGCGCAGGTGCTTACCAGCCATGCGAGGGGCATCGAGGACGTGTCACAACTGGCGAACCGTTGGTATGGGTTCATTGGCTTGCACGTGATAGAGGTTCCGCTGATCGTAAGTGCCGTGCTTCTGTTCTCGGGCGAATTTCAGGATAAATCCTGGAAGCTGTTGATCGCAAAGGGAATCTCCAAGACGAGTTACTTTTTTTCAAAATTGGTCAGCATGCTTTGCTTAACCGTGATCATTAGCTTCATATCCATTTTGACGCTGGCAATATGCAACGTGGCTTTGCTTCACGCGACGATGGATGCGGCATATGTTGGAAACGTGATCCGGTTCTTTTTGGCAGAAACCGCGGCGCATTTTTCCATCGCAGTCCTGGTCATCACCTTAATCTGCATCATTAAGCGCGGCGATATTGCTTCGATCCTCAGCCTGTTTTTGATGGTGTTCGGCTACGTGATGCTTTCGGGTGTTGAAAAAGCATTTTCCCTGGGAGAAGTGATCACGGATTTTTGGGCCTTTTCCCAAACGGCATTTGTGGAGTTTAACGGTCCAGTTGCCTGGGGAAGAATAGGGATCTCGCTTCTTGGGCATCTGGTGATCTGCAGCCTGCTTGCGATCACTGTCCTGAGCCATAAAGACATCGATTGACTCCTTTCCCTAAACTCTCGCGGGATAATAATCTTAAAACAAGTTGCAGACGAAGGGAGAAAAAAGATGAGCAACATTGTAAAAACAAAGGCACTGACGAAGAAATATCATGGATTTGCTGCCGTGGACGGCGTAAACATGAGCATAGAAAAGGGTGACATATATGCACTGATCGGCGAGAACGGTGCAGGAAAGTCCACCTTGATGAAAATGCTGAGCGGTCTTGCCGCTCCGACCTCCGGAGAGGTGGTACTGTTCGAAAATAAGCACCCGGAGGTGGCGCGTTTCCGCATGGGATGTCTGATCGATTCCCCGGCGCTGGATTCAAGACTTACCGTCCGTGACAATCTAGAGATGTTTTCGAGGGCCTTCGGCTGCCATAAGGAAGGGGAAGTGGATCGGATCTTAAAGCTGGTGGGCATGGACGGAAATGCCAACAAGGTCATTAAGAAAACCTCTCTTGGCATGAAGCAAAGGCTTGCCATCGGCATTGCACTTTTGGGTTCCCCTGATTTTCTGATCCTTGACGAGCCCATGAATGGACTGGATCCCATGGGAATTCAGGAGATCCGTCAGCTCTTAAAGAAGCTGAATGCGGAAAATCAAACGACGATCCTGATCTCGAGCCATCTCTTGGACGAGGTGTCCAAGGTGGCGACGCGCTACGGATTTATGAAGGCCGGTCACTTGATCTCTGAGCTTTCCAATGAGGAGCTGGAGGAGAAGAGCAAGACCTGCTTAAGACTTAAGGTCTCCGATACCGCAAAGGCAGCCATGGTTTGCGAAAAGGACCTTGGCACGAACAATTATGAGGTAATGGATGCTGAGTACGTAAGACTTTTTGATTATGTGGATGAGTCGGCGAAGGTTGTTACGGCGATGGTGCGCGGCGGCGTGGAAGTGGGCGAGATGGTCCGCATGGGCGAGAGCCTGGAGGAGTTCTTCAACAATTTGATGACGGCGAGGGAAGAGCAATGAAAAACATGATCAGAGCCTCTTTCTATAAGCTGTTTCATGACAAGGCGACATGGATCAGCCTTGCCGGAACCGCGGTATGGTCCCTTTATGTCTGCGTGATGCTGACCTGGATCGCGGACGGAAAGCTGGATGTGTCGGATGCCGCGGGTGCGGAAAAATATTGGAGAGATTTCATGGGCTACCACGGCGTGATGGTACCGCTCCTTATAAGCTCCATCGTGCTGTTTACCGCGGAGTTTAAGGACAAGTCCTGGAAGCTTTTTGTGGCAAGGGGAATCTCCAGGACGGGCTATTATTTTTCCAAGCTGCCCTGCATATTGACGCTTACCGTAATGCTCAGCTTTGTCGCCATCGCATTTGGCGCAGCCTACGGTGTGGCAAAGCTGGGAATGCAGTGTAACGGGGTCTTCGTAGTCCTTTTGATAAGGTATTTTCTTCTGCAGTCGGTGGCTCACGGCACCGCGGCAGTTTTGATCCTGACCATCTTTTTTTTGATCAAGATCGGTGAAGTGTCATCCTCGGTCAACGCGGTCCTTTTGATGTTTGGGACCATGGCACTTTCCAAGATCGAGACGGCCCTTTCTCTTGGCGATGCGCTGACGGGTGGCTTTGCCTTTGCACAGCCTTTGCGTGTAAGCTTTACGGGCGCGGATGAGTGGATTCGGATCTTGATCGTTTTTGTGGCATATTTTGTAGCCTGCAGCCTGGCAGTCCTTCTGCTTGGCGTACGCGGCGACGTGGAATAAATTGCGAAGGAGGGAGAGGCGTGAGCTTAGGAACGGGTATCATAATTGCAATTCTGGGGCTCCTTTGCCTCCTTCTGCTTTTTTGCCTCATCTTCCAGCAACGGCAGATCGTAAGACTTCGGCAGTTTGTTGAAACTCTGCAGGAGGGTGATACGTCCATCATGGTGCCGATCGATTTCCAGACGCCGGAAATCGGAAAGCTGGTGGACGAGATCAATCTTCTCGTGGATAAATATCGAAAGAGCATCACGGAGCTAAGGCACAAGGACGAGACCATCAAGGAGACGATCACAAATCTTGCGCACGACGTGCGAACGCCCCTGACCTCCATCGAAGGGTATGCGAAGATCCTAAAGAATTCAGGCAATCTTTCAAAGACGGACTTAGAGGCGGTCGATACCATATTAGAGCGGTCTGACACCTTAAAGCGCCTGCTAAATCAGCTCTTTGATTTCGCAAGGCTTGAGTCGGATTCCTTTGAATACCATGAGGTGCCGATGGACTTAAATGCGATCCTCAGAAAGACGGCGGTTTCGTTTTATTCGAATTTTGAAGCAAAGGGAGAGGAGCCGGACATTCGGATCCCGGAGGAGGAGTTTCGGGTTTTGGGTGATCCGGATGCCGTGACAAGAGTCTTCTCCAACATTATCTTCAATGCACTAGTTCATGGAAAAACGAATTATTCCATAGCCTCCTGGCAAGAGCCGGAGGCTTATGCCTTTTGTTTCCAAAATGATGCGGGAGACATTACGGCTGAGGATCTTGACAGGCTGTTTGACAGGTTTTTTACGACGGACAAGTCCCGTTCCAAAAAGACCACGGGGCTGGGACTTGCCATTGCAAAAAAGATCGTGACGCACATGGGCGGCGAGATCAAGGCAGAGCTAAAGGACGGATTGTTTGGGATTGTGATCCGGATCCCGAAAGGGTAAAGAATTAAGGTCGTGCTGCGGAGATGTTTTTTGGGGTACTGGCGGGAGGCATGCCGCCGGGGACGATTTTTATGCATGCATGGGAGGCATAAAATGTGGAGGATCAAGCATATTTTTGACGGGGATTTTGGATGTGAGGAACGGGCGCCGGGGCAGGAAGAAATGATGGTTTCGGTGACGCTTGAAAATGACCAAGGGGAAGTAAAATACGTAACGGTTGCGGACGCATGGCTTACGGAGCAAGGGCTCGACGTGGGCAGCATCTGGTCGGAAAGGGAGGAAAAAATGCTAAAGGACAAAACATTGGGGGAAATTCTGGAGGACCCGAGGCTCGCTCAGATCGCGCCGGATGCGATCAGTAAGTGGGACCTGTCGAAAGAAGAATTCTACAACTGGACGCTACGGGAAATCGCCGACAAGATGGGTTGGGGAAACCTGGAATTCGGTTTTACAAGGCTCTTTGAGATCGCGGACCGAGGCCAGTATTATTATCCCTTATATTCCGCCGAGGAATGCAAGGAAGCGCCTGAGAAGGTGGGGAGAAACATTGTTTATTTCCCCTCGGACGACGCTGGCGCCGCAGACAGGCCCTTTATCTTTTTGGTTCCGGGAGGCGGTTTTTACAATGTCTGGAGCCTTACGGAGGGCTGGCCGGTGGCAAGGCATTTTAATGAGTTGGGGTACAATGTTTTCATTCTGACCTATCGGGTGTCCACGGAGGCTTCTGCCGTAAAGGCCATGGATGACATGGCGCGTGCCATGGAGATCATCAAGACAAAGAAGGATCAGTTTGGCGTGGATCCGGACAAGTATATAACCTGCGGATTCTCTGCGGGCGGTTATGTCATTTGTCTTTGGAATACGGAAAAGGGCTATGCAGCCTATCACCTCGCAAAGCCCAAGGCATGTTTCCCCATCTATCCCGCAACTTCCTATCGTTTGCTAAGCGAGAAGAACTGGGCGGAAGGCCAGGACAAGGATGAATTTGCGCGCAGTGGTCTTGGCTGTACCATGGAGGAAGCTTGTAACAGCTGCTTTGAGATCCCTTCCCACGCGGAGGGATTTCCGCCAACTGCCATTTTTGTTGCGGCAGAGGATGAACTGGTGAATCCGGAGCATTCCAAGATGCTGGCGAGAGCGTTGGATGATTTGGGAATCCCCTGCCGACTGGAGGTTGGACCGACGGGGGGACACGGCTTTGCTGACGGCTCCGGCACGTGCATGGAAGGCTGGCCAAAACGCGCCATCGCATGGTTTGAGCAGCAGTGAGTCAAAAAGAACGGATCACGGACAAACTACCGATTGGAGGAAAAGAGATGGCAGAGATCATTCAGATCAATGAGAACACTTGGAGAATCGAGGATGGCATGGTGCGTTTTTTTGTGCTGGAAGGCACGGAGAAAGCGCTTATGATCGACAGCGGCATGACTACGCCAGATGCGGCAGAGATTGCAAAAACGCTTACAAAGAAGCCACTGGAGATGATGAACACGCATGCAGACAGGGATCACGTGTCCGGTAATGGCGCATTTGCGTGGTGTTATATGAGTCCTGCGGAGGAAGGGAATTTCCGCACAGCGGGCGGTAAGGGCGAGATTCGGCCGATCAAGGACGGCGACGTGATTGATCTTGGAGGACGTCCCTTAGAGATTATTGACATTCCTGGCCATACGCCGGGAAGCGTTGCAATTCTTGACGTCAATGCGAGAGTGCTGATCTCCGGCGATTCCGTGCAGGCGGGAACGATTTATATGTTTGGCGAAAAGCGTAATATCTCGGATTATGTTTTGAGCATGAAAAAGCTTCTTGGTTATCTGGAGCGTTTTGACATGGTGTATCCTTCTCACGGCACGTTCCCGGTTGATCCATCCCAGATCAGTCTGTTGATCGGCGGTGCGGAGGAAATTGTTGCGGGAAAGGCGCAGGGTAAGCCCGTGGACCTGTTTGGAAACAAGGTAACGCTTTATCAATTTCCGTATGCCGGTTTTTATGGCGAGCTGCGAGAATAATGACAAGGATGGTAGAATGGCATGAATGAAAAAGAGATCGACGAACTGATCAAAATGATCGACGGTAAGATGGAAGATGGCGTCGGCAGGCTCAAAGTAAGCTTTACGGAATCGCAGGAAGAAGGCGTGGTTAAAGAGCAGCATCATTTGGGACGCTGCGACGTGGGCAGCCCTTGGGCAAGGGGGACCGTGACAAATTGCGATGCCATTGATTTTAATCCCTTGGGCGAGGAGGGCCGCGTAAAGCGGTTGAAGCAAGATGGCGAAGAATAAAGAGAAGAAGGAACAAACAAACGGACGAAAGTTGACAAAGGCTGAGCAAAGACGATTGGAAGCATTTCGGAAACAGGAAGAAGAAATGCTTCAAAATGGCTATGAGAAGAAGGATTTAACGACGTCTGCCTTAAAGGCCAACACACTCGGATGTCTGTACGGAGCTATTTTGGCGCTGATTGTTTTCCTGATCGGTTATGCGTTTGGAGCCAGACTGGAGGATGACGGAAAAAACCCGTGGAATATGTTGCTGATAGTGCTTTTTTTGATACTGGTTGTTGTGCATGAGCTGATTCACGGCATTACGTGGGGATTGTTTGCAAAAGGCGGATTCAAAAAGAACATTGAGTTCGGATTTATTGTTCAATATATGACTCCATACTGTACCTGTAAGGCAGCTTTGAAAAAGTGGGCTTACGTTATCGGCAGTTTGATGCCGTGCATCGTGTTGGGAATTGGTATTTGCGTGTTGGCGTTCTTTTTGCATCACGGTCCGACCTTTTTCCTTGGAGCGCTTATGATCGTGTCTGCGGGCGGGGATCTGTTGATTACGCAGATGATTTTGATGCATAAAACAAAGGCAAAGGAAGTATTATACATGGATCATCCAACGGACATAGGACTGGTCACTTTTGAAAAATAATACGTGACACGGTTGAAGGAGAGCAGGAGATGGCGGATTTTATTGCAAGAGTTGCGTTGACGCAGCAGTTTTCGAAGGATCATGAAGGAGATTTGGGGAGTTTTGCGGCGAAAGTGACGGAGCATTTTCCGGAAGAGGCGGGGGCCGTTTTGGAGATCGGCAGGTTTACCTATGCCTGTTATTTGTTGAAGGCGGAGACGAAATCGGCGTGCAGGAAATTATTGGAGCAGGCGTGGGAGAAGGCCTTTCCTGGGGAGCCCTTTGCGGAAATCCAGATCTCCGAGATTGGTGACGTCGAGACGGATGGCAAGTCGAAGTATACGAAGGGCATTTATACGAATTTTTACGGAATGGACGACTTCGTACGACGCATTACGGAGCTGTTGGAGAGGCTGCCGTATATAAGGGAGCTGGGAGCAGAGGACGTCATAAAGAAGCAAAATTATCTTTGTGCCATTGATTCCGGCTGCGGTTTCTCGACGCTGATCTCGGGGCTTTCGACGGTTCTGATCGCGCACGAAGTATTTCCGAAGCCTGAGGATGGCACGGATTACGCGTATGCGGAGTTTGTGATGGGGGCGGAGGAGAAGAACGGATGCTTTGACGAGGATTCCGCGATCGACCTTTTGAGGGATGAAGAGAATAAGAAGAATCTGCACGTGATCGGCATTGATATTTCTTACTTTCTGGAGGGAAATAAGACGGATGAACTCCGGAGATTCGTAAGACGCCTTGAGGACATGCAGAGGGACTACGTCTTTGTCTTCCGCATTCCGTTCTTGGAGAAGAAAGCCTTTGACGAGATCAAGAACGTGCTTTCCGACATGATGCTTCTTGAGACGATCCAGATCCCGCCCTAATCTGATCTGTGTCTGATGGAATTTCTGTGGGAGAATCTGAATAAGGCAAAGCTCATGCCGGACGTTGCCATTAATGAAATGGCGATCGAAAAGATCCATCAGGAAAAGATGGACGGACGGTTTTACGGTTATAAGAGCGTGGAGAAGATCGCCAACGAGATCATCCTTCGGAAGATTGCTGACAATGCAAGGAAAAAGGCGGAAGGCGCGGAGGTGGATCCCTTCACCTTGAATCCTGAAGACATTTCCGGTCTTGTTCATGAGGAAAGGGGAAAAGCAACGGGTTATGCGGCGCTTGCGGAACTGATCGGCATGGAAGACATCACCGTCCGTATCAGGGAGATCATCGCACAGATCAAGGTTGCCATGGCCAATGAAAAGTTGGATCGCCCCAGCATTCACATGCGCTTTACGGGTGCTCCCGGAACGGGAAAAACCACCGTGGCAAGGATCATTGGACAGATTATGAGGGAAGAGGGAATTCTTCGGAAGGGCGCGTTTTTTGAGTACAGCGGAAGAGATCTCGTGGCGGAATACGTGGGACAAACGGCGGTAAAGACATCGACAATCTGCCGGGATTCTTATGGCTCCGTGCTTTTCATCGACGAAGCGTACTCTCTCTATACGGAGGACCATTCCAACAATGATTTCGGAAAGGAAGCGATCACGACGCTGATTTCCGAGATGGAGAATCACCGGGATGACATGCTGGTGGTCATGGCAGGTTACACGGATGAGATGGAGACGCTGATGAAGGCGAACCCCGGCATCCGAAGCAGAATGCCCGTGATTTTGCATTTCCCGAATTACAGTAAAAAGCAATTGTTTGACATCTTCATGCTGATGGTGAGAAAGCATTTTGCATTTGATCCCGGTCTGGAGGAAGAGGCGCACAAATACTTTATGGCACTTTCCGATAAGTATCTGGAATCTAAGGAATTTGCGAATGCAAGATTCGTAAGAAATCTGTATGAGAGAACCTGGTCGAAGGCAGCCCTTAGGTGCAGTCTTGCGGGTATAAGCAATATTGTCCTGACGAGGGAAGATTTCATTGCCGCCAGCGGAGAAAAGGAATTTAACGAGAAAATAGAAGTGCAGAAGGTTGTGGGATTTAAATAGTGGGTAGTGGGTCATGGGGATGTGTCACTAGACATGTCCCCATGACCCACTTCTGACCTAAATTACTACATTACTATGGTCGATACTTCAATCTTTGCGGGATTCTCTTTTTCTGCCTTACATGCCTTGGCCATGAAGAAGATGCAGCCTGCGAGGCCAAGAACGCCAACGATCATCAGGATGATTGCTACGACGTTGGACTCGATGGTGAAAAGCTTATAATTTACGATAACGGCATAGCTGTTGATCATTACGTGCATCATGATGGTGGGCAGGATGGAGCCGGTTTTGATCCGGACGTAGCTAAGAAGCAAGCCTACGGTGAAGGCAAAGAGGATCCAAATGATCTGTCCGTGCATGAGACCGAAGAGTACGGAGGTGATCAAGGCTACGACAATATTCGGCATAACCTTTTGGAGTCTGGAAAAGAGCAAGCCGCGGAAAATTACCTCCTCCAAAACGGGAACCAGGAAGGCATTGGTCAGGAAAGCCTGCCACAGGGAATAGGCATAAAGGTTCTGAGATGCTTCTGTAAATTCATTAATGCTCTCGCTGGGAAGGAACCCCATGCTCATGTTTACGGTGAAGATTACGAAGAGTGCGCCGAGTGCGGCAGCAAGGAATTTTGCGGCGGGTGCCTTCTTGAGATCCAGTTCTTTGGCAACGTTCTTTCGGCGGATTGCAAAGAAGACGATCAGGAAGACCAAGGTAAAGATGGCGCGTACCGCAAGGTCGATCCACATGCAGCTTGCATAATAGTTATTGGCGTAAGCAATGGTTTCTTCCTGCGTTAACTGCAGGCCGGCTGCCTTAATCTCGGCGCCCGCCTGCATGCCGATTAAAAATTGAACCATGTAGCCAATAACGAACTGGCCGAAGAGATAGAGAATAAAATAACAGATAGCTTTTCCAATTTGTTTCATAACGTTTTCCCCTTTTTTTGCTAAGGCAGTCGCTTTTGAATGCCTTGCGTTGTTTTCTTGTTGAACCCACCATAGCGCAGGCAGGTTGTTTTCGGGGAAAAACTGTTGTAAAGGGTAAGAAACACGTCGCGAATTGTTAAGTCGGGAGAGAATTCGCGTTAGAATGCCTCATTCTCCACAAAGGAATACAAGGCTTCCTTTAGTGGTTTCAGGTTGTTTCTGCTGACGGGCAGGCGCGCGCCGTTATCCATAAGGACTTCGGATTTCCCGATTCTTTTTACCTTTGAAAGTGAGATAAGATAGCTCCTGTGGATGCGGAAAAAACCGTCATTCCGAAGCTGCTCTTCAAAATCGACCATGTTGGCGCGGACCAAGTGCTCTTCACCTTGCAAATAAATCATGACGTACTGGTTCTGCGCTTCAAGGTATAATACGTCAGAGACGTTTACGCGAAGCTCTTCGCCCTCTGACTTGATCATGAGCATGCGCTTCGCCGTATTTTTGTTCATCACGTATTTTAATACCTCGCGAAGCTTGTCTTCCCGGATAGGCTTCGTCAGATAACGCAAGGCATTCACTTCATATCCTTCCAATGCGTATTCCACGTGCGACGTCAGGAATACGATAAAGACGTTCTCGCTTCGCTGACGAAGCTTCTTAGCCAGGGTAATCCCATCCATGGCGGGCATTTCGATATCCAGAAAGAGGACGTCGTAGGGATTGGCGTCGAATCTCTCCAAGAGCCTCTTTCCGTCGGAAAACACGTCCACGATCACGTCCATGCTGTTGTAAATCTTGTCGATCAGGTTCCGGATTTGTGCCTGAAAAACCTCCTCGTCATCACAAACAGCGACTCTCATAAGATGAACTCCTTTGTAAACTATCATATTGAGGCGGTACGGTCTGTTTGTCCAATTATACCAAAAACGGAGAAAAAAGAAAGTCGCCGGTGATTTTGACGTTGGAAAGAATTTTAGGTATAATAAGAAAAGATTTTTACGTGAGAGGCGACGTTATGAAAAAGAACCGGATCCTACAGATCATATTTTCCATTATCTTTTTTTACTTTATTTTGACAGTTTTACTTTTTGTCGCAGAGACGGTGTCAAAAGGGGCGGAAAGCAGCATCACTAACCTTGGCGACGCCGCATGGTATCTGCTGGCGACGCTGACGACCGTTGGATACGGCGACGTGACGCCGGTCACCATGGCGGGAAAGACCATCGGTGCGATTATGATGGTTTCGAGCGCGGGTGTTCTGACGTTCCTGTTGGGCCTGACGTTTACAATGCTCTTTGGACGCCTTTTGCCCTGCTTTTTGCTTTGGTGCGTGCGTCACAGAGACTGGTACGTGTTCTCAACGTTGGATGAGAGCACGCAGATCCTGGCCAGCAGGCTTGCAAAGGAAGACCCCAAGGCGGCTTACGTGTTTTGCGGCAGGGAGGAGACGATCTCGCAAGAGTACTTCCCGACCATGCGGCATCACGTGATCATCGATGAGCCGACGGAGATTGTAATTAAAAGGCAGGATCCGTCGAAGCGATGCAACGTATTCTTTATGACAAAGAACGGCTGGGAGAATGACGCGCTCGGACGTGGCCTGTTAAAGAGGGGAAAGCGTCCGGGACTTAAGGTATTCTGTGATGCAGACCATACGCCGGATCACGTGCCGGAGGGAATGACGTTGTTCCATCGCCCGGATTCCATCGCGCGAAGCTATTGGACGAGCTTTCCGGTGGAGACAAATGAGAAAGTGATTCTGCTCATTGGTGACGGAAAGGTTGCGCGCAGGATCCTGGAGAGGGGCATCCTCATCAACGTGCTTCCCTGGGAGCAATCCCTGGAGTATCACTTGTTTGGGGATTGGACAGAATTTCAAAAGGATCATTATGAGCTTGGAAAGATCGTTGGAATTGGCGTTAAGCCGGTAGACGAGGACGGCATATTCTTTGAGGAACGGGAGTGGAATGAGTCGGCAACGCTTCTTAAAGACGCAAGCCGCATTGTTTTCTGTGCCGATGAGGAGGAGGTCAACCTTTCCCGCATGACGGAGCTCCGGCGGTATTTTCCGACGAATGCGCAGGTGGACGCGTACACCTCCAAGGAGGATGACCGCTGCAGAAGCTTTGGCGGAGACGATCAGTTGCTGACGGGTGAGATTGTCATGCAGGAAAAGCTGAACCGCATGGCAATCAAGCTGAATGAATTTTATTGTAACAAAACGGGCGGCGGCTCTGGCTGGATGGAGCTCTCTGAGTTCCACAGGCAGTCGAACATTGCCGCAGCTGATCATCTGCTCACGAAGATCAGACTGCTATTGCCTCAGGAGAACGTCACGCAGGTGACGCCGGAGGTATGTGCAATGGCTTTTGCGAGATATCGCGAGCTTTCCGCGGAGCGGAAGGAAGCCTGCAGGTGGCTGGAGCATAAGCGCTGGATGCGGTTCCACGTGATGAACAATTGGAGCTATGCACCCGTAAGAGATAATCATCTTCGTCATCATCCCATGCTGGTATCGTATGAGGAATTGACGGAGCAGGAACAGGCATTGGATGATTCGGCCTGGGAAATACTAGGGGAGATCAAGTAAAATGGCAGTTGACATGACGGTAATTCTGATATCGGCGGCATTCTTTCTGGCGTTGGTGCTTTACTTTGCGTTGGAACAGGAACATCGGGAACGAATCACGGGCATTGCTTTCTTTATCGCGGCAGCAGGCGGAATCGTGATATATGGCTTCGCCTATTCTCACGGGCATAACAGCATGTTTGACCGGGTGACGGCCGTACTTCGGACGCTAATCGACGTGGGACGCATGTTTGTGGGCATGAATAATGAAGCCGTTTTTCAAGAGGCCCTTGCAAAGGTGGGAGCAACGGATTCCTTGTGGCTCTTTGTGTTTTGGGGAGCTCACTTTTTTGCTTATTATTCCATGGCCAGTGCGGCAGTGCTCGCCTTGGGAAAGGGTGCGATCCGAAAGCTTCAGCAGCTCCTTTTGAACGTTCGGGATTTGGAAATCATCTATGGCATCACGGACAGTTCCCTGACGCTTGGAAGACACGTGGCATCGGATACTCACAAATCCGTGATATTTATTGGGCGCGCGGATGCTTCACAGGAATTGGCCATCCGCCAGATGGGTGCGCTCCTGTATTCGGATGACGTGGCGCTGGAGCCCCAGGAAGCCTTCTTAAAAAGGCTCTCCCTGAAGCGTCATGACCGTAAGCTACACGTCTATGCGCTTTCTGAAAACGAGGATGCAAACATCAAGTATGCGGTTCATTTGCTGGCATTGTTGAAAAAGGCTGAAATGGAGCCGCAGAGGACTTCCCTGGTGCTTCTCGGTCAGGAGGAGCGTCACGGCGGCGACCTTCAGGCGACGAGGGATCACTATGGTTATGGTGAGGTAAAGGCGTTTGACCACTCAGAACTGACGGCGCGTCTTCTTGTTCAGAAATATCCGATCAGTAAGGCTGTTGAATTTGACGACAACGGACTTGCCAAGCAGGACGTTGAGGTCCTGTTGGTGGGCTTTGGTCCCATGGGACAGGAGGTTTTGAAGAAGCTGATTGCAAATGGACAGTTTGAGGGCAGCACCTTCCATGCCCACGTGTTTGATCCAAATTGCGGGATTGTGGACGGATTCTACCGCAGAAGATATGCGGCTATGCTGAAAGCTTACGACGTGACGTTTCATTCCGGCAGCGGCAGAAGCATGCAATTCTGCGATTTCCTGGAGGAACATGCGCAGAGCCTCACGTATATCGTGGTGGCCATCGGAAATCTGAAAAAGGGAGGAGAAATCGCGTATGCCATTTTGGATTTCCTCGCAAAATCAAAGAGAAAACTGCCGGTATATCAGTGCTGTAATGACACGGTGGTCTGCTATCAGGATCATTTGGAGAGCGAGTATGCCAGTCTGCATGACGCGGATATTCTGTTTGGCGGCACCATGGATGACCTCGCCATGAAGATTAACCATTATTATAATGATCCTGAAGGGTCGCCCAAGGAACAGTGGATGGCTTGTGACTACTTCAGCCGCATGAGCTGCCGCGCCAGCGCGGATTTCCTTTCCGCTTACTTAAACAGACTGTGCGAGGATCATTCCAAGGAATTGACGGACGAGAAGGTGGAGAACATGGCAAAGACGGAGCATCTGCGCTGGAACGCGTTCCATTACAGCATGGGCTATGTTCGGATGAGCGATGAGACTTGGCAGGCAAGGGCGGAGCAGTTCCGCAAGGAAGTAACGGTCGGCGGCGTGGGACACGTCAGGATTTCCAAGGATGCCGCAGAGAAGCAGCACGCCTGTCTGGTAAGCTGGGACGAGCTGGACGAATTGTCTGCAAGGGAGAATGAAGTCACTGGAAAATCCGTGGACTACAAGCAGATGGACCGTGATAACGTAAAGGTTGTCCTGAAGCTGTTGCAGGAAGAGAATTAGTATCAATGAGGGGATAGGGAAGGAAGATGGCATTTTTATTCGACGTACCGGAATACAAGAAAATCAGAGTGATCATTGACACGGATGCCGCCTGTGAAGCGGATGATCCCTTTGCGATCGTGCAGGCGCTCCTTAGCCCCAAGCTGATCGTGAAGGGCATTATGGCGGAGCATTTTCGGGAAGAGGGCTCCATGGAAAGAAGTTACCGGGAGATTTTGACGATCTTGGATTGTATGGACGTTAAGGAGGTGCCGGCATTTCACGGGCAGACTGGACCTGCGCCCAAGGGCTTTTTTGACGTGCAGGAGGCTGTCGGATCGGAGTTTTCTAAGGGCGAAGCGTCGCTCAAGGATGCAGAGCTCTCTGAGGGCGTGCGCTTTTTGATCGACGAAGCGCTTCGCGAGGATGAGAAGCCTCTTTTTGTCTTGTGCCAGGGAGCGATCACAAACGTGGCGGTTGCCATGAAGGTCTGCCCCGAGATCATAAAGCGGATGACGGTCATTTGGATCGGAACCCACGGCGAAGCGCCTCATGCGGCTCCCTTCCGTGAGTTTAACGCGGGGAATGACGTGGAAGCGGCAAACTTTGTGCTATCCAGCGGCGGCGACGTCTGGGTGGTTCCCTCCACGGTTTATACCACGATCACCATTGGCATTGCGGAGATTCAAAGAAGAATTCTGCCCTGCGGCAGGATTGGGGAGCATCTCTTTTGGAATCTTGTGAATTATAATAATTCCGAATTTGCGGGATGGACAAAGGGTGAGAGCTGGTCTCTCGGTGATTCTCCTGCGATCGCGCTGGCGCTCAATCCGGATTGCGGCCACTTTAGGTACGTTCCGTCGCCCGTCGTGGCGGAGGATACGTCTTCCGTCGCCTGGGAGGAAACTTTGGCCAGGAAGCAAAGCGAGGCACTGCAGGATGGAGAAACCTGCAAGCGCCCCATGGTAAAAATGTATGATGACGTGGACTCCAGATATATTTTGGAAGATCTCATCGCCAAGTTGGAATTGTTTTGTAAATAAGTAGTTTATTTTATCTTTCCATATTAGACCAAACTAGTCAATCCATAAGATAAGGTTTGTCGTTGCGTGGTAAACGTGATATGCTTAACGTGTTGAGCGTAAATATGTGAAAAAGATGCCTAGGATATAGGAAATATGAAAAGAGAGAACGTAAAAAGAAAGAAACGATTTGTTTGTTTTGCCGCGGGGTTATTGTGCCTTTCGCTGGCAGCCTGCGGCGAGAAGGAGCCGCAGGGCATTTTGCAGGGAGTACCCATCTCCGCGGAAGAAGACGGCGGTGAAGTGGTCAGGAAATCCGTGGAGGATTCCTTGGCGGAAAAGACGATGGAAGCAAGTGACCTGACGCGGGATGCCGTAGATTTTGAGAAGGAAGAACTGACTCCGGAGGACGTGACGGCGACGGGAGACGTAGTTGCAACGGGAAATGCGGTAAATCTTCTTCAGGCGGATGGAAATACGTTGGAAACAAGAGTGATGACGCCCGCGGGATATGAGCGCGTGGAGGCACCGGAAGGAAGCTTTGAGGAGTATTTGCGCCAGTATCCCATGAAACCGGCGGGAGCGAAGGTGCATCTCTATGACGGATCGGAGAAGGGAAATCAATCGGCTCACGTTGCCGTGTTTGATCTCCCCATCGAGGATTATGACCTGCAGCAGTGCGCGGATTCCGTGATGAGAATGTATGCGGAATATTTTTGGGCGACAGAGCAGTATGACAGGATCAAATTCCATTTTACGAATGGTTTTCTGGTGGAATATACCAAGTGGCGTGACGGGAACCGCATTACCGTCAATGGAAATAACGTGTCTTGGATCAAGTCGAAATCCAAGGATACCTCCTATGAGTGTTTTGTCAGGTACCTAAAGACGATCTTTTGTTATGCGGGAACGCTTTCCATGGAGAAGGAATCTGAGCCGACGGTCACCACGCTGTTAAAGGCTGGCGACGTGTTCCTGTGCGGGGGAAGCCCCGGGCACGTGGTGATGGTAGTGGACGTCTGCGAGAACGAAGACGGCAAAAGGGCCTTCTTGCTGGCGCAGGGCTATATGCCCGCACAGGAGTTTCATCTTTTGAAAAATGAACGGCATCCTGAGGATCCCTGGTATTATCAGGATGAGATCAAGTATCCTTTTAGCACGCCGGAATACACCTTCCAGGAAGGAAGCTTGAGGAGTCTGGATTATTAGGAAAATAAGTAAGGGACGTGTAAGCGACACGTCCCTTTTTGATTATGCTTTTTGATCTTTGATAAAGATGCTAACGATGGAAAGGACTACAACGTAGAAGACGCTGGCCACGGGCCACAGGATCCAGGTTTTGCCCCAATCGTTTGTAAGGAAACTCCAGCCAAGATAAATGGCGGCAGTCAGGCACCAATAGGCAGTGCTGACGTTTGTTAGTAAGGGATTTTTCTTCTTTTTTTGTCAATTGTGTAATCGCCCTCCTGAAGAAGCCGGTCATAGGCGCCACGCATGGTGCAGGATCGAACCAAAATATTGTTTCCGCTGCTAATAAAGATAAGCAACACCGAAACGGAGATGAGGATTGCGTAGCCGGGAGCCTGCATCAGCGCAGTTATCAGCATGGGAATGGGTGCCATGATGAACAGGCATATGCTGATGGCCAGGGTGAGTACGTAGGACTGCTCAGAGTTCTGCTTCTTTTCCTTTACCATGCCACGTACGCCATACAGAGTCTCGATGGGACTTTTTTCCAGGTATTCAAAGCGCTGCATCTTCGATCCGTAAACAATAAAGAGAAAAACTGCAATCGCCACGAGAACGATCAGCGAAACCGTACCAATGCCAACGCAGGCGAGCGTTCCCAGAGGAAAACCGGGAATCAGGGATACGGCAATGAGGAAGATCAACAGGGCAGGTGCAAAGACGCAAAGGCTGACGCCGCTGGCAATCTTGGGAGAGACTTCTTCTGCCAGGGCTAGATACTCATTTGCTTCCTCCAGGGAGACGCGGATAACGCCCGGTGAATCATCTGAAGATTGCTTGTCGGAGGACGAATAAGCGTTTTCCGGCTCCATGTCATCCTTTAAGAGGTAATCCGTGGTCACTCCGAAGAGCTCTGCCATCTTGATGATTTTCTGGATGTCGGGGATCGCCTGCGCGCCCTCCCACTTTGAAATGGACTGTCTGGAGACGGAGAGCTGCTCAGCGAGTTCTTCCTGAGACCATCCGTTCTTTTTTCTTTCATTCATAATTTTATCTGCTAAGATCATATTTTTTCCCCTTTCTTTTTCTGCTGATCGTGCCTTGAGAAGGCCGCCGGTCTGTTTTGCGGTTGGATGAAATTTCGTTCACTTAAGCAAGTTCATCGTACCATGAAGGTGGGTTGCAAGCCATAAATTGGACCTTTCAATTTGTCAACTGGCGGTTGCAATTCCCGTAAAATAAGGGTTTTCTTCAGTTTATCACGTTTCGGACGTGAAAAAAAGAAAAGTTTAAAAGAGACTTGACTTTTTAGGTCGACAAATGTAGAATAAAGACGAGTCGACACATGTCGACTATAAAGCATGGATGAAAATTCCGGGGAAAACGAGAGGGATGATCATGACGGACGTAAAATTGAGCGAGAGTGAATACCGATTGATGGACGTGATCTGGGAGAAGGAACCGATCTCAGCGATGGAGCTTGCCGGGATCTGTCTGGAAAAATATGACTGGAAAAAATCAACCGTATATACCATGTTAAAGCGCATGGGTGAAAAGGGGTTGCTTTTATTTGAAAACAAGAAGGTGGAAGCCATGGTGGAAAGGGAACAGGTAAACAAGTCCGAGGGCGAATCTCTCCTTCACAAGGCATACGGCGGTTCCCTTCCGGATTTCTTTGCGGCTTTTTTGCAGGACAGGAAGCTAACAAAGGATGAGGCGGAGCGGTTACAAAAGTTGATTGAGGAGGCGAAGGAATGACGCAATTTTTTCAAAGCTATTTTATCATGGCATTGGAAGCGTCCGTTGTCATTCTGCTGGTGCTTCTGTTAAGGCCCATATTTAAGAAATTTTCCAATCGGGTTGCCAGCCTTTTGTGGGTCGCAGTGCTGTTCCGGCTCCTGTGCCCTTATGCAGTGGAAGTTCCGGTGCCTGCGTTCGTAGGGCAATTTATGACGCAGAACGAGCAGACTTCTGTGGAAAAAGTGGAATCCGTAACTGGCGATGCCTTGTTCAATGGTGCGGAGGACGTCAGTCAAGGCGCTCAGATTGCAAAGGTTCAAAGTGATGCGTTACAGGGAGCAAATGCGCAGAATGCAGACAAACAGGGCTTGCCGAATGGTGTTGGGCAGAGTTCTCAGGATGCATCGAAGTCAGGAGATCAGATTTCTGAGTTCCTGCAGAAGGCGGGAAATCAAGGCAGTGAGGCCTTAGAAAATCCAAGCGGAAGCGAAGGCGCTCCAGCGTCGAACCTGGGCGGGCAAGACGAACTCTCCATGAACGCTTCTGACGGGGAAGAATATCTGAAGATTGAGGAAGCGCAGGGCGCGGATAGACTGGCTGCGAAGACGGAAGACGGCGCGCAGGGACGTGCAAAGCATGACGCGGAGAGCCCGTCAGCGGAAGTACGGATGGACCTGGCAGGTGCGGATGCGGAAAAGGAGATTGGGAAGACCGGCACGCAGAGAGGAAACGTTTTGGCCGGCTGGTGGTCGGCGGTGCCCGCATGGTTTCAAAGCGTGCAGGGAAAGAGCTTTGTCAACGTGCTGGGCGTGATCTGGTGCTTTGGAACGATCTTGCTTTTCCTGTTTGGAATCATGCGCTATGCCAGATTGACAAAGCGGCTCGGAGAATCGCTCCCTGCCGGCGAGTGGGAAAAATATCCCGTAAAAATCAGTGACGTATCGGGCGTTCCCATGTCCTTTGGCGTACTGCGCCCGGGGATCTACGTACCGGTGAATTTTGAGGAGAAGGCGGAAGGAAACGCGGAGATGATCCTTTGTCACGAGGGCGTTCATCTAAAACGCCGCGATCCGCTTTGGAAGATGATTTCCCTGGTGGCACTTTGTCTGCATTGGTGGAATCCGCTGGTTTGGATCAGCATTTACCTGTTCAACAAAGACATGGAAATGGCCTGTGACGAAGGCGTTTTGTCACAGATCGGACAGGAGAAAAAGAAGGATTACGCAAAAGCGATCCTGCACTTTGCCGCCAAGAAAAGCGGTCTGTCCCTTGCGGCAACCTTTGGCGAGAGCAATGCGGAGAGCCGGATCCGGGAAGCCTTGAAATTCAAAAAAAGACCGCTTGGAATGACCATTTTGATGGCATGTCTTGTTGTCCTTTTGGCGGGATGCCTTGCGACAAGGCCTGGCGCAAACAAGGAAGAAGCAGCGGGCAAGGAAGAAACCACGGATGACACTACCGGGGGCGGGGCAAACCCTGAGCCAACGGAAGGATTGCCAGAATTAACCAATGACATGATCACGGAGATCACAAATCTGGATCAGGCAATCCAGGCAGACATGCATTTCCGCAACGTTGTGGAAACCAGGACGGCACCGGCGAACATACCCTATTTTGGATTTGATGAAGGCAGGTATGAGGTATTTTATCTGGATCAACTGGCGGAAAACTGGAGGAAGGAGGAATCGGAGAAGTATCAGGCGCTCCTTGATCCCGTGACGGCCCTGGAGACGCTTCTTCCCTTAAAAGGCGGCAACGGCGAGGCATGGCAGGAATCTTTTAGCAGCGTGATCGTGGCGTATACGTTTGCGAACGGTGAAACCGCGCATTACTACATGGCACAAAAAGGCGCGATTTGGTATCCTTACCTTCTTGTTGAAAAAACGATTGCTGACCCGTTATTAGAAGAGGATTCAAGAAAACTTTTGCTTACAAAAACGGATCAGATCAAAAGGCAGAAGGAGGAGCTTGCTGCGACGACGGCAGAGCAGCTTCGCGGCATAACGCTTCAGATAGAGGACGTGATCCGGGCCGGAAATTATGGGGAACCGTTAAGCGAAGACTGTCCGGAAATCTATATTTGCTGGAATCCGGAGAAATTTGGAAAATATGGCGTCATAGAGGAGCTTCCCAAAGAGGATGCATGCCTTTACGGATTCTATGACGGAAATGCCATGATGCTTCGCGTAGGCGACCAGGCTTATCCCATTCATGGCTATTGGATGAACGTTCACGGTGAACTGCCCAAGATTTATTGCGGAGACTACGATCAGGACGGACAGAAAGAGTTTGCGCTGATCACCCTGGGAAAGACCGGCACTGGTGTCTATGGGAATCAGCTTCGCATTTTGGAGATCACGGAGAAGGGACTGGAGATTTACGAACCCAAGAGGCAGGGAATGTTTGGGCAGTTGGAGAAGATGGTCAGGTATCAATATGATGAAAAGAATCTCATGCTGGGCGTGATGACGACGGACGGAGACGAGGCATACGCTTCTTTGGAGGAGATTACTGCATTGGCATCGGGAGAAGATCAGTTATTATGGTATGGCTACGGTGAGTCGGAGGTCTTTTCCGTGACGGATGATTATCTTTTCTATGACGTGGCAGGAGAAGTCATGCTGGCAAACAGAGAAGCGCCGGAATATGGCGGAATTGATCTGGAATGTCGCTTGGACTATCGCCCGGACGGAAGCTTTATCGTTGGAGACGTTGAATTAAAAGAAGCATGGGCTGAGCCTGTTCAGGAAATTGACCTAACGGAAATATTCGCGGGAGAGAGCATCATCTCGAGTGAAAAAGCAGATCTGAACATGGACGGCGTGCCGGATTGGGTTGTTACCAGCGTAACCTATCAGGAGGAAAACCGGGACGTAAGCTGGAAGGATCGCTTAACGCAGGGAGAAATCTGTTTCATCAGGGTATATGACGGCGCAAAGCAGGAGCAGTCATGGAAGAACAAAGACGTGGCGCAGGATGCATTTGATAGAAATTGTGTGCTGTGGGAGAAAACTTTGGCGAAGGCGCATGCAGGAAATGGCATGGTTTTCCTTTGCGAGAAGGATGGCAAGAACTATCTTTTAGAGGAAAATCATTCCATGTTCCAAGGAATCAAGGATGCGGAATATTCCGTATTTGCGTTTGACGAACTTGGCCAGATGCGCAAGATAGAGACGGCAAAGGTTACAAATATTTCCCTCGCAACGCCGGAAGACACGCTTGACGTTCTTAAGATGGAAACGTACACGTCGACGTTGGACGAATGGATCAGGGACGCGAGGCTGCTTGTGAGCGCAGACGTGGATCAGGGCGTTCAGATTGGCGGTAAATATGACGTAACTGAGATTTGGAAGGATTTATATGCCATCGTTGAAGAGCTTTATGCCATGATCAATTACGAGGACAGCAGGTTGGGCAGTGAGATCCCGAAGATCATACCCTTAAAGGACGTGACGAACCTGAAGGAAAGCATGAATTCCTTGAATGCATGCTGGATGGCATGTGCGGAATACGTAAAGTATTGTGATAACAAGGACAAGATTCTTGTGGACCTACAGAAAGGGCAAAACATATACACCTGCCATCTGACCCACGGCAGAACGCCGGATACGGTTACGGTGGATTACGAAAGCTCCATGAAGGACGCTGACCGCGCCGTCACCATTGAGATGAAAGCACATAACGGCAAGGTTCTTTGTGAAATGTCTCTTTACGTGGACACTCCGGCGATGCAGACGATTTACCTTACCATGTTTGAGGATCTGGTATACGTGGTGCAGTGCACTTCGTACAAAGAGACCGCGGAGAACGTGAGCTTCGAGAGCTTTAAGGTATTCTATATGGACGCCAATGGGAACGAGCAGGTGGTCTGCGAAAGAAGCGCGGATTCCTCGTCTAAGAGTTTCGAAAAGGACAAGGAAGAATATGAGAAAGCGCTGGAACCTTATTTGAATAGAGCCAATCACCTTGTCAGCGTAAAGGATGGCAACGTGATGATAAAAAAGAAACCATAAATAAGTTTGAGAATCAGCAGGATGCGAAAGGCTCCTGCTGATTTTTTCGCATTTTCTTCGTCTTTTTTTCAGGGAAGCTGTAATTTTCCATCAAAAAACGCTACTATAGGATTGTAACGGAGGTGAGGAAGTGGAAGATCAGCTGATTGTCGATTTGTTTTTTGAGCGCTCAGAGAAGGCAATTTCAGAGCTCGCAAATAAATACGGGAGAAGATGTAAGGCCTTGTCCGTCAAGATCCTTGGGAGTGAAGAGGATGCGGAGGAGTGCGTGAATGACGCGTATCTTGCCGCATGGAATAACATTCCGCCGGAGCGCCCGACGTTCCTGGGGGCGTACGTTGCACGCATCACAAGAAACCTGTCCTTGAGCAAGATGCGCGCGGATCTGGCACAAAAACGAAAGTCGGAATATGACGTATGCCTGGAGGAATTGGAGGAAGTTCTCCGCAGCAAGGAGAACGTGGAGGATGCAATCCTTAGCGGGGAGCTGAAGGGAGCAATCAACCATTTCCTGGAAAAACAGGAGAAGACGGACAGGATCATTTTCGTAAACCGCTATTGGTTTTGCAAGAACGCGAATGAGATTGCGAATGAAATTGGGCAGAGCACGAATTACGTCAACGTGCGATTGCACCGATTGAAGGAAAGACTGCAAAAATACTTGAAAGCGGAGGAACTGATTGGATGAATCAAAAAGAAGTCTTAAAGAGCGCGGGCGTGGCGGAAACGTTTCTTGCCGGGCTGGATGATAAGTTTATAGAAGAGGCGATTCGTGGCACGGAACGCGGCGATGACGGTAAAGTCATTGCATTCGCGAAGCAGGAAAAAACCGCGAAGAAGAAATTTATGGCGCGGCTGCTAAAGATTGCGGCATGCGTGGCAGCAGTACTTGTCGTTGGATTTACTTCTCTGTCCGTTGCAACTGCAACCGGAAGCTTAAAAGCATATGAGTTTTTATATAAGCTGAATCCATACCTGGCTGAAAAGATGGTGCCCGTGGAGAAGTCCAGCGTGGATCAGGGCATTGAGATGCGGATCGCAGGCATTTGCGTGGAAGGCGACGTCGTGGATGCCTACGTAACGCTTCGGGATCTTGAGGGAGACCGCATAGACGGCACGACCGACCTTTTCGACAGCTATAGCATCGAGACCAACTGCGATCAGTGGGGCGGATGCAGCCTGGTGGATTATGATGAAGAGACGCGCACCGCCACCTTCTTGCTAAAGATGGGACTGTATGACCAGCAGCTTGGCGGAAAGAAAATGACGTTTCGCGTAAGGCGTTTCCTTTCGGGAAAGCAGGAGATGGAAACATTGCTTCCACAGATTGACCTAAAGGCCATGCCCATGGAGGAAGCAGAGGCCTTGCCGAGCGGGGAATTAAAAACACGGCTTGGAAGCAGCAGATCCGACATGGTTCACTCCAGCGACGATGAACTGGTGCCAAGATGCCTGGTGCCCAACGAGGCGCAGAAATTCAAAATTGCTGACGGAGCGAACGTGACGGCGTACGGGATCGTGGACGGAAAGCTTCACGTGCAGGTGTATTACGAGGACGTCCGCGGAAGGGACGACCACGGCGACGTTCACTTAATAAATTCTGATGGGGAGTGGATCATTCGCGAGGCGGCGACGCGCCTTTGGGATAAGGATCGGATTGGCTGGTATGAAGAGTATGTTTTTGGCGTTCCTCTGCAGGAACTTGACCAGTATGAGGTCGGCGGATATTTTTCCTTGGGTGCAAAGCGATATGAGGGAGACTGGAAAATCTCATTCCCCTTCACGAACGTGGAGAGTATGGAAGTAAAATAATTTTTTTGATGATAGGTATTGACAATTCGGGCTCAAACGGGTACAATACCCTTGTTGTGACACAGAAACTGATCGACTAAGTGTCATGCGAGCTTTGAGTCCGATTGCCCAGATAGCTCAGTTGGTAGAGCAGAGGACTGAAAATCCTCGTGTCACTGGTTCGATTCCGGTTCTGGGCATTAAACCTCATATTTCATTTGCGGGTGTAGTACAATGGTTAGTACGCCAGCCTTCCAAGCTGGACACGTGGGTTCGATTCCCATCACCCGCTTTACTTAAAAAATCCCCTCAGGTTTTTCCTGAGGGGATTTTTACGTAAGAAGGCGAGACCTCGAACCCAAGGGTTCGTGTCTCGCCTTCGGCTCGGTCGGCGCCGGGAAGGCTCCCCCGGAGCCTGGCGCCCCATCACCCGCTCTTTTTTATGCCCGAAAACAATGCGTTTTCGGGCATTTGTAGTTGTGTTGGTTATTTTGGTGAAAACAACAAAAACGACGAACTATATTTGTCAGTCTTTTTGAGAAACAAACACTTGTTCTGGCTATGGAAGCTTGCTATAATATATTTGGGTGCTACCATACACGGTAGGCGGTTAGTCCTCTGCGGAGGGACTGTGACCCTCCGATTACATAGAAACCCGAAAGGGAATCCGAGGAAAGGAGGGCGTGTGATATGCTGACGATAGAAGGGCTGATCGCAGTCCTGGCCTTGGCTGGAACCTGCTTCGGCATCGGATATACAATAGGCTTTCAACATGGAAAAACACAAAAATAATCGCCCCCAGCCAAGGATAGCGATTATTTTTGTATAATCATTAAATTCTAACTGGGCTGACCGTCTATCGGTAGCACCTTTTATGTTTAAATAGTAGCATTAGCCTTGTTTTTTGTCAAATAATACTTTTTCGAAAGACAGTTAAGAAAAAAAGCTTTTTATGTACTATTAAGAACTTCGGAAATGTTTATTTCTGATAATTCTGCCTGGGACATTTTTAATGTTTTCTGCGTCTAATGGTTGAAGGGGTAATTCCCCGACGTGCGCGCAGAAAAATGAGGTAGACGGAATGGACAAAGCATTGGAACAATTGGTTCAAAGGGCTAAGGAGAGAGATCCGAACGCCTTTACGGAACTGATGGAATCGCAAAAACACGCATTATATAAGATCGCCAGATCAATCCTTCGTAATGACGAGGATGCGGCGGACGCCATGCAGGACACGATCCTTACCTGTTGGGAAAAGCTGGAAATGCTCAAGGAGAATTCTTTTTTCCGAAGCTGGATCACCAGAGTTTTGATCAATAAGTGTTATGACCTAATGAATTCCCAAAAGAACGTGGTGTATATGGAAGAATATCCTGAAGTGCCCGCGAAGGAAGCGGGATCAGATGCGGAGTGGAAAGAGATTTTGTCAGTTTTGGAGGAAGACGAAAGGCTGACGGTGACGCTCTATTATGTCCAAGGATTCCGGACAAGAGAAATCGCAAGGATCCTTAGGATCACGGATTCCGCAGTACGAACGCGACTATCCAGGGCAAGGGAGAAGATGCGGAGATTTTATCAGGAGGCTGGAAAATGACGAAGGAATATGACGTAAAATCTAAGAAGGCTTTTTCGACAAAGGATTCTTTGCCGGAATGCGTTGAAATGAAAATACAGGAAGCGTATGAAGCCATTTACGCACAGGCAAGGAAGGATGCAGTAAAGAAAGAATATGAAGGCACAGAGCAAGCAAGTCAGTCGAATGAGGGCATGACGAAGGCATTTCCTAAGCGCTTTGCAGGCACGCTGAAGGTGGCAGGGTTTCTTGCAATCTGCATGGTGGCGCTTGGCGCTTCTGCCATGGCGGTTGGAGCAATCCTAGACCGCTATCAGCGCATGAAAGCCATGAGTGAAGAAGAGAAAATGACTGTATATGAAGACATGCAAAAGGGTGGAACTGTGGACTTTTTATTCAACCGGGAATTCACGGAGAAAGAACTTTCGAGATACCAAGACCTGGAGGCTGCATATCATGCCGATGAATATTTCCCGGAACGGAGCATTCGAAGGCTTGAAGCGGGCGAGGAATATGCAGGCGTTGGCGTCTGCATTATGATCACGGAACAGGGAGAAGAGAACTACATGTATTTCCCTGACCGAGAACTCACGGATGAGGAGCTTCTCGAGATCATTGAGTATCGCCAGAAAGTAGAGTTTGTGAGGAAGGAAAAGGGACAAAAGGAGAAATTTGGAGAGAAGCTTTGGGAAGAGCGTCTTTCCGTACTTACTGACGAGGAAGTGGATCGGTATTACCTGGCATATTGCGGTGCAAGCTTTTCTGAGCTTGTGGGCGGCTTTTGCAGAGACGGCAAAAGCACGCGAAAAGGGGACAAGGTGCTCAGCCAGACGGAAGAGAGACGCTATCAGGACATGGCGATGGCATATCGCGAAAACAATCGCATTCCTGCGGGAGAGCTACAGATCATGGACGATCCGAATGAATATGATGGCAAAAATGTTGCGTATTGCAGGTGGGAGAGCCTATTCTATCTGCCGGTCGGAGAACTTACGGAAGAGGACTTCCTCGAAATCATAGACTTCGAAACGAAGGGGAAGTACTGCATGGAGCGCATCACGGAGGAGGTGCGCCTGGGGAAGCGCAGTGATTTCCCGAAGGAAGAAGTAGCGGTGCAAGAGCCGGAGGAATTGATCCTGGAAGAAAAGGCTTTTGCGAAGACGCAGGGCACGAAAAAGGAGCTTGCGAATGCGGGCATTGGAGACATTGTTACCTATGGCAGCTATGAACAGGATGGAAATGAGGCCAACGGTTCTGAGCCCATCGAGTGGTATGTGATCGATGAGACGGAAGACGCCAGAATGCTGTTATCCGTCATGGTTTTGGACGGGCATAAGTACAGTGAAGAACAAAAGCTTGTCGGATGGAAAGACAGTGACTTGAGGGCATGGTTAAACGATACGTTTATCGAGGAAGCCTTTACGGAGAAGGAGCGCGGTGAGATCTTGCTTAAGAAGGTTGCAAATAACTACGGGGGCGACTCTGCAGATCGCGTAACGCTGCTGTCCACCAAGGAATGCATGGAATACTTTGGGATCAGCCTCGCCGAGCAGGGCGCGGATCCATATCATTTCGACGAGGGGATCTACCAGGTTGGGCTGACCAAAAAAGAGAAAGGCGAGATTCTGAAAGCCTTTTTGGATGCCTCAGATCCAAGAAGGTTTGGCAAGGCAACGCAGGCCAAGCTTTGGGATGGCGTTCACATGAATGCAGTGCTTTGGACGATCGAAGAGGGCCGCATTGAAAACATGATGGTTGATACGGGCGTGGACATTAGTGACATGTTTGGATATTGCGAGTGGTGGGTGCGTGACATTGATCTAAGTAACCCTGCCGGCACCGCGCGTAAGGTATGCACGGAAACCTATTGGATGACGTCCTATGTGGACTCAAGCTGCGGCGTTCGTCCCGTAATACGAATCAGGAAATAGGAATGATTCTATAGGGTTCAATATGATACTGTCTGAAATCCGGTTTGCATAACGGCAGGGATGCAAACATTTTGATTTTCCGTTACAATCATTGGAATGATGATGTAAATAAAGCCTTGACAAAATAGGTTTACAGATGTAAACTAAAGAAAAGGTTTACAATGGTAAACCAAAGAGGAGGCGAACGGAATGGAATTTGAAATCGGAGCCGTACAGGAAAGGTTTGTAGATTTAATCTGGAAAAATGAGCCCATTGGTTCGGGGGAACTGGTAAAGCTGTGCGAGAAGGAACTGAACTGGAAAAAACCCACGACCTATACCGTATTGCGAAGACTGTGTGAGAAGGGGCTGCTTCAGAACCAAAACGGCGAGGTCACTTCCTTAATCTCCAGGGATACTTATTATTCGGCAAAAAGTGAACGGGTGGTTGAAGATTCCTATGAGGGCTCGCTGCCTGCTTTTGTTGCGGCATTTTTGTCCCGCGGAAAGATTACGAAGAAGGAGGCCGATGAGATTCAAAAAATGATTGAAGACTACAGGAAGGAGGCGGGAGAATGAGCTGGATTTTCATCAAAATATTAAATCTAAGCATCAACGCATCCTGGCTGATTCTGGCAATCATTTTGCTTCGGCCGTTGTTAAAAAAGGCACCTAAATGGATTACCTGTGGGTTATGGGCAATCGTGGCGGTGCGCCTGCTCTTTCCGTTTTCCATCGAAAGCGCCTTGAGCATTTTGCCAGGAAGCGAGGTTATCCCGCAGGACATTGTCACGACGAAAACCCCTGTGATCCGTTCTCAGATCGCGGCGGTGGACAACGTGATAAATCCCGTCATGGCGCGGGAACTTGCGCCGAAGGCGGGAGACAGCGCAAATCCCATGCAGGTGATCGCTTTCGTGGCAGGCATGATTTGGATCACGGGCGTTTGTATTTGCCTTATCTACGCGCTGATCAGCTATGTTCTGCTGAAGAGAAGGGTACGGGCATCCGTGATAATTTCAGACGGCGTCATGACGTGTGACGAGATTAAGACGCCATTCATTTTGGGAATCTTCAGGCCGGTGATCTACGTGCCGTCAAGCCTGTCCGGGCGCACGCTGGAGGTTGTGCTGGCACATGAAAAGGCGCATCTTTTGCGGCGTGATCATTGGTGGAAACCATTGGGATTTGTGCTTTTTTCCGTCCATTGGTTTAATCCGCTGTGTCTGATCGCCTATGTTTTGCTTTGCCGCGACGTTGAGGCGGCATGTGATGAAAAAGTGATAAGGGACAGGGATAAGGCGTTTGCCGCTGATTATTCACAGGCGCTTTTGGACCTCAGCATGTCTCGAAGAATCATTACGTTCTGTCCCCTGGCCTTTGGCGAATCTGGCGTGAAGGGACGCGTAAAGGGAATACTAAATTATCGCAGGCCAGCCTTCTGGGTTACCCTGTTCGCCATTGTCACGTGCGTGATCGTGGCGGTCTACTTTATGACGTCGCCCGTCACGAAAATTACGAAAGATGCAAACGGCATAACAAGCATTACGGTCTTTGACGGAACCTGCGGAAAAGAGCTGATCATTACGGATCAGGGAGAAATAGAAAAAATCGTGACGTACGTAAACGACGTGAAACTGCGAAGGGGAAAGATTTCCCTGACATATTCTGGTTATCATTACCGCATCACGTTTCAACCGAAAAAGGGATCCTGGGACACGTTCATTTTAAATTCCCCGGACCTGGTACGAAAGGATCCATTCTTTTATTCTCTTGAAACGGAGACGGATTTAGGAGATTATTTGGAGGAATTGTACGTTAGTCACGGAATCAAAGAGAAGCCGAGGCAGGCTAAAGCTGGGGAGATGGAGCCTTCCGCATCCATCTCGCTGAAGGAGCTTTACGGGCAATATATCTGTGAAGAGCCGGGCTTTCCGGACATATTCACGATAAACCTTAATGAGGACGGATTGTTTTCGTATTACGAGGGTACGGCGAGCAGCTATTTTGGAGGCGGATCCTGGGAGCTTTCCGGAAATAGGGTGTCGCTGAAGGATGTTAATTATGGCGAGGAATGGGACTTCTTTTTTACCGTGGAGGATGGCTGCCTAGTCTTTGAAAAAAATGCATCGCACGGATTTATCTACACGAACCTGGCCGATGGCATCAGGTTTCTGCGCCGCGACAACGTGGATGACGCCTGGATTGAAGACCTTAAAGCGCGCGGCTTGAAAAAGGAGCAAGAACGCGTGAACAACTTCGGAAAAGCGTTGGAAGAATTTGAGGATACGCGCAATAGAATTCTGAGTCACGTCAATCAATACCCTTTTCAGGGCTCCGATTTTTCGGGCTTTGTCTGCTTTGATGCATCAAAGCATCAGGCTGACGTTTCCATGCCTGTTTGGATTTGGGTGGAGAATGCGTCTGGCGAAAGAATATGGCAGACTGCGATCGGGCACTTGACGGAAACGCAGAATGATTATTATCTCTACGAGGCGGAGGATGGCACGGACTATCTCATCGAATATAATGCCAATTCCAAATATCACTTTGACATGTTTAGTCTTGATTTGACGGGTGAGAAGGTGGACGAGCTGGTGTTGGATGTTCCGGAGACTACAGACAAGGCTACGTTTAACACAACGGGCAAGCGATATGTCATGACCGCGAAACTAATCATCGGAACGACGGGCGGCGCGTTATCGATCGATCAAAGACTTTGGGAAGAATAAAATAATTAACATTGACATAATTGGTCTACCGTGATAGACTAAAAACAAAGAGATCTATCACGGTAGACCAATTGCGTTTTAAATAAACTTGACGTGGATGGAAAAGAGGGAAAAAGATGAATCTGGAGTTGGGTGACATTCAAACGAAATTTATGGGGCTGGTTTGGGACAGGGAGCCGGTGGGCTCGGGGGAACTGGTCAAGGTCAGCGCCGAGGAGCTGGGCTGGAAGAAATCTACGACATACACGGTAATCAAAAAGCTTTGTGACAAAGGGATTTTGAAAAACGAAGATGGAATTGTTACAACGCTGATCAGCAGGGAAAAATTCTTCGCAAAGAAGAGCAGGCAGTTTGTGGAAGAATCCTTTAACGGGTCGCTTCCAGCCTTCATTGCGGCTTTCTATTCCGGTAAGAAATTGACAAAAAGAGAAGCTGATGAAATTCAGAAAATGATTGATTCCTATGTGGGGGAGAAAAAATGACGCCATTACAATCAGCGTTTATTAACGTGATAAACTTGAGCATTGCGGCGAGCTTTCTAATGCTGGCCGTGATCTTGTTGCGTCCTTTCTTAAAGAGAGTCCCGAAGTGGCTAACGTGCGTTTTGTGGGGCCTGGTGGCGCTGCGCCTCGTGGTTCCATTTTCGCTGGAAAGCAGATGGAGCCTGGTTCCTGCGTGGAAGGTATCCGTGCCGCACGCGGAAGAAACACAGGCGGTAAACAATGGAATTCTGCAAGGCGGTTTCGTAACGGAAGACTGGCAGGGTGAGACCATAACAAAAAGCATGCCGGAAGATCATGATTCGGGACGAGTCGGTGCCATAAGCACTAAGAAAGGTTTAGAGAATCCGTCGGAAGCAAATGACTGGCAGGGATTAAGTCGTGAGAACGTCGGTGAAGGCATACCTCACGCAGAAGGAACCACGGCTGACGGCGGGGCGGCAAAGCAGAATGATCAGTGGCACGCGGCGACTTCCGAAACGAAGGAGCATGGTTCGGAAAACGCTTCGAGTAACGAGACGGCGGCAGTGACGGAATGGCAGACAGAAGAACCAAGTGAAGTGACACCCGCCAAAGCAAGGAAGGATGAAAGCATCATTTTAGCGGGTGAGGACGTCATTGCAACGGATGAGGGCATTGCTTTGACGGGCGAGGGCATTCTTAGGAAGATGTTTCAGGGAGTGCTGCTGATCATTGGCAGTGGCATCTGGCTTGCAGGCATCATTGCCATGCTGGCGTACGTGGTTGTCAGTTTTGTGAGACTTCGCATTAGGCTAAGGACGGCAGTGCGTCTTGAAGAGGGCGCGGATGTGAAGGTTTGGATGAGCGAAGCCATTACTGAACCGTTTGTCCTTGGAATTATAAGACCGAGCATCTACGTTCCTTCCGCCATTGAGGAGGGAGATTTGAAGTGCGTCCTCTGCCATGAGCAGGCGCATGTAAAGCGGGGGGACTACCTTTGGAAACCGCTAGGTTTCCTGATCCTTTGCGTCTATTGGTTTCATCCGCTTTGCTGGATCTCGTACTTTTTGTTTTGCAGGGACGTGGAGATGGCGTGTGACGAAAAAGCAACGAAGGGGTTTGGCATGGAGGAGCGTAAACGCTACTGCCAAGCCCTGCTAAACCTGGGGCAAGGGAAAAAGAATTCTCTGATCGGAACGGTGGCCTTTGGTGAGAACGGAACCAAGTCCAGGGTAAAGGCAGTGCTGGATTACAAGGAACCATCGTTTCGGGTCATTCTGGCTGGAGTGTTGGCTTGCCTTTCTCTGGGGATTTTCTTTATGACCAGCCAGGGCGGATATGCTGCCGGATTAGACACCGCTGAAAAGACACCTGAAGCAGAGGACGGGGATTCTGCTTCTGAGGAAAGCTCTTTAGGTGCAGAAGAGGACTTGGAAGAAAACCTAAGCAGCGCAAACGAGGATGATCAGAAGCTTGCATTGATTGATTTTGACGGGGACGGAAAAGCGGATGAGGTTCAAGTTCAGGTGGTTCAGGAAGATGGGCAGTATTTTGATGAAGTCATTGTTCATCTAGGAAATAGGGAAACCTATTCCTTAAGGTATTCAGGCCGTACGGACGGGGCAATGGATTTCCTAACGGTGAGTACCGGAAGAATTACGAAGAAGGAAAAAACGGACATTGTGCTGCAAATCACTGACGGCAAGGGAAATTATGGATCCTCCGACATTCACGTGATTGAACTTGCGGAAACGCCGAACGGGAAAGAACTAAAGGAAATCCTTACCATACTTGATGGAGGGAAGAATTCCCGAGATTACGAGAAGTACCGGGATACCATGTTGTCTGCAGAGCTGATCAATACAACGATTTCAATGACGGGGCAAAGCGAGCTGCTGCGACTTATGCCAACGGCTGAAAGAGATGCCGTCTGCGTAACGGTGATTCCTATCATGACGGCGAAAACTCGAATCTCGCAGTTCAGGCGTATGTTTATTATGATCAGGGAGAGTGGAAAACGACATGGGATTTTGGCGTTGGGAGAAAAATCGGTGTCGGTGTGACAGGGTGGAATTTTGGCTTAGGTGATTTGGATGAAAATGGCATCTATGAATATGTGGCGTGCCGTTATTCCTACGACTCAACTCTTCAAAACATATTAAAGGTCTGTTGGAACGGGGAATGCATTTATGAGTTACGCAAGGATATTATTGACGTTTTAAGCTGGCGTTATTCGGACTTTGACGGGGATGGCGTTCAGGAATTGTTCCTTTCCCTGTGGAATGGAGATGCTAAAGATGTTGAAAACGTCTACATGGTTCTTAAGAAGACAAACATAGGAGAATGGAAGGCGTTGGAGGAAAAACATGCCTATCCTGCAAGCGCTGATTCTTTTCCAATTCAGGTGACCTATAAAAAGAATCCGGGCATGGCAGAAATAACCTTGAAGGGATTCAGATCCTACTGTGAATTTTCTTTAGAAGATTACTGCAAGGGCATGGAAAAAAGGATTGCCTCCAATGAATGTACGGTGGACGAAAAAAGGACCTTACAAAAGTATCTTGCTGAGTATAAAGAGATCCTGCAGACGCCTTGGGAAGAGCTTGCTGGGAAAGAATGCGGCAGCGTGAACCGCTGGGGACTTAAGGAGGTTGTTCCCGATTATCATGATGGCCTGCCATGCCTCGTGGCGACATATGGCATCATAGGAATGGATGAGCAGGACGATTGGGGCAGAATCAAACTTTGGTTCCAGTATGACGGGGACGGTAAGATCCAAGCGTTGATGATGTTATTTGATTCCATCATGTCTCTGCCGGTAGGCGAAGGCGGATGGCGTTATCAGGAATTGGCTCCTTACTCTGAAAGGAAGTATAAGAATTACTTTGGAGCTACTGCGCAGGAAGCCTATTCGGAGATTGCAAAGACATATTATGACGCGATGCTTGCGGTGCGACAGGGCGAAAAAGTAAGTGATGAAGTATTGGATGAACTAGGGGATACCTATGTCAATAACTGGTTTTTGGACGTAGCACGGAATGAATTTGAGACGCCCGTTTATTCCCTGATTGATCTCAATGGCGATGGCACGGAGGAATTTCTAATCGGCTGTAAACATGATCCCTATCTGGTTTTTAGTGACGTTTATACTTGGAAGGACGGCGTAGCCTATCTTCTGACGGGACAGCATGGGGGATATCGGGACGGATCGAGGGAGGTATGTGAAAACGGTGCGATCAGGGATTGCACGGCATGGATTGGGTCGGAGGGCACAAATGCAAGATTTTGGCGGCTTCCGAAGAATGGTACTGCCATGGAAGTGGAAGAATGGCTGACAGGCACGATATTAAGATCTGGTGAAAACGAGAAGGAAGTATATTATCGCAAGCTGCCTCATGCAGATCAGATTATTTCCAAGGAGGAGTATAAGGCAATTTTGTCAGGAGAGCTTGGTGGGTATAAGGTGATCATGCCATACACCACGATATTGACGCCGGATAGCATTGAAACACTGCGAACGGGGATAGTGCAAAACATACAGGATCAAAGCATGGAAAACACTGTTCCAGACCGCCAGGAAATGCTTAGCGCATATTATGGTTTGATCCACCTTGCGGAAGAGGCAATTTACGATCCGCAGGCAACTGCTGAGAATGCTATGGCATATCAGGATGCCGATGGAAAGGATCTTTTTAGCCTGGAAATAAGGTGGCTCTTTGATGGGAGTGGCGAAATTGCATGGCAAAACGTTGGATATTTGATGCAGGACATTGACGGAGATGGCGTGGAGGAGCTTCTCTTGGGAGAGAATGATCCTGATCCAAATGGATCATACAACGGCGTCATTTATGACATGTATACCTATCGTGATCATCAGGTGGTGCATCTGTTGTCAGGATGGGCCAGAAACAGATATTATTTGACGAAAGAGGGTATCATTGTGCGAGAGGCAGAAAGCTCGGCATTTGACGGCCTTCGCGAATATTATCAGTATGACGGAACGCAGTTGGTTTGCACGGAAAAGACCGAGTGGGAGATTCAAAACGACGGAACGAAGGTGATCTCGTATACCGATCAAAATGGTACCAAGAAAATAACGGAAAAAGAATTGGAAGCTTTGCTTGGTAAGTATCATTATGTATATCCTAGTTTTCTTTGCATGGGATCGAAGTGGAGCAAAATAGAGGATTTAAATGAAAACGGCTGGGACGATTATTTGATTTCTTTCTTTCATGACGGAGTTTGCAACCGATTGTCTTTGTATCTGTTTAGACAAGGGGTTGTGTATGACCATGAGGAGGACATAGGCATAGGATGGGGAGACTACGATTTTGTGGATTTGGATGGTGACGGAGAGAAGGAAATCGTGCTCGCCATGGAACCCTCTGTTAATTCCATGCCGCTTGAAGAGTTCGCCGTGATCAAGAAGGCGGGTGACAGCTGGAAGGAACTGGAAACCTGCCAGTCGTTGCCGCTGAAGCTTACCCACGGAACGGATCCTTTTGAGATTCTTCTCGGTTGTGACGGATACGAGAAAACAATCTCCTTTAGCGTAAAACCGAAATATGATGAATGGAAAAGGCTGGCGGAGCAAACGGGTGACTCATTTAACGAAAGCATGGCGCACTACTATGAGACAGAAGTGGCAAAAACGAAAGCAGGAGCAGAAATCGGCGGCATCATGGATTGGGGTATTTGGGAAATTCATCTGACTGAGTTGGATGGGCGCCCTTGCCTTATGGCGCTGCAGGGCATCCAAGGATATTCCAAAGAAGATAAATGGGGTGAAGTGGAAATATATTTTGATTATGATGCAGACGGAAAGATCAGGATATTGGAGTTGAGATTAAAATAGTATTTACAGTGCATGCTGAAAATGCTAAAAAGGTCGACCAGCAGGTGGATTTGAAGTAGTCGGTGCTCCAAACCTCCTTATTCTATTGGTTTCTTAGTCTGATTCCAGCCTTCAAGTCCGGCTGCCAGCATGTTTCAATTTTTCCTAAAAGCCTGAGAATTCATGGCTCTTGGGCTTTTTACTTTTAAATTCTATCACATTATTTGGTATGATTTTGGTATTCTCGGTACAGAAAAGTCTTCCGCAACTTCTCCAGAGTGGCGTTTTTATGGGGATTGGTATAGTGCTTTACGTTAGTTTCGGGAGAATGCCCCAATGTTTGTTTTTTGTGTAGTGATGAGATAAGTTATGTATGCATTAATGTTGCAAATGAGAGAAAGAGCATCGTAAACTGTCTTGCAATTCTCTTGGAAGAAAAAAACAACGATGGCCCGAGTGCGACGGTATGGAAAGCCTGCTATTGGAAGAATAGGGGGATCAGTAATTAGAACATCAAAAAAGCTAAGGAACAAGTAAAAAATTCAATCACTGCATGTTTTACGAAAGGCGATCTTGGTAATTACATAATTCCAATCGAGAAGCAACGGCTCAATTTTCTGGTTGGCCCTCCCGGCATTGGGAAGACGGCCATTATGGAGCAGATTGCGGCAGAGTTGGGGGTCGGATTGCTCTCCTACTCCATGACGCATCACACTAGACAGTCTGCCATCGGGCTGCCGTTTATTTCGCATAAAGAATATAATGGCAAGAGATTTTAGTTATAAGAATTTGGAGAAGTTAAGGATAAAACACGAGGTCACTTATGCTCATTTTCGATTTTTGGTGGGTCGACCAAGGGTCTACCAGGAGGTTCCCGATGCCGCAAAGCCCCTTTCTATAAGCGTTTTCGGATGCCTGAAACCGTTCGATTCCCATCACCCGCTCTTTTTTTCGCCCGAAAACGGTGAGTATTTCGGGCATTTGTAGTTGCGTGACTGCCTGGGGAACCAAATTGGGCTAGATTTTTAGTTGATGGTAAGTTGATAGCCATGGCATTTATGAAATCGAGTCGAATGAATAACATTAGAGGGGATCCATTGTGGATCCCCTTTAAAGTATTGGATAGAAATTTTTCAAGAATGCAACCTTTTCGAACAACTTTACGACATTTAGGGTGAACAAGGTAATCTTTCAGGCCTAAAGGAGAACTTTGATGAACAACACCATAACGGACAAGGAAATAGTAGAGCTTTATCTGGCGCGCGAAGAGAAGGCTTCTACTTATTGTGCGCAAAAATATAGTGAAAGTCTTCATCGACTGGCATCCTCTCTGCTTTTGGATAGACGGGACGCGGAGGAATGTGTGAATGACACTTTTTTGAAAGCATGGAATGCCATACCGCCAAACAACCCGGAGCATTTGTTTCCGTTCTTGGCAAGGATTTGCCGATTCACGGCCGTTGACATTATTAGGCGAAACAAAGCTGAAAAAAGGGATGGTTTGGTTGTGGAACTGACGCATGAGATGGAGGAATGCATCCCAGATTCCATAGGCGACGCGGAGGTATCGGAAGATATTCTGAAAACACAGATGAACGATTTTTTGGGATCGCTTTCTAAGGATAAAAGAATGATCTTCGTAAGGCATTACTGGCTAGGAGAAAGCATTTCGGAAATTTCTGAAAGATACGGCTTTTCGGAAAGCAAAGTAAAATCGATCCTTCACCGCACGCGCGAGAAATTGAGAAAATATATCGAAAAGAAAGGAATGTCGAACGGACTGATAATCATTGCGGTAGCCATTCTTGCATTAGCCGTTCCCGTAGGTGCGTTTACGATCCGCTATGCTCTTCATCGCGATAACGTAGAGCATTTTATTTCCGAATCAGACATGGTTTCACGGAAAAATCCTGACGTGATCAAAAATCTCACGTCAGAAAACGATGATTATCATTTGACTTTGGATGCGCTGCTTTCCGACGGGCATAATGCAATGATCATATTCACTAGCGAGACGATCAGTGAGAATGGAAAAAGGCATTTTAATGGCCTTGAAGCAGGGATTTTTATGCCGTCGTTTTACGTCAAGTATGCGGACGGAAGTGACGGGCCATTCTATCACTTAACGGGTAGAAGTCTTGATCTTCCGATCATCGTGACAAGTTATAGTCATGAATATGTGGAAGAAGCCATGGCCCGTGATGATAAAAGATCTGCATCCATTGTACATTGCGGAGGCATTGATCTTAGTGAAGACGTGAAACTCGAATTATATGCGTACGACGTAGTTGCGGAGCGTTTTCTGGATGAGTCTGCGGCAACCCTTATGAATGTTCTCGAAGGAATTGAATTTACTGTGAATTTGGCGCCTAACGTAACCTGTAATACCCTGCATGACGCGGATGGACGCCAGCTATTTCTGTCTTCCTTTGAATTGTATTCCAATGATCCTTCCTTATTCCCCAAAACAAGATTATGTGACGTTACGTTCATAAAGGAGTCCGGAGAAAGGATGAAATATGAGATTACCGACGGAGCGCATACTTTTGGTGAGAAGGAGTGGTCATGTTTTGTTTTTGGTGAATTCATTGATCCGAATGAATATGCGGGGGTAGAAGTAGACGGGGTGGAGTTTTGGAAATGACGGGAGGTCGCATGAAGAGAAAGATGAAAGGTATTCAGGTTAGCTTTTTAACATTGGCAGTACTGATCTTAAATGCGTGTACGCCGGCATCGGATCCAGGAAACGTCTTTGAAATGGAGACGATTTCATCTGAAGTAAATGCGAAAAAAGACAGGGAAACGATGACAGATGATTCCTATGCATACGGAAACATGCAGATTAATGCTCCGGCTGGTAATTTTATGGACTATCAGGGAAAGATTGTTTTTATTACGCTGAAGGAAAGAGTACCCGGTTCGAATACAGGTTCCCTTCGGTTGTATGAATTGGACAAAAAAACGGGTGAGGTGACCTCATTTAATCCGGATCCGACAAATCCGAGTGCGATTCCTTCGTGTACAGCCGTGGAGGTATATCAGGGGGAGTTGTATGCCCTGAATTCGGATTGTAAGATCATGAAATGGAAGGACGGAGAGTTTGTAACCATTTCCGACGGCGCGGTTTATAATTTCTGGCACGGAGACGGCAGACTGTTTGCCGTAACTAAGGACAGTTCGCTTGTGGAGATCAATGAAAAAGACGGGAAGAGTAAGATTTTGATCGATGATTATACGGATTATCATAATCTTGTGGCAGACGGATGGATCTACGGGCAGACTTCGAAAGGATTGTCGCGAGTTGACCTTTCCAAAGAAAAACCTGAGAAGGAGCTCTTTTTGCCGGACGCGGATCCGACCTACGTAGACGGACGGAACATATACTTTTATGATCAAGATTACTATTTATGCCGCTGCAATCTTGACGGAAGCGACAAAATGAAACTATCGGAAGAAATCATACTCTGCAAAAACTTTGATGACGAATACCTGTATTTTACGAAATGGAAGAATCTGATGAAGGATCCCGGAAACGAGGTATGGCGCATGTCAAAGTCTGATCCGGGGAAGACGGAGAAGATTGCGACCATCCCTGATGCAAGAGTATCGAATGTTTTCGTTGTCCCGGGATACGACAGGCTGATCGTGGAGGCAACCGTTACGACGCAGTACAATGAAAAAGAGGTATACGTAAGGGAACTGTTTCTTGTTCCGAAATCAGGTTCCGACGCAGAAGCGGTAAAACTGGAATTACCTGATTAGGGAGGAGAGTAAACATGGAGTTAGCTGTTGAAAACCTTGTAAAAACGTATGGATCAAAGCATGCGCTGGACGGCGTGAGCTTTTCCCTGAAGGAAGGCATCTACGGGCTGCTGGGGCCGAACGGCGCTGGCAAAACCACGTTGGCCGAAATCATTGCGGGCATTTTAAGGGAAACGAGCGGAAGGGTTACGTGGAACGGGGAAGACGTAAGAAAGCTAGGAAAGGCCTACAGGGAGGCGCTTGGTTTTCTGCCGCAGGCGCCCGGGTTTTATAAAAACTTCAGGGCTGACGAGTTCCTTCGCTACGTTGCCGCAGTCAAGGGCCTGAAGCTTACGGGAAAGGAACTGGACGGGAAGGTTGAGGAGATGCTTGACCTTGTGAATCTGAGGGAGGACGGGAAAAGACGCATCGGCGAGTATTCCGGCGGCATGCGTCAGCGTCTTGGCATCGCGCAGGCGATGATTGGTGACCCGGAGCTTCTTTTGCTGGATGAGCCGACGGCCGGACTTGACCCGAGGGAGAGGGTGCGCCTTAGAAACGTGATCTCAACGGTTGCGCTAAATAAGATTGTGATCTGGACGACGCACGTGGTGTCGGACGTGGAATACGTGGCGCGGGAGATTCTGCTGCTTCGAAGCGGAAGGCTCCTTGACGCCAGAACGCCGAAGGACCTTTGCGAGAGCCTTTGTGGTAAGGTGTTCACGCTTGAAGTAAGGCAGGATGAGGTCGCTTCCTGGCAGGAAAAGGTTCTTGTCGGAAACGTGATGAGAAGCGGGGAGAACGTGATTCTCAGAATCTTGGGAGAGCGGCCGGAGGGGGCAAGGGAAGCTGATCCCAACTTGGAGGATGCATACCTGTATTATTTTCGTGATGAATCGGGAGAAACGAAATGACGGGAAAGCTGGTGCTTTACGAACTCAAAAAAAGCCTGAAGGACAGGTTCGTCAAGGTTGCCGCGGTGGCTTTGCTCGTGATAAGCGCCGTTCCGTTTTGGCTGCTGGGAGACTATGCCGACGCCATGCGGCAGAATAAAGCGGCGGGCGTGCAGACGATTTCCCTGCCGGCATACGTAAGGAACGTGCGCGATGCAGGGAAGGAACGGAAGGAGAAGTCACGCGTCTTCACGGAGTTGACGGCTTTGGAGAGGGAAGCTTTTGAAAAAAGCATGCGCGAAAAATATGGTGAAGACGTGTTTACCGCAGAGTTTCTTCCCCCGCAAGAGGGGATGACGGAATTGCCGGGCGTTCTTGGGGAGAAGGTAAGTGACCTGGAAGCCGTTTTCATGGTGCGGGATTTCATGCGCGAAAACAGGGAGATTCAGGGTGACGCAGAGAGCGTGATCAAGTCGGCCAAGGCACTGGGAAGGGATGCGGTCAGAAGCGAAGACGATTATGCCATCAGAAGAAATCTGAGGATCATAGAATTGTATTCCGTAAAACGAAAGGAAGCACGGGGGATCGTTCTTGGATGGGACCGGTTTTTGTTTAGCAGGCAAAGCGCGGTCTGCGCGTTCCTTCTGATCCTGCTCATCAGTGCCGGAAGCTTTACACGGGAAAAGGACGAGGGAATCCGCGAGCTTTTGATGACGACAAGAAACGGAAGGGGAAGGACTGCGTTTGCAAAGTATGCCGCCTGCGGCATAACCGGAGGAGCCGTTGCTTTTCTGTGTTGGCTTGCATCCCTGGCAGGGACGGGACTGACCGTGGGGCTTTGCGGTCATGAGGAGTCAGTCTGCAGGCTTGCGGAGCTAAGGTACTGCCCATGGACGCTGCCCATTGGAGGGTACGCGCTTATCATGCTTTTGTGTCAGATGCTGGCAGGCGTGTTTGTTGCGATCCTGCTGGCAGCGCTTTCGGCAGTCATGCCAGGCGGAGCAGTCTCTTACGCCGCGGGAGTGCTTTTGCTGGGAGTTTTTCTAAGGCTCCTTTACGCCCTGCCGCGGAGGGAATACCTTGCGGGTCCCGCGTCCCTCGCGGATCCGAGAAGGTTTTTTGCTTCATATTACGTGGCTGACGCATTCGGTTATCCGGTGCCGTGGCTTCATTTGCAGACGCTGTTCATGACCGCGGCGTGCATTTTGTTTGCATACCTGGGGAGCCGCGCATTTGTAAGGAGGCTGAGATGAAGGACATGGCGATGTGGCGCTGTGAGATGAAGAAGGCACTGGTGACGCAAAAGGGCTTGCTGATCCTTGCGGTTTGCATTTTTTTAAGACTTTTGACGGCAGCCATGATGCCGGAACTGAAGGACGACAGGATTAAGATGAGCCAGAAGCAGTATGATCAATACCTTGCGGTGCTTCACGGAGCAAACACGCCGGAAAAGTCGGAATTCATTATTTCCGAACGGGATCACTGCGAGTCCGTGAAGGCGGCGAAGGATTCCATGGAAATGAGTCACAGGGAAGGCGCACTTTCCGAAGAAGAGTGGAGGGAATGGCAGGACGAACTGGAGCAGGCGTATCTTCATGAAAACTCGTCAAAGCTTTGGGCGGAAAAGGCAGAGCAGTTCGCTGGGCAGGATGAGGCGCTTGCGCCTGCGCATTACTTCTATGAATACGGATGGCAGACCGTGTTTTTTCTGCTGTCCATTCCCGACGCCCTGACGGCGCTTGTCTTTGTGTTTCTGGCCGCGCAGAGCATCGGAGCGGAAAGAAGCTCCGGGATGCTATCCATTCTCCTTACGGCAAAGGAGGGGCGCGGAAGGCTGTATGCCGCAAAACTGTCAACGATTCTTGTCATTTGTCTCGCTGCCGGTCTGCTTGGAGCGGTTTTGGAGACGGTGGTTTTCGCAATCAGGGGGTTCCTTAGGGAGGGCGGCATCCCCATTTATTCAGAAACGTTTTTTGCGACGGACTGTCCCTTAAGGCTCTCGCTTTGGCAGGGATATCTGATCATTGAGGCAACGCGCATCTTCGGAGCATTATGCCTGGCTGCGTTTACCTTTGGCCTTTCCGCGTGGATCAAAAAGGCATCGAACCTGATGGCGGTCTGCGTTGCCATTGTGGGCATTCCCTTTTTGATCCCCGTTCCGACATTGTTTCTCTTCACCTTTGGGGGGATCCTTTCAGGAAGCCGCTTGTTGCTTACGTCGGGCCAGACCGGCATTCCGATACTTCTGCCCGTTCTGGCAGCGTTCCTGTATGGCGTTGTTTCCTGCATCGTCGGATATGTGAAATACGTAAAACCTGCATAAATGGGCGGGGAGCCAGGAACAATAGATTATTATGCATGCCACTGTATATCTGTTGCCAGAGGATCTATATTGCGTGACTTTTTGCGTGACTTAAAGAATAGAGTGCTGCGCTCTCCTTTCAAAGTGTTGATTTTACAGGGGTTTCGGGACTTTGGACGATTGACTTCCACCTTCGATTCCCATCACCCGCTTTTTTGCTACAAAAATTTAACTTCTGGTTATAAACTTCTCGATTAATTTCGCAGTTTCTTCAACAGTCTGCTCCGTGTTGTCGATAAACATGGAAAACTTCCCTTTGTTTCTTCTGAACCAGCGATTAAACTCAACATGGGGCGCGATTATTTCATCGGAAGTGAAGCCTCTTTCTGCGGGTCTGGCTTTAAGTCTTTTAACTATTTCCTCATCAGCGGGACAAAGAACTATAAAATTCGTGGTTTCGATGCATTCGGGAATTACCTGTAATGACATGTAATCTTGCGGATTAATGCAGGAAACAAAGACAAGGTCTTTTCCGGCTGCCATTTCCACAGCCCTTGCCATAGTATCGTCTTTATATTTCGATTCATGGTCTGTTCCCTTATAATCCCACCAGTTCAGTCCGACTTCATCGCAATCTATACAGGCGTATTTTTCATTGCCAAGAAGAGCCGCCAGGGCATCCTTCATGGTAGATTTTCCTGAGCCGCAGCAGCCGGTAATAATATATAATTTCATTTTAAAACCTCTTTCTATCTTTGAATG
>JAILLF010000053.1 GCA_024693365.1 Acetatifactor sp. | reverse complement strand
GCTGGAGTTCATCTGCAGGATGTTGGGCTTAATGAAAAACCTTGTCTTACCTGAACCGCTCCCGCCTACGACCAGCGTGTTCTTGTTCCTGGCGTATTTCGGATTGGCCGGTCTGGAATTCATGGTCAGGCGTTCCGTCTGCGACAGGATTACATTGTTCTCAAAAACTGGATCAATGAAGGGCTCAATGTCCTCGTGTGTTCCCCACCTGGCAGAACCATATTCCTGATTGTGACGGTACTTCTTGGCGTTTTTCCCTTTAAGGTAAACCGCCAGACGAAGCCCCGCACCAACGGCTGCACCAACAATCACGTCAATTGGATGCAGGCTAGGCATCGGATTCGCAAAGGCCTTGGCAAACCAGCCGTCCAGGATAAGACTCTGCAGCTTTTCGGAAGCGTTGCTCCCGCTCGCCAGTCGCAGGGCCTCACCGAGATTGGTCGCGGCAAGGTCCACAATGACGTAAGGCACGTTTAAGATCAGGAGCTTCTTTAGATTCCTTTTCTTCATCGCTCGTGCTCCTTTCGCTTCTCCTTATCCTTTCTAGGCGTGTTCTTAACCTTTTCCTTGAAGAGATTCAGCTTCTCAAGGATGCTGGGCTTTTGCTTTTCGGCTTTCTGCTTTCGCTTCATCTGCATTGCGGAGTATTCCTTCAGGACCTGAGTGATCGCGTCCACGTCCTTCGCCTTGAAGAACACCACGTATCTTGGCGGATCCTCGGTCTTATCCTTCACGATGGCAAAATCCACGCCGTACTTGTTGGCAATGCGCTTGAAATCACGAATGCCGGAGTCACCGACCTCAAGACTGGACACGCCCTGTCCCTGGCCGATCAGCTGCTTTACGGACTGTTTTCCGTGAACGGTCTTATCCTGCTTGCTTTCCTTATTTTGTTCGCCTTTTGCATCCAGCTTCGCCATTTCCTTTTTACATTCAACCACGAATTTCTTCAGTCCGGAATACAATGTTCTTGCAGTCACTTTCCCAACCCTGATTGCAAGGTGAACCGTCTTTGTTGCCACTTCTTCGTTTACCATAATTCTCTCCTTCCGCGGCGACCTTTCCTAATCGCCGCATTCCAGAACGCCCTCCAGAGTTGTCGGGATCACCCGGTAATGTACCGCCAGGGATCTGTCCTCGCGAACCTCGTCATTGACTTTCTTCCCACACACAACAAGGATTCTGGAGCACATGATCATGTCCACCGACATCTCCCTGCGCTTTTTCTCACCGTCTGGATCATTCTCATCGATAATGCCGTTAAATGCCAAAACGGGACACAGCGGCAGATATCCCGCCTTTACCAGCTCCCCACAGTACTTTCTCGCCTGATCTGCGGCCTCCACGGGGTTCTTGCTCCATGCAGCCGTTACGTATGCCCTAGGTATTGTTCTGCTCATTCGTTTGACCTCCTATCCGATCTCATATGCCGAAAAGCTAGCGTCGCCCATCTTCAGTGCTACAAGGCGGCTGATGAATGCCAGCTTTGCCTGCTCCAATTCTTCAGAGTTCAGAAGCTCAATGCTTTCCTCGCCCTCCTTAACAATCAGTACGCTCCCCGCAAGGTACTTGTGTCCCTCATTGCGCAGGACCTTCTTCTTGTTGAACACTGCCACAAATGGCGTGTTGCCCATGCAGTCCACGTCAAAGGTCTCGCTCAGGCCTTTCAAGATGTGCGCGACCTCCTGTGAGCCAATCTCCTCGTAATCGCCGTTGGTCGCAATCACGAGACCGTGCGCGTCCTTTGCAGGCTTTCTTTCCTCTTCAGTTACCTTGACCCCGTCGTTTACGGGATCCAAATTGATGTTAATTTCAACCTTCTTCACTTGTTTTTCCTCCGTTTGTAAATAGTCCCCGGGCCGTGTCATGATTCACCCAGGATTGAAAATAAATTTGCCTGGTCAGCGGTGCATTGTATAATGCAGCCAACAGATATTTCTTAACCGACCTTACCTTTTGATCATTCTTAAGGAGACATTCCACCACGTAACTAACGTGTGACGAATCCAGCTTCATAAGGGTACTTCTGACAACCTCAATTGGCTTTTGATCTCCCTCTATACGAACGTACTTCTGTTTTGAGCATGCCGTATCTACGGCTATGTCAAGGATGGATGCCAGGAGTTCCTCGTGCCAGGGATGCTCCTCCCTAAGATGATCGTATTCCCAACGATCCATAAAATAGGCCCTGTAACGATCCCTTTCACTTCCCGAATCCGCAGATAAGAGAAGATTGGTATTATTGGTATTAGTTTGATTCTTATTATTCTTATTACGTTCCCGTTTGTGGAAGTCATGAATTCCCCTTTCGGGAAGTCTAGAATTCTCGTTTTGGGAAGTCAGGAATTCTCGGTTGGTAATGCTGGAAAAATTCTTCACGTAGATCATTGCCGGCTTTCCCTGTCCCCTCTTCTCGCGCTCAATGAGACCAAAGTCTTCAAGCTCCTCAAGAAGCCTGCAAGCCTTGGAATTGCCGCAGCGAAGAGCTTCCTTTACAGATTCCACGCGAAAAAACACGTACACCTTCCCCTGACTGTCAATCCATCCGTTGTCACGCGAAAGGGATACGCGGTCCAAAAGAAGGCCGTACAAAAGCTTGGCCTCCAGAGACAGATCCATAAATGATTCATTCGTAAAAAGGAGCTTGGGAATCTTGTAAAAGGTATAATTCTCGGACTGTTCCTTGTAAAAGTACTCGAAGTCCATCTCCGTCACGCTTTCGCCGCAGAATGCTTTCGGGCAGCGTTATGCTCGCTCATGATCTTTGCCATGCAGGGGAAACAAAATGCCTTGCCGTATCCATAGGGGCACTCCGTTTTGCAGTTGCACGGATGAGGAAGCGTCTCGCTGTTTGTGATTATGGACGCAGGCTCGTCGTCGGTTCCCTGGTAATACTTTGCCATCTCGCTGTAGTAAATCAATTCTCCGTCTCCTTTCCGTATTGAACGGGACGAAAAAAGCGCCCCCGGAAATCCCCGGAAGGCGCCTTTCGCCGTCACTTCTTACTGTTGTTTCTATGGCACTCCTTATCAGCGTGCCTTGTTGTTCTTGGACTTACTCTCCTTCTCGGGAGGATCCTTCTTGGGTGCCTTCGCGACTTCCTCCTTCTTGGCCTTCAGGTCATCCAGCAATGATCCCTTGTCGGCATCCTTTTCGGTGGCATCCTCGCGGCTCGCCTTGCGTTCCTCGAACTTCTCTCCGATCTCGAAGACCTTCGCCTGGCTGTCATAGTGGTAAACGCTGTCGGTCAGGCGATCCTTAGGATCCACCTGCGTCTCGTTGACCTCCTTCACCATGCCCTTCAGGTCCTCCAGCTTCACGTGACCGTCGTCAGGGACGATCAGCAGCTCGTGGATGCTCGAAGGGAGAATGAAGAAGTCTCCGCCGACGCGTTCCGAAGCCTGATCCATGAAATCCTGATAGGCAAGAACGCCCGCACCATGGATCTTGTCAGGGACGCTAGCGACGAACATCTTCTCCTCCGAAGGATCAAAGGGAATGATGCCCATCTGTGAGGCTTCTTCCTTCGTCATGCCCATCATCTCGGCCACAACCTCTCCCATGCCCTTGATCTCCAGGGGTTTGAGCTGAGGCGCGTTCTCAACGGCATCCGCGTGAAGCTGCTCGGCGGTGATCCCCATGTTTTCCATTATGCGGTTCGTCACCAGGACGGAAGCGCGACTCTCATCGTTGGACTCCAGAACGAAACGGTAAACCACCGCCATGTCCTCGATGTCCTTATGTGGTACGGTCTCAAGCATTTCCTTGTTGGCCTCTGCGGAAACAACCTCCATCACCAGCTTGTCCTTCATCTGCTCGTAATCGCCAAACGCAGCCATGTCAACGATTGGAGCCTGTTCGAAGCCCTTGATCGTCGTATCCACGGCCTTATCGACCACTGCATTGTAGTTCATTCCGTCGTCATAAGCCTCGAAGAACTTCTCGATTGGAAGGTTCACCCCGATGTTGGTGCCCTCCGGCGTGATCGTCATCGCCTCGTAGCTCTCGTTAAGCTTGTTCACGGTGTTCACCGTCACGCTCGCCTCGATTCCAGAATCGGAAAGGCCTGCCTTCACGTCTTCCACAAACTGTTCCTTGAAATTTTCGTAATCCATTTTTATCTGTCCTTTCTTCTTTTTGTAATTGTTGCGGCAACGGATCGTCATCCGTTTTCTTTTGCAAAAGAGCATGAAAAAAGCGAGCGGGTTTTTGTTTCCCGTTCGCTTTGTCCATTATAACTATAACACACCTTTTTCGGGTTGAAAATACACGTATGGTTGATTTATGGTCATCACATGGTTGATTTATGGTAACGCAGCCCTAAATTTACCCATTTTTCATCCCTTTTCGGAAGGCTCTTGTTCCTCCTTCCACTTCTCGAGTAGTTCAATAATGATCCTTTCCCTCTTGGATGCAGAATAGTCTTCAGGGAAGTACTGGTTCAGCCGTTTTTCCGTAAACGAGACCTTCCTTGAAGCGTTCTTTTGTCTTCCCGCTTCCTTTAAGATCGTCATGACCGTGTAAGGAGTCAGGTTTTCCAAATTCGTTTGTTTCTTCAGTACGGAGATTTGCTGCGGCGTGATGCCGCCATTCTTTTTTATATATTCATATATGAACCTTTGCACTTCTTCACCAAAGTTAGAAATCTCAACGCCGTTCACGAGCGACAATTGCTTTTGGTCTACCAAGGCTAGCAATTCCGGTAATAAAGCCGTCAGCTTGATATATCTATGAACGCTTCTCCCAGTAAGACCGCTTCCCTCGCCTACGATGGTTGCTGACTTCCGATCCACAGGATCCAGCTTGTCGACATCATGTCGACAAGTTCCCTGATGTCTCATGGCATCCATTTTCATTTTTAAGGAAAACGCCCTTTCGCTTGGAAGGATTTCCTCCCTGTGAAAGTTAGAATCTACCATGACGATGGTTGCCTCATCATCTGTCAATTCCATGATAATTGCAGGAATCTTCTTGAGCTTTGCTTTCTGTGCCGCATGCATTCTGCGATGTCCGGAAATCATCTCATACTTTCCGTTGCCGATTGGTCGTACGATCACGGGGGACAAAATGCCTTGCTGTAATACGCTTTCCACAAGATCTTGCATTTTGTCATCATCCTGTACCTTGAAAGGATGATTCTTAAACGGCCGGATCAAATTCAGCGCAATTTCATCCATCGTCGACGGAATCCCTTGTAAGCCAGACGTTTCATCACTTCTATTATTTATGACTTCGCGCATAGCTTACCTCCTACTCTCGGAACCTTCCGTTGCTCTCTTAGGTACGCATCAAAAGCATTTCTGTTAATTCTGGTCATTTTACCGATTTTATAAAATGCATTTGCTTCCTTGGCCATTCTGATGAGCGTTCTCTCGCTGAAGCCGTAATACTCCATGCCCATGGGAATCGTTATAAAATCATGTTGCAAAAAGGCGAGGTCTCTCTCGTCAAGCTGATGAGAATACTTCCATGCCTGTCCAGCCATCCCATCACCTTCCTTCTTATATCTTCACGCCGCTTTTGGCAGGTTGCCTGAACTGTTCCAAAAACGCATCAAAGATTTCCCGATTGATCAAAACACTCACATCGTTGATCCGATAAACCGCTCCGGCAGCTTCCGCAATGTCCCTGATCTTCCTGTGGGACATGCTGTAGATCAATTCTGCCTGCTCATAGGTTAAAAATCTCCTGCGAAACATTCTTGCTTCTTCCTTGATGGCCGTTCTTCTCTCAATGTCATAATACTGATCTTCCATTTTGATTTTCCTCCTATTTTGATTTGTTTGGATTCCGCGTATCGCCATAAATAGAAAAAGACCGCTTTTCTGAAATTTCTTTCAAAAAAGCGGCCCGTTTTAGGTTCCTATTTCCTTGCTGATTTTTTTCTTAACAACTTGTCATTCCTTATGACTCTTTGACAATTCCAGTGGAATTGTTGTCAATTTGTTGTCAAATTCATTTCGCACCATCGTCAAAGCCTTATAAAATAAGGGTTTTACTTCTTCATGCTTCGCATAGTCGGGAAGAGCAGCACGTCTCTTATGGCTAAGCTGTTTGTGAGCAGCATGACCAAACGGTCAATGCCATAGCCAATGCCGCCGGTGGGGGGCATGCCGATCTCGAGGGCGTTGAGGAAGTCCTCGTCGGTGTGGTTGGCT
>JAILLF010000028.1 GCA_024693365.1 Acetatifactor sp. | reverse complement strand
TCTCAACTTCCCCATTTCCCTCTTTCTGCCCGTAGTCTTTTCCAATTCCTTACGGGCAATTTCCCCATTTTCCTCTTTCTGCCCGTAGTCTTTTCCAATTCCTTACGGGCAATTTCCCCATTTTCCTATTTCTGCCCGTAGTCTTTTCCAAGAACCAGCCTTCCAGCGAAGGATATTCTTCTCGTGTAATCAGTCAAGCCTCATTGCCTGTTTTCTTGATCTGAGATCACTATAAATCACCCTGCATCGCAAGAAAACAGTTTTGACGTAAGCGGCAGTTTTAGGCGCACAAACGGTAAAAAAACCTGCAAACCACTCTTTCTCATGGTTTGCAGGTTATCAATTCCATTATACTCTTATTTGGATTCCTTTTGGGCTTCCTGTATTTTCTTCTCGCGGTTTACCATCTGGCAAATGAGTAGCGTGATTGCGCCTGAGGCCAGAATGACTAACACGTCCGCAGGCGCAACCACGGCTTTTCCCATACCCCGGAACAAAAAGCCTTTTCCAAAGCGATACAGGTTGCCATTTAGCAAAATAGTCTCACCCACGTACATGATGATCGTGACCATCATGGCGATAACCGTGGGAATCAGCACGGAAAAGAGTTTCTTTTTTCCAATCGCGAGGGAACCAGCGAACAGTCCCATGGTGACCCCGAGAAGGGCAAAGAAAATCATCATGAGAGACGCGGAAAGCGGGGAAACAATCAGTTCGCCCGTGCGATAGAACGCCGTAAAACACGCCCAGATACACATTGCCAGAAAAATGACAGCCGCCACTGCCTGCAGGATCAATGCTTTCTTTCTGCCATAATTTCCCGTGCGGATCATCTTTGCAAAGCCGTAAAAACAATTCAAAAGCGACGCAATGATCACGACGGAGATCAGATAAAAGTGTAGCTTGAAGGCCGGATTATAACCGCCAAGCAACACGTCAACCGCCTCCCAAGTCCTTGTCTGGTAGTCTTCCGGCGGCACGTAGCAAAGGGACATTTGCCAGCCGACAAGCGAAATCTTTGTCGTCTGCACCAAAACCTTTGTCTCCATAACGTGCTCACAGACAAAGAAAATTCCTATGGAAATAATGACTCCAAACATAAAATCTAATTTTTTAAAAAGTGCCTGCAATACCGGGATCAAAAGGACTCCGGCGATGAGCGCCACTGCGATCGGCGTGTATGGAATGACGTATTTCGGGTACTCGTCCTTTGGAATCAATCCATCCTGCATCATTTTTACGAGCACGCGGATCCCCATGTAAATTGGATAAGCCGACGCCAATATGACCAAGAGCAGAGCAAATACATAATACCTGCGATAATTTCGATCTTTCATAAACCTCCTTTCTTCACCCTGCGTTTGTCAAAAGAACATAAAGCAGGGCGATGACAAGCGTCACAAAGCCAGCAGATGACAGTATCGTCATTTTCCGATAGGACAGTACGTTTTCTATACGCGTGCGAACCTTTGCACCGCCAAACGCTGACACGAACAAACTCTTTCCCTGCACGCATTCAAGGAGTGTCCGCGCATATTCTTTGCGATCATTTTCTTCATATTTCGAGATTGCAGCCTCGTCGCAAGCCATCTCGACGTCCGCAAGAAATGCCTTCAGAAAGATCCACGAAAGGGGATTGAACCAGTGCGCGACGGCAAGGAAAAAGCCAAGCATTCTCCAAAGATTGTCGCCTCTGCGGATATGCGTCTTTTCATGCTGCAACACATATTTTAAGGTCTTATCGTCACGGAAAGGCTGCGTTCCATCACTACTCTGTCTTTCGAAAAATACCGCCGGCAGTATGATCTTCGGCTTTCGTATCCCATAGACTGCCGGCCCCTGCACCTTTTCGGAAACATAGTACCCTTTCCCTGACGGTTTTGCATCCCTAACCTCGCGTTTGGTCGTAACGTATAGAATAGCAAGGGAAATCAGGAGCGCAGTTGCAATGAGGATCCAAAGAAACGCCGCAACCTCAAAGACTACTTCCAGACGTTTTTCCTTATAGGTGATGGGGAAATAAGATTCCGCCGCCATGACTGCATTTGTCATGGAAAGCTTGATCTCCTCAGACGGCTGGAAAACCGTAATGGTCCTTGTGGTCAGCCTTGAGATCAGGGACATCAGGCTGTATCGGCTGCTGATTCCAAACGGAATGCACGCGCGCACTGCCGGAATGATCCACAGGAACACAAGCCCCCTTTTCGGAAGAAAGTTTGTTTTCCTGACCGCCAAAACCAACAGCCCCATGAGGGATGCGATAATGCTCATGTTGAAAATCCAATAGAATATCTCACCAAGCATGCAACTCACCTTTCATCAATCAGTTTCCGTAGCTCCTCAATCTCTTTGTCCGTCAGCTTTTCATCCTCCAAAAGTGCGGAAAAGAGCGCTTTCCTGGAGCCTCCAAACACCTTGTTCAGTAAGCTTGTTGCAGCTTTTTTTTGCATTTCTTCCCGCGTAACCAACGGGGTGCAAAGAAAACCTGGCTCATCGCGCCGAAGAAACCCCTTCGCCTCCAGCTTCTTGATCACGGTGTAAGTCGTGTTCTTGTTCCATCCAATGGAGTCTGCTGCGATCAGGCTGATCTCCTTTGCGGGAAGCGGTCCCCTCTCCCACAAAATCTCCATTACCTTTTCTTCACTGTCAAACAACTTCTCTTTCATCACGCCGCCTCCAAACGTTAAACATATCCATTTTGTAACTATTGCGATAGTCTGTACTACTCATATAGTCCATACTATCACAATAGTCTGTCTATGTCAACTGTTTTGCGGATATGACTTTGACTTATGTTAGATGTTTCTCTATTTTCTTTACAATCTGCTTCATATTCAGCGGATTCTCATCTGATTCCATGGAAAAGAGGAGGTCCCGTCCAACCGTCAACCCGCTTGCCTCGTATTGATTTAATTTATGAATGGTCTTTTGAGCATATTCTGCATTGGTAACTAATCCAAAATGTTCCCAATAAATTATTTTCCTTTTCCTTAGGTGAAGAAGTGCAAAATCGGGATAGACAAAAGTACCATCTGCCAATTCAAGTAAAGGCTCATAGACATATGTAATCCCCATTTTATAAAACAGATCTGCCAAGATTTTTTCTGACTTTGAACGAACGTAATCACCCTTTTCCGTCAGATATTGTCCTTTCTCAGGAAATGTGTTTTTATTACCTTGAAAGGTTTTTTCCCATTGCTTTGCATAATCCTCATCCGTTAATACCACTGGTTTGACTAAGCATTTACGGGCCTCACACATTCTTTGATATTCTTTTTCTATGGCACTGACGTCATAAGTCTTTATAAATTTCTCCAGTTTCTTCCGCAAGCTCTTAAGTATCTTTTTGATTGATTCGTCATATTCTTTCTGTGCTACTTTTCTAACAATTTCCATGTCTTTCACCTTTACGTACGTCCGATTACCATCTCGATCCTCCAAATAGTATTGATACCCTTTCTTTCTCTTGGACGTACGAAGTGCTCTTCCATCCACCTGCCGATTTGCCCTCAAACTCTTTTCTACCTTTACGATTAACGAATCAATCCATTTCAATTGCTCAATCAATTCTTCCATGCAGTCAATCACTTTTCTTCCTCCCATACGCTATGTTTTTTCTGCCTTATTCCAAAGCATGCGATTAAAAACAATTTAAGTTATCGCGTGTATGCCTTTTTATCTCAACACGCAAATTTCTAAATGTTCATGTTTTGCGTGTAACCCATTTTTCGCGCTGACACGCAAAATTCGAAATACTATTATTTTGCGTGTAATCCATTTTTCGTGTCGACACGCAAAATTTGAAATACTATTATTTTGCGTGTAACCCATTTTTCGCGTCGACGCGCAAAATTTGAAATACTATTATTTTGCGTGTAGCCCATTTTTCGTGTCGACACGCAAATAAACAAATACAAGAATTTCTCGTGTCAGGCAGCGGAAGTGGAATACACTAAAAATTCAATGTCTCGTACATATGCGTGTATTTTTGAAAAACACCTCCTCAATATCAAATAATTATACACGCCAAAACATATCAATCCTTATTCTGCGTGTCATGTTCAAAAAAAGCTGACACGCGAAACAAAAGAAATATCTTTCTTGCATGTACCTACCAAAATTAAGTCTTTTTTATTTGTTTTTGGGAAAACATATGACAGAATTACTCTCAACAGGAAACAAAGAATTTAAGAAGATACCATTAATATAAAACTATATCGAAAATAAATCAAGAAAAAAGCGTTCATCCAATGTTTGAATATCATAAAAGGCAGTAGCCACTTGGCCACCGCCTTTATAAAACCATTATGCTTACTACAAATATTTTTCCCTTGCTTTTCTTTGCTTTCCCTTGCTTTTCTTTGCTTTCCCTTGCTTTTCTCTTGTTTTTCTTTCGAGAGGTTTTTACGCTTCTTTTATCGTCCCGTAACCTGAAATCTGTTGTAAACCCATCCGCCCACGGCAATCAGTGCGGCTGACAGTGCAAGGTACGTGATCGGTGAAACAAGGTATCCAGTGCAATAATGACCTCCAAAGTTGAACAGGTGATACTCCATCAAGGACCACACGCTGACTTGATTGGACGGAAGCATGGCCCTTAGCTTCAGTAACAAGAGATATTTGGGTGGAATGATTTCGAGCTGGCCAAAGATGAACAATCCCACCATGATCCCCATCACTGCAAGGCTGTTCTTCAAAAGCTCCGAAACGGCCATGGCAAAGGCAGCAAACAGAATGCCTGCCGTGATCATGACCACTGCCTGCACCGCGATAAATTGCCCCATCGTAAACGCGAAGGGCGACATTGGTATTTCCAGCTGTACGACGGCATTAAAACCGTCCAAGCCATATAGGATCGCGGTCAGCAGCGCAAGCAATCCCGTCGCCAGCACGCAGCATAACGTAACAACGGAAAGTCCTGCCGCAATCTTTACGAAATAGGTTCTTCCGCGTCCGTTTTTACAGCTGAGCACAAGCTGATCCGTACGCTGCCTGTGCTCCACAGTAAACACGGTGGACAGGCATAGCGCTGACAAAAGCATGATGCACAAGAGGACGCCCACCAGCCCCTGGGAAAGAATCAATGCACCGTTATAATCATAATACGTAAATGGCGTCTGCCCCTCCATCCGGTTCTTCCACCATGCAATCTCGCCATCGCTAAGACGATCCTCCTTCATCATCGAAAGGATGTCTTCTTCTCTTGCTTGATACAGCTCCTCCGCCGTATACTCTGCGGCTATCTTCTCATTGCTCCCCAGAATGTCGCGTTTCCACCTTGCAATGCCATTATATTTTCCCGCGTCGCCGTTCCATGCCCCCCCGTTCTCAACTAATTTTGCCTCCAATTCCCCTAAGAGCGCGTCATCTATTACCCTTCCGTCCAGACTCTCGGGATCCTCGCCTGCGGCATTCGCCATCCCCGGTGCCACCGCCTCAATCAGGATAAAGAAGACCATTATGATCAGCATGACGATCGTCAGCCGGTTTTTCAAAATTTTCTTTAGCTCAAAGCCATAAAGCATTCCTATGTTATTCACGTCACTCAAACTCCTCCATGTAGAATTTCTCAAGGTCACCCCGTTGCTCGTTCCATGCCCCTTCATAGATAAGCCTTCCCTCTCTCATCATCAAAAGGTTGCTTGCAATATGCTCAACGTCAGAGACAATGTGCGTGGAAAACAGGACGATCGTGTCCTTTCCGATCTCCGCGATCAAGTTCCGGAAGCGGACTCTCTCTTTTGGGTCAAGGCCTGCCGTCGGCTCATCCAAGATCAAAATCTTTGGGTCATTCACCAGCGCCTGCGCAATGCCAACTCTTTGTTTCATGCCTCCCGAGTAGGTGCGGATCCTCTTTCCCGCCACGTCAGAAAGTCCCACAAGCTCCAGGATCTCCTCCGTCTTTTTCTTCGCTTTCTTTTTTTCGATTCCCTTTAAGGCGGCAACGTACTGCACAAATTCTCTCGCCGTGAACTCTGGGTAATACCCAAAATCCTGCGGCAAATAGCCAAGCAACGCGCGATACTCCTCCGTTTCCACCGGTATGCCGTCTGCGTCCACGCTGCCGCTTGTCGGCGTAAGAATGCCGGACGCCATGCGCATCAGCGTAGTTTTTCCCGCTCCGTTTGCCCCCAAAAGCCCCGTGACGCCTTCCGTCAGTTGAAAGCTGATCTGATCGACCGCCATTTTGTTTTTATATTGTTTTGTAATTCCGTTAACCGTTAATTTCATGCAAATGCCTCCACGCCATTGATTGTTTTCCATTGTTCCATTACCGTAAACGCCGCAAGTCCCAGCGCGATCAAAATTCCCCAGCCGTCGATCATGCCCAGATAGCTTGCAACCACGTTCGGTTCGTAGTTGTCGATCCAGTAAATGATGATCGAGACGCCGGATGCGATCGCCAGTGAGGCGTATCCGGTCTTTCTTCCGAGCGGACTTCTTTCTGCCAAAAGGCTAATGCTCATCGTGATGAGATAAGGAATCACGATCCGAACTGCCGTCAAAACCGTCCCTGCGTCAAATGCCACGGCGAGCATGGGGGATGAGATGCAAAGGATCAAAAACGAAACGATTCCCAAAATCATCATGCGGGCCAGAACGACACTCCTTAAGGAAAAACGGGTCGCCATTTCCAATTCCGCCATGCCGCATCTTTCAGAACGCCTGCTTTCCAAGACGGCGATCGCGGCAGAGAAAGGCATGAGCATGGTTAGAACGTTGACCGTCGTCTCTAATCTCATCAGGGAGCCGACAATCGCAATGGCCACGAGCGCCAGCGCAAAGAGCCACGTCGTAAGCCGTACGTACGCCACCTGCTGCATCAGCATTTCGGGCATGCTCACTTCGCGTGCGCGCAGATTCCTCAAAAATTCTTTTTTATGCTTTGGCTGCGGGGCCTGGAATTCTTCGCTCAGCAAATTCTTCCAATCCTCTTTCATCCCTCATTCACCTCCAAACTTACGCGCATTTTGTCTTCTGCGCTTTTTAGCCTTCGATATGCGGCAAACCTTGAAATGCCAAGTGCCTTGCAGATCGTACCGACGGCTTCACCGTTTACGTGCCGCAGCAAAAGGATTTCACGATCCTCCGGTGGCAGCTTTGCCAACGCCTCCCGCACCATCATCCGCTCCTCCTTCCGGTCATCAAACGGTGCCACAGCGTCATAATCCTCCGGAAGCGGATCCGCTTTCACCCTTCTGTACTCATCAATGCAAAGATTTCTGGCAATCACATAAAGATACTTGATCTCATACTCGCGAACATTGCCCTTTTGACTGATAAATCTAAGGAAAGTCTCCTGCGTGACGTCTTCCGCAACGGACTGATTATTTAGTTTGAAATACGCATACCGGTATATTTTGTCATAAGCTTCTTCTAAATCCATGGATCCGATCTTGACCTCCCTTCATTAGGATTAACGGATGAGGTCCGTAAAACGTGCGGTCAAAATTCACTTTTTTCATTTTATCATTTAATGCCATGTTTGACACTCCTTTAAGCGCAAAAAACAGGGACGTAATTCGTCCCTGCCGTAACGTTTCTGCCATAAAATGTTTTGCAATGCATGTCAGATTTTGATTTTTACCCATTTTCCCATTCGGTAACGAATGCTTGCGAAGGCGAATCTCGAAATCTGATCCGCGAGCACGCCGAGCCAGATTCCTACGATGCCAAGACCTAACACAAAGCCTCCAAGCCAGGATACGAGGGTACGGATGACGGTGACGGACATGGTCGCCGCAAATGCAGTATAGAGCGTGTCTCCCGCGCCCCTAAGGCACCCCATGTAGATCACCTGAATGATCTGGAACAGCACCACAAAGATGATCACCCTCATGATCGACACGCCGATCCGGATGATGTGTTCCTCCTCAAAGAACATAGACATCAGCCACCTTGCGCCAAAGAAATAGAGCAAAATCAGGACCACGGCGATCATCATGCCCACCGCCTTGCAGGTCCGTCCATAAGTCTTTGCAAGCTCCGGCTCACCCTGACCAAGCGACCTGCCGATCAGCGCCACTGCTGCCGCCTGCAATCCGTCGCCAAAGCTGAAGGTTAATCCCATCAGGTTCATGCCGACCTGATGGGCCGCCATGGCATCCATGCCCATCTTGGCCGCCATGACGGCAGTAGCCATAAAGCCAATTCTCATAAGAATCTGCTCAAAAAAGATTCCGTAGCCTATGCGAACCAGGCTCTTAAAAGACGCAAAGGAAGCCCTCATCTTATTGGCAAGCAAGAACGGCAAACTGATAAACGTATTCTTTTTTGAGATAGACAGGAGACTCATCACGCAGGAGACAACCGTTCCAAGGACCGTTGCCAGTGCGGCGCCGGCAATGCCGAGTGCAGGAAAACCAAAACGTCCCTCGATCAAAAGGTAATTCAGAATGACGTTCACCACGTTCGAGGTCACGTTCGTCCTCATGGTGATCTTTGTATTGCCGGCGCCTCTCTGTGCCGAGTTGACCACCATCTGAATGCAGTTGAAGATCATGCCGCCCATGATGATCCGAAAATAAGTAACGGCTGCGTTGTGCGTTGCAATGTCTTCCGGGGTTGCATCCGAAGAACCGCAGAGCCTGATGATCGGATCCGCCAGGGCGACAAACAATATGCTGAGGATCATGGCCGCCGCGATCACAAAATAAAAGGCCGTGAGAAATACACGGTTCGCGTCCTCCCGCTCTTTTTCGCCAAAGCGCCTCGCAACCAAGGCCGAAACGGAGACGTTTACCGCAAAGAACAATGCGAGCCCGACAAACTTCGGCTGCGTAGTCAGTCCCACCGCAGCCACCGCATAGGAGCCAAGGCGGCTTACCATTAGGGAATCCACGAGGCCTACTAGCGCGACAAAAAAGGATTCGATGATGGCAGGCCCTGCCATGGCAAGGACAATCCTAAAATTCTCTTTATTGTATCCACTCTTACTAAGTTCTTTCATTTCACTCCCAAAATCCAGGCGCTTCTCTTCCGCTTCCCGGCATGTTTTCGCTGCGTCACGGTCCGTTATTTCCCAGCCTGCTTTCACCGCGCTTCCGACCGTGATTCCCCGGCCCGCTTTCACCGCGCTTCCAACCGTGATTCCCCGTGCCGCTTTCACCGCGCTTCCGACCGTGATTCCCCGTGCCGTATCACGTTATTATAACAAAACGGGTGGTCAGCGTCCACCCGTTTTCTTACTTATGTCATGCAATTATTTTACTCAGAGAGGTAATCCCTTACGTTAAAGCTTTCGCTCGTCCGCTCTTCCTCCTCGGTGATACCGGGCACGAATTCCGTGACGTAGGTCTCGCCGGTCACCGGATCAATATAGTAACGGATCTGCGCTCCCGTGTAGGCCGCGTACAAGACAACGATCTCCTGCGCGCTGCTGGAAGCGATCTCCCAGTTAACCGGATACTCTCCTGCATTTTCGATCTCCTTCAAAGAAGGGTTACCGGCGTAGCAATAGTTCTTGATCGCCGTGAGTGCCTGATCGTCCGAAAGCTTGGCAGCTTCCTTTCTGCCGATCACCTCAAGGGTATTCATGATGGCTGAAAAGCGGGTTCCAAACCCGTCAGCGCTCTCAAACGTATAATGCGCCGCCGCGATAAGGCAACCATCAGCGGCAGGGACCACGTATACCGTCTGCAGAAGATCCGGCGTTCCGCCATTCCCCTTGGCGTTGGAGGCGTCAATATTCACACATTTGCCGGCGCGATTCAGCTGGATAGAGTTCTGGTTAAGATCATACTCCTTTGAAAGCTCCTCTCTGATGGAGGCCACGGCATTGTCAACGTCCTTAGAACTGTACTTCACTTCAAGGTAAATCTGAGGATTCTCAGGGTTATCATAGACCGAACGGAAAATCTCCGCATTTGATTTTTGGGTTCTTACAAACATCTCATAATCATAATCCAGTTCAAATCCGATCTCCTCGTTTCTGACGTGCTCGTATTTGACCGTCTCTTCCATTCCCTCAACCATGATGGTATCTTCAAAGCGCTCGCCGTCCTTCCTTCCGCCGTTCGCTTCGGCTGAGGTTTCCGTTTGCGCTTTGGCGCCGTCATCTGCCTGACTCTCAGGCTTGCTCTCCGCTTCAGACTTGCTCTCAGTTTCGCTTTCTGACGATCCCGCTTCCTCGCTTGAACCAATCGGTTCACCAGAAAAAACCGTTCCGTCCGTCTCTTTCTCATTGTTTTTGCCATCGCAGCCGCCAAGCATCGTCATCGGCAAAAGCGTTAACGCAAGCGCTGCGACCATGGTACAAATTGTTTTCTTCTTCATTTTCTAAACTCCTTTATTCTTTTTCATCTGCCCAGTATAGCAGAACCGCGTGCTTACGTCAAATTCCTTCTTTCTAAAGTGCCCCGTAAGCCTCCAGGAGTTTTTGTACCCGTCCGATCTCCTCCGGAACGTACAAATGCCTTCCGCATTCCTTCATGCAGACCTGCTCCGTGCAGGCCCTGCAGTGCTGATAGGTCAGGTCCGCGTCCATCTTCAGCTTGTTGATCGCCCAGAATTCCTTCCCCAAATGAAAGTAATTAAACTGGCGGAAAGTCACGTGAAGTTCATGTCCGTGCGGGCAAACACATCTCTCGCAGCGGTCGCAGCCGATCGGTTCAAAGTCCTTTCGAAGGCGATCCAACACTTCCTCAAAGGAAAAATGAACCTGCGGATATTCTTTTGCAAAGGCCGCCTGGGCCTGCTCAAAGGTACCGATCCCCAAAAGAGCACAGGAGAAAGGATATTCCAGGATCCCACCGATGAGCTCCTTTGGAGTAAACGGTCCGATCAAAAGTCCTGCGGCATATACCTTATTCAGGATCAGGCCCTTTTCCCGGAAAACCTCTTCCTTCCGGATCCTGTCCAGCATGCCTCTTTCCAGGATATTGCCGCTTCCCTGCAACACGTCCACCCTCGGATCCTTCGCACCGCGGTACAACACGTTATAATAATGGGATGCGATTCCCACAAAGCCGATTTTTCCCTCTCTTTTCAAGTCATAAAGGGCATCCACGGCGCCATTTTTCCCAAAGACTTCATCCGCATTATCCTCATCCACCTGATGGACAAAATAGACGTCCGGCTTCGTGCCAAGATGCTCCGTCGATCTTAGTACTTCCCGGTAGATCTCAGCCCCGTTATAGAATCTGGCTTTATCTGAAATGATGATCTGATTTCTGTCAATGGTTTTTGCAAATTCTCCCAGCTTGATCTCCGCATCCCCGTATTCTTCCAGGATCGCGGTGTCATAGAAATTACACCCGTAATCAAAGGCCTTCCTCATGATGGCCACGGCCGTCTCCTGATCCGGACTGTAAAACTTTGGCAATACGGGCACGTGGCCACTCAGGATCGGAATGGTTCCAAATCCAATCTCCGACACCCGCAATCCCGTCCTGCCAAGATCTCGATATCTCATCGTACTCCTTTCAGCAAAAGCAAGGGCTTGGACGTGCTTTTCTCCAAACTCTCCCCGTACAATTGCAGAAATTTATGGTCTCAATACCTTAGAATGGTAACGCGGTCACAGTATGCAAAGGCCCTTTCGCCAAGCTCCGTCTCCTTGGGAACCATAACCTCCTCCAGCTGATTGCAGAATGCAAAGGCCTCCGCCCCGATCACCCTTACGTACTTTGGAATGACAAGCTTTTGCAGGGATTTACAGCGGAAAAAGGCTCTTTCCGGGATGGTTTCCAGCTGATTGGAAAGGTGAATCTCCATAAGGCTCCCGCAGTGTTCAAAGCATCGTTTTCCCAGCTCCCGCAGACGATCTGACAGGTCAATGGATTCTAAGGACTGGCAGCCGGAAAACGCCTGCGCGCCAATTTCGGTGACGTTCCCCGCCTTTGTGACGCGCTTTAACCATTTGCTGTTCTCAAACGCTGACTTTCCAATGCTCTCCGTACCCTCGGAAAGATCAATTGTCTCCAGCAGGTGGCAATCCTTATAAACGCCGTCGCCGACGGACCGGATGCCCTCCGGGAACGTCAGTCTCGTGATGTTTCCGGTGCTCTCCACCAGCTTCCCGTTTTCGTCCAGTTTGAAGCAATTGATGCATTCAGAAAAGATTCTTTGGATCAGCTCCGGATACCCCTTCGTCTCCAGATCGGAAACGTCCGTCAGCACGTATTCCTTCTGATCCCAGTCCGTGATCTTCTTTAAGTTCAGGCAATTCCGGAAGGAAAGGCTCTCGATGCCAATCCTGTCGGACGGGATCACCAGCTCCGTGACGTTCACGTTCCCCGCAAAGCACCAGCTTGCAACGCGCCTGACATGGGAAGGCAGCACCACTTTTCCCTTGCAAAGCGTGCCATCCAAAAGCACCCCGTTCACGATGACCATCTCGGATTTTGTCCTCTGCTCCTCTAGCCAGGAAGTCATGGAAAATGCATGGCTTCCAAAGAGCCTCACCGTCTCCGGGATATGGATCCTGCAAAGCCGCACGTGATCCCTGAAAACGTCCTGCCCAATCTCTTCCACGTCCTGCGGTATGGTGACCTCCGTGCCATCCTGCGCGTAGCCTGCCAATATTTTCCGTTCACGCACGTCAAAGCAGGAATAGATTGAAGAGATCACTTCCCGGACGGGCAGGGGATAGGGATTGCCCACGTGGTTTAAGCCGTCCGTGAATCTTGAAAACTCATAGGTTTCTCCTTCGAAGGTGATGGTTTTCACCTGCGTACTCCCAATAAAGGCACCGCTCTTTAGAACCGTATCCCTTGACAGCGCCACGGTCTCCAGCGAGGCACAGTCCGCAAAGGCGTGATATCCGCATTCCACTTCCTGCAGTTCCACTCTCTTTAAGGAATCACAACGTTCAAAGGCACGCTCGCCGATTGACCGGATGCCTGAAAAATCAAAGGCATCCAAGGCAGTGCACTCGTCAAAGCACCTCGCCTCCATCTGCGTGACTTCCTTCGCTTCGAATTTAGAAAGCCGGTAGCACCCTGCAAAGCTCTCCGCCTGCAAGACGGAAACCCCGGACAGACGGACCTCTTCCAGATTTCTGCAGTAGGAAAAAATCCCTTTTCCCAGTTCCCTGACGCGAAGGCATACTCTTCTAAGCTTCGGGCAGTTGGAAAACGCATTCCGCCCGATCACGCAGTCCGGCGCGTCGATGATGATCTCCTCTAAGTCAGGACATGCGGAATATGCGTATTTTCCAATCCCCCGGATCCCCGACAGTTCCAAAACCTTGATTCCCTCCTGCCTTGCATGGGCATAAGGCTGGATCACCTGAGGGCCGTCTCGCAATTCGCTTGGCGTGACGCCGTCATCCACGCTTTGCCGGCTACCCTCCATCCCTGCAAACTGTTTTGCCAGATAAAAGGCATGTGCATGAATCCTCGCGTTATTTGGCCAGGGCTCAAAGGGCTTTAACGTAAGGCAGCGCCGGAATGCATACTCCCCAATATATTCCACGGAATTTGGAAGATTGCATTTCAAAAGCTTTTTACACTCCGCGAACGCTTCCCGCTCTATTCTTTTTAGCCGGTCCGACAGCGAGACGTTCTGCAGCGTAACGCAGCCTGCAAAGGCCTGCTCCCGGATTTCCAGAAGGCTGTCGGGACATAATACGATCTTGAGCCTTTCCTTGCCAAAAAAGCACCTCTCGCCAATGATCTCCACTCCCTTGGGAATCTGGATCTGCTCCTCGTCTCCCATATAGCGGATCAATGTTTTTCCGCTGACGTAAAAATCCCCGAGCACCTGATCCCGGATGCGGCTGATCAGTTCGTGCGGCGTTTCATCCTCCAAAAGGAATGCTTCGTCCTTTAGGTAAATTCTTTTCAAATTACAGCAACCGCGGAAGGCCCTGTCATCCAGCTGCACGTTTTCATTCCGGAAGGCGATCTCCTCTAAGCTGCTGCAGTTTAAGAACGCGTTTGCCTTAATCTCCCGAAGGGATTCCGGAAGGGAGATGCTCACAATCCCCCGTTTGTCAAAAAAACAGCTCTTTCCGATCGCTGTGATCCCCTCCGGCAAAAAGATGGACTTTAGATTAATGTGGAACTTGCTCAGCACGCCGTCCTCAATCTCCATGGAATGGTATACGCCCCGGGCAATGGCTTTTATGACCTCGGGATAAGCCGAGCGGGAATTCATTGCCTCGATCAGATTGCTGATCTCGTAAACTTCACCAGACAGCGTGATTTTCCGAAGATGCACGCAGCCCTCAAACACTTCCTCGCTAAAGTTGGAAGCATCCACGTCCTTGTTTAGGGCGACCTCCTCAAGCGAAAGATTGTGGGAAAATACAGCCTTACCAAGGCGCTTTGGCCCTTCCATCACGGCTCTCTTCAAGCCGTCGCAATATAGGAACGCGTAGCCCTCCACCTTTGTCAGGGACTTGGGAAAGATCAGCTCTTCTATCTGATGACATCTGTGAAAAGCGTATTCCCCAATCTCCGAAAGACCTTCCGGAAAGTTAATCTCCTTTAACTGCCGGCAACCCTTAAACGCCGTAGCCCCGATTCTTTTTATGGAGGAGGGCAGCGTCACTTTCAAAAGCCATGCCATGCCCTTGAAGGCACCGTCTCCAATCGTATGCACGCCCTCCGGGACCTGCGCCTCGGCATCCGCTCCCAAATAGGCCTTCAGCACTCCCTCTTCTATTTCAAATTGCTTTTCCGTCAACATGACATTATACTCCAAATCCTAGGTTTCCAATATACCGCGGCGTCCGGCAGCTTGCAATAAACGTCGCGGCGTGCGGAAGCTTCCCGTTACCTTCCGTCCGTAAATATTTCTCCAAGAATGGTCCGTAGCTCCGGAATGCTGCCGCAGCGATACAGCGCAAGCTTATACTGCTTGGTTCCCGGCAGCTTTTTCATAAAATACGAGGCCAGCTTCTTGACGTACGAGAGTACGTACAGCTCATCATAGCATTCTGCCGCAATCTCAAGCTGCTCCATAAGCAGGCCATACTTTGTGTCATTGCACGGCGTTCCCGTCAGCTCCGCAAAAATCAGCGGATTCTCAAACCCATATCTGGCAAGCATGACGCCGTCCGCTCCTGTCTTCTCCATCATTTCCATGGCGCTGGCCTTCGAATCGATCCCTCCGTTTGCAAACACGGGGATCTTCACGGATTGCTTTGCTTTCCTGATGGAATCATACAAGGGCTCGCCGTCGTACATCATGTCCCTGGTCCTGCCATGCACCGTGATCATGTCCGCGCCCGACTGCTCACACATCCTCGCGAATTCTTCGATCACGATCTTTTGCCTGTTGAGTCCGATCCGGCATTTCACCGAGACCACCTTGCCGCTTCTCTTACATGCCTCTATGATCTTGGAAGCCCTCGGCAGATCTTCCAACAGCGCGCTCCCCTCGCCTGCCTTGATGACGTTGGGAACGGGGCATCCCATGTTTATGTCGATGACGTCAAACTTTTCCAGCCTATCGCTCTTTGCCGCCCGCTCAAACACGGCGGGAATGGAACCCAAGAGCTGTACGCACTTTAACTTCTCACGGTCATCCGTATACAGGAGCTTCGACGTCGCCCTGTCATTGTATTTCAGCCCGTCTGAGCTCACCATTTCCGTATAAGCGCTTCCCGCGCCCAGCCTCTCGGCCATTAGGCGGAACGGGAAGCAGGTATACCCGGCAAGCGGCGCCATCAAGACGTTGGACTTGAAGCAAAGCCCGCCGACCATGATCTCCGTCCCCAATTCTTTTGTTGTGGTATCTGGCATTTCCGCATACCTCCCGCGCATTCTGCCACAGCAATTCTCTCTCAAAAAAAGCGCAGTAACCGCAAGCAATTACCGCGCTTTTTAACTTCATAAATTATTCTTCCAAAAGGTTCTCCTTGATCAGACGCATTGCAACGTCCGCGATCTTGGGATCAAACTGCTTTCCCTTATTCGTTTCAATCTCCTGAAGAATGAATTCCTTTGTCCGCCTGTTCCTGTAAACACGGTTCGTGTACGGATCCTTAGCATCGATAAAGCCCGTAAAGGTCTCGATCGATTCATTGATGATCTCCCTGTCTCTCTCATGACGATCGTTATACTTTTTGACGTGAATCGAAGTGATCACGTAGTTGGCGAGCTTTTTATTATTTTGACTCTTCAACATAATCGCTCCCCTCTCCCCCTATGTTTTTAGTATATCAAACGAGAAAAGAACGGTCAACCGCTTGACCATTTCCTCTTGTTTCGGTATAGTCAAATTAGAGAAAGTATTTCCATCCAAAACACGCAAGGGGATGAAAGCATGACAATACAAGAATTGATCATCAGATTAGCCACGGTAGCAGTGATCGGCCTGTTGATTGGATTTGAAAGACAGATTGGCGGTCACCACATAGAGATCAAGACGACTTTCCTGATCGCGGTCGGCACGTTTTCTTTTTGCCTGATCGAGATTCTGCTCGGTTATCCTGACATCCGAATGTCCGCAAACATTGTAACCGGAATCGGTTTCCTGTGCAGCGGCGTTATCTTCAAGAATGGCTTCACCGTCAACGGACTAAACACCAGCGCCACTTTGTGGAGTACCGCCGGCATCAGCATTCTGGTTGCATACGGCTATTTTAAATATGCTTTTGTCATAACGATGTTTCTGATTCTGCTCAACATGCTTCTCAACGTGACGGCCAAGAAGATCAAGCCCATCCCCATTCTTGTGGATAACGACAGCAATGCTTATCTCATCAACGTCGTGTGCCTGAAGGAACAGGTCAATGACGTCAAAGACGCCATATACAAGAAGGTCACGGACGATAAAAACGCCGTGACCTCCATAGCAGTAAACAGTATCACTCCCGACAAATTCAGGATCAACGTCAAGGTCGGCACCGGCCTCGATGACGATTACTTTGTAAAGCTGACCAATGAAATCTTTGGGATGAACGTTCTGTCCGTATCCTACGAGAAGCTGGAGCAGTAAGGGATTGTTTTTCTCTCACCAATCCCCAAATTCGCCCATGCTCACGTGGTGAAATCCTCATGCCGGTCTGCCAAGATAATACCCTTGGTATAAATCGATTCCAAGACCCAAAAGGTATTCAAACTCTTCTTTCTCTTCAATTCCTTCTGCCACGACCAGAATCTTTTTGGAATGGAAAAGGGGGACCAGCTTCTTCACGTTCTCCTGTTTCTCACGGATATGATCGATTCCCGAGATCAGTTCTCTGTCGAGCTTTACAATGTGCGGAGACATGAACTCTATCAGCTCCATATTGTTGATTCCAGTGCCAAAATCATCTGCTGCCAGCATATTATCCATAAATCTGACGGATCTGTTCTTTTCTTTCCAGTGTTCCGGCGAGAAATAGGGATACTCCAGATTCTCAATGATCATTCTGCTCCGGATGTCTTCTCCAAAATAATCCAAGAAAACGTCAGCTTCCTCAGGCCTCATGCAATCACACGGAAACGAATTGATTGCCACCTTCTCCTCATATCCTCTTAGGAAAAATGCCTGCATCGCCCCAAAGAAGGTCGCCACTTCAAGAACGTGCAGCTTATCTCTTTTGGAGTATTCTGCGATCAGGTCGGTTACCGTCATGTCCGTCGGGCGCATCAGGGCTTCCCATGCATAAACGGTTTTACCATCCGGCAGAAATATCGGCTGGAACACGTAATTAATCGACAATTCCCTGAGTGCCGTCATGATGTCTTTATCTAATGGCAAATGGTCATAATAGATCATTCTTTCATCTCCTGTCTCTTAAATCAACTTTCCTTTTGTTCTCGCAATCTCTCCCACCATATATCCTGCATAGTCCTTCGCAAGCTCCGCGTCATACGATAGATCCATGGCCCCGGCATACTCACTCAAGGCAGCCTTTATCAGTCTGTGATACGAATCCGGAACGTTATTAAGCGCCCATTCTCCGCCCTCTTTCTTGGAAAGAACAAGGCCGTCTTTCAAATACGCAAGCACCCTTGCAAGGTTCAGTGTCAGATACGTGGGATGATCCGTAATTTCTTCCTCTGCATCGGCAATGTCATTCCAAATAGAGTCCACGTAGTCGGCTTGCGGCACTATGGCAAAGACTTCATCGATGGGAGCGCCGTACAAACGCTTGCCGCGTTTTTGGATGATCGTAAAGTGCGCTGCCAGATCCGCATCCGTCCCTTTCATTTTCTTTATATAATCTTCAGGATTGTCCCTGTACCAGCCAACGTGCATGGCCGAAAAATGCAGTTCAAACGGCGTTGGATAAAGATATGGATTACAGTCCGCTTTCCTGACGATGCTCATCTCAATCCCTTTCGCGGGTCCCTCGTCATTGAGAGTCATGATCATGTCCATGAATTTTCTTTTGACGTCGTCAGACAGGGAATCGTTAACGACAACGATCAGGTCAACGTCGCTCTTCTCAGGATTGTAGCAACCCATGACGGCTGATCCGTGAAGATAAACGCCGGTTAAGTTGTCGCCAAGAATGGTTCGGGACTGCTTCGTAAATTGCGTCGTCACCCTGTACAGCTTGCTATTTTGTAGTTCCAACACCTCTTTGCAAGGTTTGATCGGTTCGCCGGCTTTGATTTTTTCCTCCACCATTTCCCTGATCTTAGCGCACCATGCACCGGTCTTTGCAATATCCTCACAATACTCCTTTAAAATGCTTTCACACTCCTGCAGGGCTGCGTCATACTGTTCTTTGGTCAGCTCGCCCGAGGCGTAAGCCGCATCAAGTTCATCCCTGTCATCAATCTTGACGTCCCCTTCCGGAGTGAATATGACGTCCAGGTATTTATCGATATACGTGGCAATGCCATACTCGTCATATTCCATGCCTTCGGTGATATCCACGTAATAAATGGACGGCTGATACCTCTGATCCGAAGGTACCGGATAATGCTTCCTCTCAGCATCATGCGTCCCCTCGGGGAAGTACTTGACCGTAATCACACGCGAAACGTCGTCCGGCACAAGCTCCAGCCAGCACATTCCTGCACCCGTAACCTGTATCCTGCCGGCCTTTGGCGTTGCCCAATAATTCTCTTCGCCATCAGTCAGCTGAATAAGACAAGCAAGCCCGTGGAACAGCTCGTCATCGATTCTCATCTGGTAGTACGGATAATAAGAAAATCCCCATCCGTCACGATTCAAACGTTTGTGTTTCATAGCCTTACGGTCCTTTCTTTTTCCACGTGCCTGCCTGACGGGATTCTTCATCTGCTCACGTATCTGCTCTAAATCGGTTGATAACAGCTTAATGAAAACGTAATTCGCAACGCTTTCCGATTCCTTTGATTTCATTGTACTGTTCAAACCAACGTTCCGTCAAGATTTATATGTCAGTAGATAATTTAACTCTCATGCACCAAAAAAGCATTGACCGTTGCATCAGTCCAACTCTAAGTTGGAAAAATCTATGGATCATTCAACTAATACGCCATTGTATTTCCCATGATTCCAAACTATACTTTATTTATCGGCCGAGATAATAACAAGGAGCATTTACGATAAATGACATTAAAATCAATGAACAGATTTCATTTTTAAGACATCAAAAGGGGCTTACGCAAATCTCTGTCGATGAACTGTTGGGGCATACCGCATAGACAGAGCGCATGCTTATCTCCCATCTGTTTTGAGATTGATGCTTTATGAGTAAGATTGCACAAACGGGGACGCTTATTGCGCCCCCGCATAATCAAACATTTTAGACATTGGCCGTATTCACTGTACTTGCGGATAGCTTTTGGATCGTACCAACAATGATCTGCGTATGTGTCAGGACATACAATGCCCCACCTGCCAGAACTGTAAGTATGACAATAAATACCATCAAAATTTTCCGTATCGTTTTCATCTTTTTCTCTTTCATTGATTCTTCTCCACGTCCTGCCAGTTATTATTCTGCAGGATTTCTGCGTTATCACCGGCAAAAACCGTCGCTGCTTCTTCGTCGCCTGCCAGCTGATACAGCATCCATGCCGTCATATAACCATCCGAACGCATCAGCATCTGCTCATGCTCAGCGCCAACGGCTCTGGCCCGTATCTTTTGCACGTCATCAGAGATTTTGTTGTAGTTCGACGTAAGCGCTGAAAGCGGCGAAACACCGCCATAGCTTGTTTCGGGGTCAGAACCGGAATCATCCGACTTTCCCGTTCCCGCAACCATAAAATAAGGGATTGTCACCTTAGAGACGTCATATTCCCAGCCCATATTTCTGGCAAGCGTAGGATACGCAGCGCTTCCGGTAAACATTGCTTTGTAACGCGCACCGTTTTCGTAGTTTGTCACCGCACAGATCGCTCCGGCTCCTCCCTGGGAGTATCCGATGATTCCCATATTGTCATAATCAATCTTACCGGAAAGTATGCTGTCAGTCGGAACGTTCAGCATGAAATCCAACGTAATGGACGCCGTCATCCCATTTCCGGTCTGTCCGTCTTCATTGCCAACCACTACAAAGCCCCACGACGCAAGGCGTGGGAAGAATGGCTCATAGGAGGAAGCAGGCGTTCCACTGGCATTGACGACCATGATCATCGGCCAGGTTTTTCCGCTACTTTCTAATTCCGAAGGATACCAGACTCGCACTTTTCCAATGGATTCATTCTCTGAATCAAACTCGGTATAACTTGTCTCAAATGACCCCGGATTTACATACTTCCTCTCCAATGGCGCCTCAGACTGAAAGCGTTCATAATACCCTTCCGTAATGTCATTGTTTCCGCCTCCGTTTGGGAGCATGGACTTCACGTAAAAAAAATATCGCTAATATCAAGATGAGAATGACCCCCAGCAAAATCAAAATAATTTTCATAAGCTTTTTCATGATAACCTCCTTGACATCTCGTTGAAACAAATGTATCATAAACTTGCAGATGATACAAGTGTTTCAGCAAAATGATACGTACGTGGGAGGTTTGTTTCATCACATGAGCATGAATAATGAGCAAAAAAATACCTATGTCAAAAAGCAGATTTTAATCGCGCTTCTTGATCTCCTAAAAGAAAAAAGCCTCACTGACATTTCTGTCAGTGAGCTTACAAGCAGAGCCGAAATCGGACGTGTCTCTTTTTACCGTAACTATCAGAATAAAGAGGACATCCTGAAAGAAGAATCCGACCGGCTTATTAAGGAATGGGGCAGATTATATGAGTCTAACCCCGAATCATCGCCGGAGAGCTTATTCCCGTCATTATTCGATTTTTACCGTGATCACAAAGAGTTTTATACGATCCTCTACGATGCAGGCCTGTCCTCCATCATGATGGAAACCATCATTGGCACCATACAGATTCTGCCTGAAATGCCTAACCTTGAAGCCTATATGAAATCCTTTTGGGCATATGGCATTTACGGATGGATGCTGGAGTGGATCAAACGCGGTATGCCGGAAGGCGGCAACGAATTAAAAGCGCTATTTGCGTTTGCACGTCAAAGTAATAAAAACAATAACACGCAAAGGTAAAAAGAAAAGGCCTTGCAAGCCTTTGACATTCCGGTAAAACACTAATTGGCCCCAAATTCAAACAGATAATATATTTCCATCTTTTCTTGTTAGCCTTTCCGGAACGTCTACTATACACATCATTTCTACCCTTGAACAAATAATAGTAATACTGGATATGCTGCTTGGTAATAGTAACCGGAAGAATACGAGCCCCTTGATCCTCTTCAAAAGCAAGATTCCTGTATGGTGACAAATCATCTAACTCCTTTGCCTCCCGTTTGTATGAAATCCCAGCATTATCGAGAAGTCCGTGCAAATATTCAATTTCATTTTCAAGTTGACTTATTCTTGATAAGTACTGTCCTTCATTCATTCTATCTTCACTCTATAACTTACCCTTACGTTTCCATTTTCCCACTCTGGGTATGAAAAAATAATCCGTGGAGTCAAAAAAGAAAGACCGATATCTCCAGATCTGTATTTGGAATTATCGGTGGGTTTTAGTAGTTATGATTCCGAATATTTTTTTGTATCAAAAATTTCCATTGCTTTTTCAAGCTTTCTGAAATCGCAGCCGAATCTTAAAACCTTTCCTGTGTCCATTTGCTTTTCATAAATTTTAGAAGCCCTAGATAGTATTAAATCCTTGTTTTTCAAGCAGAATAAGTATTCATTCTTCAAGAGATTCTTATACTTTTTCATTTCCTCAGTATCTTCGTCTTTAATGTTAATGTTAACTTCTGATATTACGCAATCTTTAACAGGTATCATTTTCTTGATTTCGATAGCTGAGAAAATATGCTTAATTTTACTATCGGACAGTTCAGTAAAAATGGCATTTTTATTTACTTCTGATTTATTTTCTATTTGATAGATGAGCATTCTGTCGGGATAAATATCTTTCCATTCTTTGTGTTTTTCTTTTGCCGAAGTAAGTGGAAGGACATATTTTTTATTACCATCTGATACAAATAGTCCCAGATATGGCTTATTTTCATATTTAGTTTCTTGATAAAATACTTCTTTGCAGACTTTATGAAGATGTTCAAGATACTTTATATTAACGTTAACAAATTTCAAATTTCCATCTATAGTAAACATCTACTCTCCCTATAAATATAAAATGTGGGAAGCTAATCACTTCCCACTCATTAAGACTCATCTCTTTATAGCTCGAAGCTAAGAGTTAATGGAGACTCTCTTTAAGACTCATCTCTTTATTAGTCTATAGACTAAAAGGTTAATGGAGACCTTTTCTAACTAATATATAGCACATTTTGATTCTTTTTTCAATAGTTTTTGCGCTAAAGGACGGCGTAAATTTACTGTAGAATTTGAAAGGGTAATTATGCCCGAGTCTCGCAACTAACTTTGTCTACAGTCTGACCAAGCGACTATCGAGTGGTTTTCATAATACAATAATTTAGGGGATGTGAAGCATCCCCTATCTAAATAAATCTTTACTAAACTATATATAATCTAATCTCTCAAAATAGAACAAAAATATAAATATAATAATATCTCTCATTAGGTATAATAGTATTATACCTAATATCCACCCAAAATCAATATCAAAATCAAAATAATAGCACAATTGGTAAAGCATTGGCATACAGCATCCATCAGGAGCCCTATCTTAGAGAGTTCCTGTCTGACGGTAACATTCACATGGACAACAATTATGCTGAGCAGGCTATCTGCCCGTTTACTATCGGTCGAAAGAACTTCGTTATCATCGAATCTGACAATGGCGCAAAGGCAAGTGCTGTTTTATACAGTCTTGCTGAAACAACCAAAGCAAACCATACCTCATAATCAATTATTGTAGAAAACACTTCCTTTTGCATTTATTACTTTTGCAACCAAAGTGCAACAATTTATCCTTGCATCAGATTGTAAGGTCTGATATCTGACATATCAACAATCTTTCCAGATACCTTAAGCATATCCAGATCATACTGATTTTGAATATTCAACCAGAACTGCGGAGTAGTCCCAAAGTACATTGCAAATCTCATAGCGGTGTCTGCAGTTATTCCTCTCTTGCCACTTATGATATCACTGATTCTTGACTGAGGGATGTGTACCTCCTTTGCAAGCCTATATGCTGTTACATTCATTGGTTCCAGGAACTCTTCCTGTAATACTTCTCCCGGTGATGTGGGTTCTAAAATCATCATATAGGTCACCTCCTTAGTGATAATCCCCGATTTCCTGAATGATCACATTCCCATTATTCCAATAAAAACAAATTCGATATTGATCATTAATTCTAATACTATACTGACCCTCTCGATCACCTTTTAATTCTTCGAGATGATTGGACGGAGGTATTCTCAAATCATTTATACTAGCTGCCGAATGAATCATAACCAGTTTTCTCCTCGCCACTTTCTGAATGTCATGAGGCAGCTTAGATGAAAATTTCATATTCCATATTTTTTCGGCTTCTTTGTCATGCCATTCTGCTATCATTTACTTCCGTTCTCCGTATGTACTTCTGATTTAAAGATATATTATTTCATCCATTTTGTCAATTACTTACAAAATAAATATATCGTAAGCCTTATTTGTGCAATATGCAGCAGTGCGCAATGTGTTTTATACTACAAAATCAATAACAATACGATTCAATCAAATAGGAGGGTGTAAAAACATCCAATAGGCAATACCACTCAATCCTGTCTTAGCCTGATAATCCGCTCTTTCCTGAACTAGTTGATGGATTATATTAGAATTTCCGTCCATGAAAGCTGCCTCCTTTAGGGAATTCTTTTATGAAAATAACATCAAAAAGTTCCCTAAAGTGCAATACACTTTAGGGAACTTTTCAAAGAATTTACGCCGCGTTTGTCCCACTCATCTGTAAGTTCTTTTCTTACCTGAATTGCCTGCAGGCGCTGATTGATCCACTCCCTTGAATAGCCCTTCTTAGCATAGGTTTCAAGAGCCCTTTCGATAGTTAGTTCCGGATCTATCACTTCCTCAATTCGCTCTCTGCCAACCTGCGCTAACCACATCTTAAACGGCTCCGCTTT
>JAILLF010000027.1 GCA_024693365.1 Acetatifactor sp. | reverse complement strand
TAACGCAACTTCACGTTTGTTGCTTTTTTGTTTTACTCAATCGGAGAAAGACAACACGTATCCATCTTCGCTCTTACCATGTTGCATTTTGGGCCTCGCGTTCTCCGAAGATGCAACAAAATACTCCATGCATGCCGCAATGTGTTGCATTTGCTGTCCTCATGCTTCTTAAAATGCAACACGTGGCGGCATTTATTCTGTTTCCGTTGCTTTTACCTCCCGCGTATGCTTCGTCACGTCTGAGGATGTATTCCGCGGAAGATTCTTGCTTGTTTTACCTCCCGCGTAGGCTCCAACCCTTCAGCTGAGGTATTTGTCAAGCAAGCAACATCGTGACAAACTCCATGCATCAGTAATCATCTCGTCAAACCCCAATTTGTATGGCAAGCCAGCCTCCCTCAATGACAAGCGTCTATGCCCAAACAACCTAGCGTTTATTGGATCTTCTCCAGATCTTCCGGTCCTGCGCTTCCTTGATGAGCACGTCACGGAAATCCGGATGCGCGATGGAGATCAGCATTTCCGCGCGCTCCCAGGTTGAGCGGCCTTCCAGATTGATCACGCCATATTCCGTCGCAAGGAAATACACCTGGCTTCTCGGCGACGTAATGATATCCCCGTTAAACTGTGGCAGGATGCGCGAGTGTTTGATTCCATACCGGTCCGTGTGGATGGAACTCATGCAAATGAAGGCCTTTCCACCCTTCGAAGCAGAGGCGCCGATCAAGAAATCCAGCTGTCCGCCGGTACCGCTGATCTGGCGTTTCCCCGTGCTCTCCGCAGCCACCTGTCCGTAAAGGTCCACGGCCACGCAGGCATTGATCGATACCATGTTGTCAATCTGCTCGATCACGTAAGGACGGTTCACGTACTCCAAAGGATACGCGGCCACGCCCGGATTGTCGTCAAGCCACTCATACAATTCATTGGAGCCAATGGCGCATCCAAACACGCCCTTGCCCCTGTCGATACTCTTATATTTATTCGTCAATTTCCCCGCTTTATACAATTCAAAAAACGCATCCGAACAAAGCTCCGTGTGCATGCCCAGATCCTTAATGTCAGACTGTGCGATGCACTCGCCAACGGCATTGGGAATGCTGCCAATGCCAAGCTGCAGCGTAGCTCCGTTCACGATATACGGAATCAGATGCTCCGCGATCTTCCGGTCGACGGGGCGCGGCGGCGTCGGCTTCGCATCAGCAAACGGCGCATGCTCTCCCTCCACCACAAAGTCCACCTCAGAAATATGAATGCACTCGTCATATCCGCCGCGGATCTTCGGCATGTGCTCGTTGACCTCCACAATGACAACGTCGGCATCACGGCAGATCGGTCCTGCCACGCCGGTGTTCACGGAGAAATTGAAATAACCGTGTTTATCCATGGGCGCCACGCTGACCATCACGACGTTCACGTCCAGGAAGAATTCATAATACGCCGCATTGTTGTGGAAAACCATGGGAATGTAATAACACTTTCCCTCGTCGCAAAGCTTACGCTCATACGCCGAACAATGCCAGCTGTGGTACGTAAAATGTTCCTGGTCCGGATCACATTCCGCTACCTCGATGGGCCCCGGAATCAAGTTCCCGCGGATCTTTACGTCCTTTAGCTCGTCGCGCCTCGCCGCAAGCGCACGGTCCAAAAGCACGGGCATGCCAAGTGAACTGGTGTAATCGATCCAGTCCCCGTCCTTGACCACCCGTACTGCCTCCTCCGGCGTCCTCAGTTTCTTCTTATACTCCGCCCAAAAATCACTCATCGCTGCGTACCCCCTGTTTCAAAACCACCCTGCTCTTATTATAAAAAAAAAGATGCAGACAGTCAATTGTATCTGCATCTCTTACGCTTACGTTAAAATTCGAAATCGGAACTGGAATCATGAATTGCACCAAGATCCATGACCTCTTCACACCGGAAGAGCGCCTGTTCCAGCGAAACAAATTCCCGGGCTTTTAAGCCTTTGATAATATAATCCAATGCGGCCTCCTGACGAAAACGGGGCGGAATGTCGACTTTGGCATTCTTTTCCAGAAAAGCCTTTGTCTCTTCATAAACCTTGCGGCCATCTTTGATCTTTTTCTCACAGTCCGCAATCTGACCATTGATCTCCTTCATTTTTATAACCATTTTTATGATTCCGATAACCGGAATATAGATCGGAGCCAGAAGGACAGCCGCTTCAATCAGGGTTAACATAGGTCCCTTCACCTTGCTGAATACGGCAATGACTATAATTGCCCCGATAAACAAACTCCCAGACCTTTCAGGAAGCCCCTAAACACGCCTTCCATCAATCCCTCCGATATTACAAAGCCTCTCTCCGTCTTAAGATCATTGATTTCCGAAGGATAATATTTTACGTCGTTCTCTGCCTGTGCGTTTTTGAGGAGCTGCGGTTTGATCCTTTCAATCTCCTGGAGGACCGTATCCGCCATCTCCGCCCGGGCATCGAGCCTTCCATGCTCCATGTCATACCCTTTGTTACGGTTCGTCTCGAGATGGACCGCCGAACCACAGTACTGGCAGTAAAAAAGGGACTGGTTTACGTTTTCAACGTTCAGGTTACCTCCGCAGGACGGACAGCGTATTGTTCTGATACTGATTCTTAACTCTATACAGTATAGCAGGCATCCCCATTTTTGTCCAATGGTTTTACGCAAATCGGTGATTATCGGTGATTATTCCATCAGTTGCCCGTCCACAATGCGTACGATCCGCTTTGCAGTCTTTGCAACGCTTAGGTCATGGGTGATCATGACGATGGTGTTTCCCATCTCATTGATTTCGCTAAAGAGCTTCAGCACTTCCTTGCCGCTGGTCTGGTCCAGAGCGCCGGTCGGCTCATCCGCCAGAAGGATGGCGGGTTGCCCCACCAGGGCCCTGGCGATGGAAACGCGCTGCTTCTGGCCTCCCGAAAGTTCATTCGGTTTATGCTCCAGTCTCTGATCCAGTCCCAGGAGCCGGATGGTCTCCATACACCTCGCCTCCGCATCCTGATGGGACATTCCGCGCATGAGCAGCGGCATGATAATGTTTTGCATGACGTTGTAGGTCGGGATCAACTGATAGTTCTGAAAGATAAATCCTATCTTCTTATTGCGGATCTCCGTAAGGTCTCGTTCCTTCGTCTCATGAATCGCCACGCCGTCCAGATAGTATTCCCCGCTGTCCATCACATCCATGCAGCCAATGATGTTCATGAAGGTCGTCTTTCCGGAACCGGAGGGACCAAGGATTGCCACGTACTCACCCTTCTCTACGGAAAAATCCACGTTTTTCAAAATGGGAAGGCGTTCCTCTCCCAGCATGTATCCCTTATTGATCCCTCTCATTTCGATCATTGCCATTTTTCTATCCTCCAAACTACCCAGTTTATTCCTGATTCAATGCCACTACCGGCACCAGCCTCGATGCTTTGTAGGCCGGGTAGAAGCCAAAGATTGTACCCGTGATGACGCCAAATACCAGTGAAAGCATTGCTCCCTGCGCCGACAGGGAAACCCTGACGTGGAAAAGCTCCACGGCCGGCGTGATCCCTAAGGATAAAAGAACGCCGATGCATGCTCCCACAAAGCTAATGCAACTAGCTTCCAGCAGGAACTCCATCAGGATGTCTTTTCTGGAGCACCCTAAAGCCTTTAGAATTCCGATCTCATTCGTTCTCTCCTTAACGGATACGAAGAGCACGTTCATGATGCCAATGCCGCCGACGATAAATACGATCGCTGCCATGGAATACAAAAGGAGCGTCAGCGTCTGATTGGACGTGGTTGCTGCTTCCATCTTGCTTCCCGCGTCGGATAGTCCGAACGCGCTTCCTTCATAAGTCTCCTCCAGAACCGCATTTATTTCTTCCATCACGGCCGACACGTTGTTGACGTCCTCTGCGATCACCGTGATCGTAGGCCGGATGAATTCGCCGGTAACGTACTTGATGCCCGTCTGATAAGGGATGAAGATCGCCGTGTCCGGACTGATGCCTGAAGCAACCGTTCCCATTTCCTCAAGGACGCCGGATACCACGTAGGGTCTGTCGTCTATGTAGACAATGCCGTCATATGCGGCATACGCGCTTCCAAAAATCTCCGTCGCCACGTTTGCGCCAAGCACGCAAACCTTTTCCTTGCTCTCATCATTTTCCTGAGTCAAAAAGCTTCCGATCGCCATGGAAAGATTGCTGATCTGCGCATAATTGTCAAGCACGCCGGCAATGGTGTAATAGGTGGCGGAACTATGGTCGCCGCCCTCCACGGAGGTTGTGGTAGTATAGGCGATGGTCGCATCCGTGATGCCGTCCACTTCTTCGAGAAGCATCTCACAGTCAGCCTGGGTCAGGATTAGGTCATCACCATTTGATCCGCCGCCAAAACCGCCAAAGGAAGGCATTCCGCTGCCACCGGAGGATCTGCTGCCATCGGAGGATCTGCCGCCACCAGAGGACCTGCCGCTTCCGCTTCCGCTGCCGCCTCCGAAGGAGGGCATTCCGCCGCCGTCGCCGCCTCCGAAGGAAGGCATCTCACCGCCGTTTCCAAAGGAGAAGAGACCCGAAAACCAATCGGATCCGCCGCCGGATTGTGCTTCTCCGCCATAGGTTACGTCAATTGCTCCGGCATTCAGGTTCTTAAACTGCTCCGCAACCTCTTCCCGGCTGCCCGTACCAATGGCGATCACCAGCATGATCGTGGCGGAGCCAACGATAATGCCCACGGAGGTCAGCACGACTTTGAATTTATTCTGTGACAGGTTTAGCCAAACCAGTCTTATGATCTCAGCCAGTCTCATTTCGTCTTCCCCCTGCTTTCCGTCAAAACGACCTCTCCTTCTGCCAGACCTTCTTTAATCTCAACGTTAACACCATCCGTAAAGCCCGTGACAACTTCTCTTTCCACAACCAGGCCGTCAGCCGTCTTTACCTTCACCGTCTGTTTTTCGCCATTTGAAGTCACGGCACGCTTCGGCACGTAGAGCACTTCCTCTTCCGTCTTGCCGGTGATAAAAGTAATCTCGCCCGTCATGCTCTGATAAAGCTTTTCTAACTCTCCCTGCAGCGTCGCGGTCACTTCATAGGTAACGTTTCCGGATCTGTCGGACTGTGCTTCTGAAATCTCCGTAACGTAAGCCTCAAACACTTCGTCGGAGAACGCCGTAAGAATTACGTTCGCCTTCGTTCCAACTTCGATTCCGTTCATGTCTCTCTCATCGATGGTCACCGTCATCGTCACGTCAGCGCGGCTGTTCAGGGTTACAAGAAGGGAATTGGTTCCCACGGTATCTCCTACACCAAGTTCAACGGAAGTAACCGTCCCGTCATACTGGGAACAAACGTTGCAGCCGTCAACGTAGGCCGAGAAGGAATCCCATTTCTCCTGCGCGTCAGCGTAGGTATCCTCCTGCTCCTTCGCATCAATGTCAAGATAAGCAAGGGTTACGTCCAAGGTTTCCTGCGCAGTGTTATAGGCTAATTGCCTCAGTTGCAGGGTCTCCTGTGCCTCCAGCTTTCCCTGATCCAAACGTCTCTTGGCCTGATTCAGGGATTTCTGCGCGCGGGAAACAGTGCTCTTTGCACTCTCCACGCGGCTCTCCAACTGTTCCTTCTTTTGTTTCAACTGGCTCTCGATGCTCTCCGCCTGCTGCGTGAGCTGGAAATAATAAACGTAGAAATATACTTCGCTTTCCTTTGCCGTATTGTCCCTGCTCCATTCACAGTTCTTCAGGGACTGTACCGCTTTGTCATATGCCGTTTGCGTCTCCGCAAGCAACGCTTCATACTCTGCCAGGGTTTCCTTCGCCTGCGTCAGCGTGTCATTTGCTTCATTTACCGCATCCTGTAATTCTGCAACGGTTTCATTATATTCCGTCTGCATGTAACTTCCGTATGCAACGCTTACATCATAGGTGTTCTGGGCATTCTGCCTGGAAACCTTTTGATCCGCATACAGCATCTCCAGATCTGCCTTCGCCTTTTCCACGTTGGACTCCAACGTTTCCTTCAGCTTCTGGACGGATTCCTCTTCCAAAACGTAAAGAACGTCACCCTTCTTGATCTCCTGGCCCACGGACACGCACACTTCCTCAACGGTCAGACTGGAGGAATCGTCAGATTTCGTGAACGTGTTGTTTCCGCCAAGATTCCTGGACTGTCCAAACAGATCCATTCCGCCGAAGCCACCGCCCGAACTGCCACCAGAGGAACCAAAGCCTCCGAAATCCATGCCGCCGGCTCCCATTCCGCCTGAGCCCATGCCGCCGGAACTCATGCCACCTTGGCTTTTTGATCCTGACGAAGAAGAGGATCCGCTGCCAGAAGCATTCACCCTTTGGAGAGCACTCATGTCAAGCTCAAAGCTCTGCTCAATCGTACCGATGTCGATGCTGCCGCGCTGCGATACCCCTGACTCCAAAACTCCCTTGGAAGCCGTGCTCTCTTTGTAAGTGACCTCTTCCTTGGCGGGATGTTTTTTCCAAAGGACGATCGCGATCACGCAAATCAGCAGAAACGTGCCCAGCATGATCTTCTGCGTTTTATTCCCTTTTGTAAGCTTTGTTTCTCCCTTTTTGCTAAAACTCACTGCTTACTTCCTCCTGCGCCTTTCCCTGATCTTGATCCGCCTTCCGGTCTGGATCCACCTTCCGGTCTGGACCCGCCTTCCGGTCTGGACCCGCCACCCGGCATGCTTCCTCCGAAATCAGGCATGTTCTCCATGTCAGGCATGCCTTCAAAGCTGGGCACGTTTCCGCTTGGCATGCCGCTGCCGTCCTGCCCACTGCTCTCACCGGCCTCTCCGGCATCATTTCCGTTGCCACTCTCTGATTCTCCCGTCACGTCTGTCGCGGAGCTGACTTTACTTGCCAGATAGATGGTCTCTCCCTCCTGCAGGCCTTCCGTGATCTCGATGCTGACGCCATTGGTAATTCCCGTCTTCACTTCCCTAAGTACCATTTTGCCGTCCGCATCCTTCACATAGACGAGGGTTTTTCCGTCTTCCTCCACGATTGCCTTACGCGACACGTACAAAACGTCTTCCTTTTCCTCCAAAACAAATATAATGTCAGAGGTCATGCCGCCGTATAATCCTTCCGTGTCACCTTCCACCGCAACCACCACGGAATAGCTTACCGTATCCGTGTTTCTGGACGTGGCCGTTGTCTCAATGGAATGGATGGTGCCCTCGTAGGGCACGTCGGGATATGCCGTAAAGCTAATGCTCACCTTATCTCCCACCGCCAGATTAACCACGTCCTCCTGAGTAACGTCCACGGAGATGGTCATCTCGTCCGGTTTCGCATACGCCAGAAGCGTTTGCTGCCTCTCCAGAGACTGTCCTGCCGAGCAGGATACTTCCGTTATAATTCCGTCCTCTAAAGCGTAAAGCATTCCATTTTCACCAACAAACGCCTCAAAGTCATCCTTGCGTTTCTGCGCCTGATCCAACTCATCCTGTGCCTTTTGAAGCTCTTCCTTTAATCCCTCTATCGTGGAATCATAGATTACCTTGGCGTTTTCGCCGCTAAGCACGCTTTCCTGATAGGTCTCGTCAACCTGTAAGCCATTGAGTTCCTTTGCCGCCTTGCTGGCATCGATCTGGCGTTTCAGTGTGGTAATCTGTTTTTCATTGTCTTCCAATGCCTGCTTTGCCTGCTTGATCTGATCCTTTGCGTTCTGATAAGAGGATTGCGCATTTATATAGGCTTTTTCGTAGTAAGTGTAATTCACTGCTTCCGCTATGTCTGCCGCTTCCCATGCCGCCTTGGCATCCTTGTATTTCTGTTCGAGATCGCCAAAACCGTCCTGCGCGTCCTGAAGCTTCTGCGTCAGCGTCGCCGTTTTAGACTGGCATTCCTCCAACTGAACCTTTAAGCTTTGCAAGTCGCCGTTTAAGCTTTTGACGTTGTTGTTATAAATGGATTTCGCATATTTGGAATCGATCAGCGAACTCTCATAGTCCAGGTTCGCTTCCAGGGCAGAGAGCTCATAATCCGCCAACGCCTCATTGTATTCCGTCTTTGCCTCGACCAAAGCACTTTCCAGCTGCCTTCTAACGCCGATAATACTGCTTTCCGAGAGCTTGACGAGAGCGTCACCCTTTGTAATCTTTTGCCCGGCAGAGACGTAAACCTCTTCCACCTGCAAATACTTTACGACCTCTTCCTCATCCTCTTCATCCTCATCGTCATCCGTACTAGTGTCCAGATCCAGGCTGTAATTCATCTCCGTGATCCCATAGCTCAGCGCTCCGCTCTCCGTTACGCCTACCGCAAGGGTTCCTTTTTGCACCTGAACCTCTTTATAGATCCATTGATCTTTCTTCAAACGAGGCGCAATGAATACGGTGTAACCTGCCGCTGCCAAAAGTGCCAGGAAGGCAATGATCACAAGAAAGATCTTGATTCTTTTTTTGCCTCTCTTCTTTCCTTTCGCTTGTTCCATCATTCATCTGCGTCCTTTCCTTTTCTTCCGCCGGGTCTCTCCGGCCTCTCGCCGTCGCCGAAATTCGGCCTCTGACCGTCTCCGAAGTTTGGCCTCTCGCCATCACCTATGCCAGGTCTTTCACCGTTAGGTTTTTCCTCACCCGTTCCGTCCGTCGCTCCTCCGTTATTTTCGGTGGATACGTCCGCCGTCGTCATTCCGAATACAACCGTCACGGATTCATTACTTCCAAGTGCTCCGGCGCTGTCCACTTCTACCGTCACGCTATAGGTTATGTTGTTTCTGCTCTCAGAATTCGATACGGGATTGACGGATTTCACCACGCCTTCCAGCATCGCACCCTTTTGAGATGCCACCAGGGCTGCATCGCCAGGCTTGATCTTTGCAACGTCACTCTGGTCAACGGATACCGTGACCGTCATGGCGGTAAGGTCGCCATAGGTGAGGATCGTTGCGGATGCCCGCAGCACGCCGTTTGCCCTCACGGAGCTTCGAAGCACGCTTCCGTCTGCGGAAGCACGGAAGTATCCGTCGCCAACCTGTTCCTCAAAGGTTTCCAAGTTCTTTTTCGCATCTTCCCATGCGCTCTTCAATGCTTCATAATCGCTTTCAGCCTTTTCCAGCGCCGTCTCATAATCATGATCCGCCCTGTCTGCATTGGAAATGCTTTTTTCTTTTGTCAACTGATTCTGTAAGAGGACCTTCTCATAGGATGCCTTTGCCTGCGCAAGGTTTTCTTCCAGTTCCGGCAGGGAAAGCTCCAACAGCTTTTTCTCAAGGCTCGCAGTCGACAGTGCCTCTTCATATTGTGCCTTGGCATTTTCCAAATCCGAAAGATTTTGCTCCAAGATGGAATATAAATTCTTCAGAATGGTCACCCACTGGCCTCGCTCGTCAGAAGCCGTAACGGTGATAAGGGAAGAGTTTCCAATGCTTACGGAACCCGTGCTCCCCATGGAACCTCCCATGGCATCTGCTCCACCCGAGAAGCCGCTCATTCCTCCTGCTGCGCCTCCGGAACCACTCATTGCTCCTGCACCGCTTGCGGAACCGCTCATGGCTCCCGCACCGCCTGCCGATCCGCCCATGGATCCGCCTCCGCCGGCCCCCGTTATCTGGGACCAGTAAATTCCCCATTTTTCTATGTTATCCGTGAGTATCTTTAGGTTTTCATCATAGATTTTTTGATACTCATCTACCTTATAGTATGCCCTGCAGACATCCGGATCTGCGAGGGTTGTATATTCCTGGATCTGGGCCTTAGCCTCATCCAACTTGCTTTGTGCCGTTTCCACGTCCTGTGCGACGTCGATCAGACTGTCCTGATATACGCCATCCGCCTGCGTTCCGCTCAGCTTTGTGCTGTCCCTGTCATATTCCGCGGCGATCTTGCTTCTCTCGTATTCGATCGCTCCCGTCCGATAGGAAAGCTCAGCGTCCCGTTCCTTTTCCTGCAATTCCTTCCTTGCATTCTCTACGCTCTGTTCCGTCAACTTTAAGATCTTGTCGCCAGTCTTGAGTTCATCGCCGGAAGCGACGTACACCTCCGCTATCCTTAACTCCGTCTCTAGCTCCGTGACGTCAAAGGTTTCCGAAACCGTCCCCACGTTTGTCACGCCGGACGCCGTCACCTTTCCCTGCAGATTTATGCTAAGAGAGCTGCTGCCATAATTGCCAAAGCCTCCCGAACCAAAGCCCTGCCGCTTCGCATTTTTTCCTGCATTTTTTCCAAAGATAAACCACAATGCAAACCCGCCGGCAGCCAATAGGATCACAAGAATAACAATGATCAGGATGATTTTTTTCTTATTCTTTTTCTTGGGCGTTCCTGCCAATTTATCCGATTTCATAAGAATTCTCCTCTCAGGAATTGGTCATGTTATACTTATACCCCACGAACCTAAAACAAACCTTAAAAAAGAATTTAAATAAAGCGCTCCATCCTCATCGGACGAAACGCTCTTATAATGCCGTGCTTCCATATCATTGGGCGCCTTGGCGGGCTAATAATTTCGTTCTTATTACGTACTGAATGACGTCATAATGATCAAAGGCCATTTTCTCTTTCTGCAGCGCCGCGACGTCAACCCACGTGGCAAACAGTGCGTCGCTGTTGGCAACAGGCTTTACCAAATTTTCATCCAGTTCGAGTGCATACGCCACGCTGATGATCCATCCACGGGGATCTCTGTTTTTCGTGGAGGTCACCTTCACCAGATTCTTTTCCGTCACCTTCGCAAAAACGGAGGTCTCCTCCATCAGCTCGCGGCTCGCAGCAAATTCCAGATTGTCATCCGTCGGCTTGAAAAAACCGCCGGGAAGGGCCATGCGATTGACGTACGGATGATCCGCACGCTTGATCAGCAGAATCTTCGTCCTGTCCTGATTAAACACCAAAAGGTCCACTGCCACGGAAGGCGCGTCGAAGGCTTTCCTGTCATATTTTTCCAGATAAATCTCTTCCCCCTTCTTGTCATTGAGCCAGCGATCGGACATCGTGAACATTTCAATAATGCTTCTCTCACTGTAGAACAGCGGGATGATGCCGTAGAGATGCGCTGCGCCGTAATCCGTCAGCATGAAGGTGTCATCGTCCACAAATTCCATGAGACCGCTGTCGGTCAGGAAGCGGATCTGGGAAGCATAAATCTCACGAAAATCCTCATGGAACCTTTTTTGATAAGCCTTCATGGAGATAAATCCGAAGTAGAACATGACGGAGATCGCCTTTGCCCGGACCTCACTGACCGGCATGTCCGCAATGTCATTGATTGGAAGCTTTCCCTCCTCGGTCGCTTTCAGATACTTCTCCAACTTATGATCGACGCATCCAAGATTATACGCAAGATAATTTCCGACAAAGGACTGTGCGCCAAGGCCGAACCCCACGTAGGACGTAGCTTCCACCACGCGCTTCGTCAGATAGGAGGACGTGCCAAGATCCCCCGGAATGCGGCTGAAGGTATTCTTGCCATTGTTGGCCACGTACCCTGCCTGCTTCAAAAGGCGATAGGCAATGTCATATTGGCGATTGACCTTATAGAGCGTCACGCCCTGGGACTCCGCCTCCAGCAAGGTTCCCTTGTAACGGTTTCTGTAAAGCGTGATGAATTCCGGATCCATGGCGATCGTATACCGGATCGTGTTGGCAAAATCCTCGTCAGACTGATTCAGGAACCCATACATCAGGTCGATGTTGAGCCTGTCAAAGCCTGCCTTGCGGATATTCTGGACAGCCTTTTCATAAATGAATTCCGAGCCCTCGCGGCCAAGGGATTCGAGAAGCTTGGGAGATACGGTCTGGAATCCCATGGAGATGCGGTTATAGCCAAGCTCTCTGATCGCCTTGATCTTTTCAGGATCATTTGCAGCGATCACGGGCGTTGTTTCCACGCTCAAATACATGCCATCCTGAAAATTGAATTTCCGGATGGACTCCGTGATCCTGCGCAGATTCTCAACGGACAGGTACGCCGGCGTGCCGCCTCCAAGGTCATACCCGACGATTGGCTTATCCTTGATGATCTCCCGGTACAATTCGATCTCCTTCAGCAGATGCTCCACGTAAACGTCAGGATCCTTCTCGGAAGGATTGTTCATCACGACGTACTCGCAGAATTTGCACCGGGACTGACAGAACGGCACGTGCACGTAAAGACATAGCTCGTCCTGCGCTTCAATATTCCTTTTCACCAGCTCATAGATTTCCCGGTCGTCATGCAGTTCATACTGCGCCAGGGAATTGGGCCGGAGCGGGTACGCGGTGTTGCAATAATGATGGAACTGGATTCCTCTTTCGAAAACCTCTCTACACTTCATGGCGTTCTCCTTTCCGTTGCTTTTAATGCTGCAACTGACGTTTTCAATATCTTCTGTCTACTTATTATCTATTTGATATTATCTATTTGTCCTTATCATAATATCTTTTTGATCATATGTCAAGCTTTTTTTTGTACACTCTGCCGCGCAAAAAAAGCCCGGCAATTGCCGAGCTCTTAAGTGCTTATTAAAGAGCAGTGCTTTTTAGGGAGCAGTCTTAAACGTGTCGCCTACCGGATCCAATAGGAATGAAAGCCCCGATTGAACACTTTACCGTCTTTCGGAACCTGTCTGACGCAATTCCATGCATTCACAAAATCCCCAATAGCGCCCATAAACGAAATGACGCTGAAGAGCGTTAGCGCAACCATGATCTGCGCCGGGATAAAGCGGGCAAAGATCAGGCCAAGCAGGAATGGGAGAATGCCAAGTACAAAGGCCGGTCCCAGACTTATCACTACAAAGCGCACCTTTGATACCATTTCTTCGCAATATACAAACAGCGTCATGGACTCCGGATGAACGTAAATCTGTTTTTTCAACTTCTCCGGGAATAGGAATGCGTGAATAAACTCATGCACGTACATGGCCGGGTACGCCAACAAAAGCGCTACGATCAATGCCGGCAGAAAGCTTTTTACGTACTGTCCGCCGCTTAGGTTTTCCGGCTTTGAATAGGTCGTTACGATTCTAAATATGGCCAACGCGATCATGACGAGCGCTCCCGGAACCACAAACAGCATTCCCTGCAGCATCGCTTTCTCCACCTTATCCGGTTCCTGAAACTGAACACATCCTTCCGGAAGCTCTTTGCCTGTTGAAATCTGATCTATGCTTCCTTTTAGTTTTCCCTTAAATTCGATATTCCACATAATCCTTTACCCCTCCGCTTCTTTATTCTTACAAAAGTGATGATACGTGATAATTGCCCGTCATGCGGATTTTTGTCGTGAAACGCAAGAAAAACAGCATGAATGACAACGTGAGGTCTTACGGTTTCTCTGCGACCACGATACAGTTGGAATCCGGAAAGGCCGGTACGGACAGTTCAACTTTGGGCGACAGATGCGTAACGTATCCGGGTTCCAGGAAGGCATCGCAGCGCAAGATCTTGGCGCCGAGTTCTTCAAAAAACTCCCGGAATTCTTCAATGGTAAAATAACCAAACTGTTCCTGCACTTCGTGTGCATAGCTTTGCTTTCCCCAAGTATAGGTATATAAGAACTCGCGCGCATAATTCGCGTCAGCGCTTACCTTCCCGGCAGCTTCATCGATCTTGATTTTCTTATCTTCGAGATCCTTTAAGCCTTCAAAATCCCGGGCAAAATTCTTGAAAAACTCCATCCCCTCGGGATCCTTGAAGGTGATTTCGATGATCCCGTCTTCTCCGGATTTCCCGTCATTGCCGCCCGCCTTGCCGGAAGCTACGGTTGTTTTTCCGTCACGGCCGCACGCCTTGCCGGAAGCTACGGTTGTTTTCACGTCACTGCCGCCCGCCTTGCCGGAAGCCATGGTTGTTTTCACGCCGTCCCGGATGATGATTCGTCCGCCGGGATTCAAGGAAGCATATGCATTCCGAAGCGCCGTCTTCACCGTCCCGATCTCAAACCGCCCGTTCTCCGTCTCGGTATAGGAAAAGATTTCATGCAAAATGGAAGAAAACAGAATCGAATCCACCTTTTCCGGAAAAGGCTCCTCGAAAAAGTTATGGCGCCGCACGGTCCAGGCATGTCCCTCCTCCTTCTTTTTCTTATCAAGAACAAGAAGCACGTTATCAGAGACGTCGGTGCCAATGATCCGCTTTTCCGGATACCGCTCCTCCAGCAAATCCAAAAGCACGCCCCCGCCACTTCCCACGTCAACCGCCGTTTGACCGGTCACATAGTCAATAATGGTATTTTTGGTACTCTCCTCACTGTCATTCATGACGGAAAGATACTTTTCTTCATTGTTCAGGCGGTCAAAGGCATCGCGCCGGAAGCCCAGCGTGTCATACAAAACCGTGATGCTCTTTTCGAACGTAAGGAGCCCGCATCGCTCTGCCTCCACGCAAAAGTCAATGAGCTTTTCACATACCGCCGAAAGTCGGAAGTCCACCAGCACGGCCCTGCCAATGCACTTGACAACAAGCTCAACGTTGGAGGTAGAATTGTCCCGCATATACTTTTCCACAATGCGTTCCTTATAGACGTTCAGATGTTTTTTCCCTTGATAATCATAGTATAGTCCGTCCGACAGTGGCTTAAAGGAAAGATAGGTCACTCCATCCTCCACCTTCTCAAGCATCTTCCGAAGAAGCCATTCCACCTGATCAATGCCAAAATCCGCGAAGGCGGCCTGATAATACCAAAGCTCATAATTGGGAAAGATCCGTTCTTCAAACAGAGAAACCAGTTCTTCACTCGAATCAGCAAGCCGTGCATCCAGACGTACCATGCGCTCCCGCGTGGGAAACTCCTGCAAGTTTCCTGCAAGGGCTTCCCTGATCAGCTTTTCCGCTTCCTCCCGGAGAGTATCCCAAAGCCCCTGCTCCACGCCGTCAATAATGCAGTGATTCAATGCGGACAGGACGCGAAACGCCGCTTCCTCTCCCAAAACGTTGTTCACTTCACGCAAGGGTGCATTTTCTCTGACCGGAACCTCACCGCGCAGGGCTTGCCCCACGAGGCCGTGCGTTCGGATGAGCAGCGCGGTCAGCTGCTCACCGCCCCGGCTTGCAAGTTGTTCCGCGCAATGCTCCAAGAAAATATCGGCGGAAGCCAGATTGTGAATATCGAGGGCATATCCCTTTTTCCTCCACTGCGCCCGCTCCTTCACGCTGCCGCCTTTGGAAACCTCAGCCCATTCCAAGGCAACCTTAACAATCTCACGTTCTTCGGCCGTGATCTTACCCGCCTCGTAATCTTCCTCCAAAATCGCGAGCGTCCGCAGCACGTAGCTTAAGGTTTCACGCCCGCTAACCTGCTCAACGCTTTCCACGCGTTCCATGCTGACGCCGTGATGTTCCGTATAATATAAGTAGGAAAGCCATGCCTCTTTTTCAAGGCGCTCCGCTTCAAAAAACATTCCATCGTCTAAAATAATCTTCATAATTTTTGTCCCTGCACCTTCAAGAAAAGCCCGTCACGTCGCCGCTTCCGGCGCGCCGGGCCCATATTTCGCGTTCTCCCGTGCCACCTGCACGTTTAGGAATAGAATTCCTCCGGATTTCTCCGGAACAGCTTTGCGGGGCGATGACCAACTCCCGCGATCTCTTCCTCCGTCTCCAAAACCAGCGGCGTGATCTTCCTGCGGAAATTTGCCGTCAAGAGTTCCTTCCCAAGCACCAGCTCATAAGCCTTCTGCAGGCGGTTCAGCGTAAACTTTTCCGGCATCAGGTCAAAGATCACGTTCCCAAGCCCCTCCGCCTCGCGGCGCAGGTGCAAAAAGGCATTCAGGATAATCTTGGCGTGGTCAAACGCAAGTCCTCCCGCGTCAATAATCTCATACTCATGATACCCGTGCAATTCGGAAAACCATTTTCTTTCCAGCAGGCTGACCTTCAGCTTTAGGTTTCTCTCCCTCTGATACAGGGAAAGGTCATGCCGGATCTCTATCACGACGCCATTCTTCTTGTTTTTCTTGCGGGACGTCTCCGTGCTCGTTGCCTCAATGCGGAACCACGCGGCTTCCCAGGCATCCGTTCCGGCGTGCAGGCGGTATTTTCTGCCGTCGATCAGCGCCAGATACCCATGAGAGATGATCCAGCCTCTCGGGTCCCGCCCCGGCTCGCTGAACACGCCAAAAGGACGAAGGTATGCGTCCGCAACCCCCGTCTCTTCTTCCAATTCACGCCTCGCCGTCTCATCACAGCTCTCTCCCGGTTTTGAAAATCCTCCGGGCAGGGCCCACTGATTGCGATAGGGATAGCTTGCGCGTTTCACAAGCAGTATCTGCAATTCCCGGAGAGGATCCTTGCGATAATTACTCTTATCCCTCTGCGCCAGTTCCTCATCCGACATCTCGTCCCTGACGGCAAACACTGCAATGTCTGCCGTCACGGAAGGTCTGTCAAATTTCGTAACGTCATATTTTTTCAGGTATTCCTTTTCTTCCTTTGATGCCACGTACTTAGCCATAAACCAATCGTCCCGTCTTTCCGGCAATTCCGATCACTGCCTCATTTCCCGCATGAAATTCCAAGCGGTCTTCCTCCATGCCGTCCGAAAAGATGACGCCGCCCGCCGGCATGTTGGACACAATCCTGATCTGCTCTCCACGCTCGATGCAGCCAAATACGATCCCCGCCTGCGTCGACACGCTCGGAAACGGTTCCCGCACCACAAAGGAGAGCTTTCTCTCATTCCATTTTATAGGCTCGTAGGGAATTTGTCCACACCCAAAATAGGCGGCAATGGCCTTTGCCTGTTCAATCACGGATTTGTACCAGCCCGTCGCGCCAAGTCCCGTCGAAACAATGATTCCGCTGGAGGATTGGTTTTCTGCCTCCCCGTTCCACTCGATCTTATATCTGGCAGATGCATGGCTCCGACAGCCAATAAACAGATCATTAACGCCAAGAAGCCTTTGCCCGTCCTTGGTCGAAACCTCTGCCATGGTGATCTCCCGGTCACCGTGCCTGCCAGTTAGCACCTTTTTCAGAACGTTCTCCGCATCTCCCGCCTCATAGGGAAGCAAAATACCGTCAAACCTTGCAGGATCAGGATTGATCCCGATCAGCGGTTGTCCGTCAAGATACTTCATGGCGTTTGCGATGAGTCCGTCCTGCCCGACGGCAACGCAGACGTCCGTCTCTCCGAAGATCATATTGGGGAGATATTCGCGGTCTATCAGCTGCACTCTGGCAAGCTTTTCGGCGGCTTCCTTCACGGCATTGATCGCCCGGCGGTAGTTAGCGTCTTCCACAAGAAAATCGTCAAAATCCATTCCCATGTGTTCAACAAAAAACCTCGCCTGGCCAACTGTATTATACTTCCGGACCATCTCCTCAAGACGGGTCCGCTTCGTGATGATCACAACCTTATTCATTCCCCGTTCCATGCCCGGCCCTCCCTTCTAGTCTGCCGACCGTATTCTCCGCTCGTTTCCCGAATCCATCCTCTGCACTTCTCTGCGCAGGGGCTTTTACCCCCCCACAGCCATGTCTCTATCTTGCGCTCAAGGTCTCCAATAATTCAGGAGATACGTTCAGCGTTCCAATCCTGTCTGCCTTCTCTCCAATCTCCACAAAGGCTTTCGCGATCAGCGCGCTGCTGTCCATGCCGCTCATGGCAAGGGCCTTCAGCACCTCCGGATTCACGCCGGTGAAGGTGCGAAGCAGGGCCTCACTGTCGTACGCCTTGGCATCCGACCTGCGCCTCTCGTTCTCGGCCTGAAGCTCCACCAGCTTCCTGTTCTGTTCCTCGATCTGGATGTCCGCGGCAATCTTCGCCTCGCGAAGCTGCGCCTCACGCTCTGCAAGCATCTTTTTCGTCTCCATCTCGCGCTCGCGCTTTTCCTTTTCTTTTTCCGCCACGCGGATCTCGGTATTCAGTTCATTCTCCCTGATGGCACGCTCCTGCTCGATTGCGGCGTTCCTTCTCTTATAGAGAGCGTCATCCTGCTGCCGCAGGATCTCCTCCCTGGTCGCCGCCTCCAATGCGTTCCTTGTATCGGGCTGCGGGAGAATTCCCAAAATGGAAATCGCCAAAATCTCCATGCCAAACTCTGCAAGACTCGCGTCCCCCTTCATGGCTTCCAAAAGCTCATTCGCCAGCACGTTCTGATTTTTCATGGCACTTCGCACGTCCCAGGCATTCACAAACTTGGTAACGTAAACCCTGACCAGATTGATCACGCGTCTGTTCATCCGGTTCTTCGCCTCTGCAAGCACCGCTTTGTACTGCACTTCCTTGTCGCGGTAAGAAAAGTCGATCATCTTCGCTGCAAGCTCATAATTCCGGATGGCAAAAGAAACGTCACCCTGTACGCAAACTCTCTGATAATCGCTCGTCATCACGTCATCAAAGGCAAAGCTTGCCTCCATGGAGGTCGCCGGCACCACCACAAGGCTGGTTGTCTTGGTATTGTACAAAAATGCCAGACCTTTTCCCTTGGCAACCGTCACGCCCTTCCTCACCTTCATCACGTACTCCGTAGGTTCAAATTTCTTATAGTTGATCATACCGTGTCCTCCTTTCGCCTTGCCATAGTTATTATCAATTTGAATATATCTATCTTTACGCGTATGATAATATCTTTTTGATACTATGTCAAGAGGGATTTTAAAAATAAATTGGGTCAGGGGGACGTGTCTGGTGACACGTCCCCCTGACCCAGTTTTCCAAGCCATGCCTAAGTTTTTATGCTTCGCAGTCCATCACGACCCTGTTGCAGACAAAAGGCCGAACCTTCGTCGTGGCAACCTCCACGTGATCCGGATGCACGGTATAACCGTTTAACGCTGCCTCACTCTCAAACTTTGAATCCAGCATCACGTCGCAGTTCGCAGTCTTTAAGGGATCCGTATAAACCTTGATCTCCAAAAGTCCGGGAATCTTTCCCTGCAATCCTTCCAAACCTTCCTTGATGCCCTTCTTGATCTGCGCTTTCTGCGCCTCATCGTACTCCTCTTTCAGTTGCCACAAAATCACGTGCCTTACCATCCTCTTTTCCTCCTATCATAATGCATCCAATTTATTCTGTAATATCCGCCAGCTTGCAATTAGCCGTTTTGATCAGGTCCTGCGGCGCGAGTTCCACCTGCATGCCCACTTTCCCGGCGCTTACGTAAATGTGTTCAAAGCCTGCTGCCGTCTCGTGAATAAAGGTTGGGAACTGCTTCTTCATGCCAATCGGAGAACAGCCGCCGTGTACGTAGCCCGTCAACGGCAAAAGATCCTTTTGCTTGATCATCGCAATGGACTTTTCTCCTGCGGCCTTCGCTGCTTTTTTCAAATCCAACCCCGCATTCACCGGCACGACAAACACGAAATACTGTCCCGATTTCCCCTGCGTCACCAAGGTCTTAAACACCTTTTGGGCCTCCTCGCCGAGGATCGCCGCAATGTCTTCCCCCGTCAGCGTCGGATCTGCCTCATACGCATGACTTTTATATTCAATCTTCTTTGCATCCAACACCCTAAGTACGTTCGTTTTTTCTTCCTTCTTCATTCTCTAATTCCTCTTCCTGCATTCAAGAACGTTTCCGGCGACAAAACTTCCGCTCTAACCTCACGTCAGAGCCCATCAAGCCTTACCGTCATTCTTCATCAAATAATCCCCTGCGCCTCATCAGATAATATCTCGCGCTGGCGTCCTCGCTCTCCTTCTTCTCGCGCCACGCCTCGATCTCGCTTTTAATGGCGAGCATCTCGTCCACAACGATCTCGACCTTCTTCGGTTTTTCATATCGAAGATACGCCGCCATCCTTTCCATGGCCTTGGGACTGCCCAAATTCTTTGCGATTTCTTTTCCCAGCGCCTCATCAAATCCAAGCCGCGTCACCTCTGACACAAGTCCGTCCCGCGCCTCGCGCCATTCCTCACGTTCATCAAACATCTATGCTTTCCTCGTTTTCGCGCTTCTTCCATCTTCCCGCGTACCCATATATTATGACATGAAAAGCCTCCGCTGGCAACATATTCAGTATTTCTTTCACACAAATTTCTTTTTCAAAAACACTTGACGTTGCCTAGTTTAAATGTTATATATTGTATATACCCGATATATACATTATACATTTCTTATTTTCAAGTCCTGCGGAGGAAAATGCCATGAATAATCATATGGAATCTAACGCCATAGAAATCGACGGTCTCACCAAACGCTATGACGGCTTTACCCTGGATCACGTGAGCTTCAATGTTCCAAGCGGCAGCATCATGGGTTTTATTGGCCAAAACGGTGCCGGCAAGACCACGACCATCAACTCGATTCTGGGTATTATTAAGAAGGACGAGGGTGCGATCAAGGTTCTGGGCTTAGACCTCGAGAACCAGGAAACGGAGATCAAGAACCAGATCGCCGCAGTATTTGATGAGCTTCCCTTCGCGGAGGATTTGAACGCAAGGCAGCTGGCCAAGATCCTGCGCGGCGTTTTCCCGACCTGGGACAACGGGCTTTTCCAAAGCTATCTGGATCGCTTTCAGCTTCCTTCCAAAAAGAAATTCAGCCAATTTTCCAAGGGTATGAAGATGAAGCTGCAGATCGCTTCCGCGCTCTCGCATCACGCAAAGCTTCTGATCATGGATGAGGCCACGACAGGCCTTGATCCGGTGGTGCGAAATGAGTTTTTGGATCTCTTTTTGGAATTCATTCAAGAGGAAAACCACAGCATCCTCATGAGCTCCCACATTACCTCTGATCTCGAAAAGGTGGCTGATTACGTCACTTTTATCGACCGCGGCAGGATCCTGATCACCGGCATGAAGGATGAAATTCTGGATAATCACGGCGTCATCAAATGCTCCAAGGCGGACTTTGCACAGATTGATCCCAAGGATTACGTAGCGGCCCGCCTCACGGACTTTGGCGCAGAGGTCATGGTTTCCGACCGCCATCTGGCATCCAAAAATTACGGCGGCCTGCTCCTCGACAAGACAACTCTCGAAGAAATTATGCTCTTCTACGTCAGCGCCGGCCGCAACGCAGCTGACTCCCCCAAAGTATTCAACGCCATTTCATAAACGATGAAAACATAAGCTTGTTACTTTCCAGAGTATCAAAAGGAGTATGAAATATGTTAGGTCTAATCTACAGAGAACTGCACCTTACCAGAAAAACACTGGCCACGTGCCTGCTTGTATATCTTCTCTTCGCCTTTTTGACCGACCTCTTTGCCCTGAGCATGCAAATCGGCAATCTTGCAAGATACTGTTCCCCTGAGGAATTGTCCGAGCCATTACGCATAATTCCCATGGCAGCCTTCTTTGGCTACGTCATTCTTCTTGTCACCGCGCCGGAAGCCATCTTCCAGATCTTGGAGCATGACTTTAAAACCTCTTGGCTCAAATATGCCCTGTCTTCGCCAAGAACCGTTAAGGAACACGTCGGTGCAAAGTATCTTGCTTACTTGATCATGACGGTCTGCGCCTTTGTTCTTGGCTGGCTTCACCTCATGATTGCCTGCGCCCTTTCCGGGCAGGAAATTTCCGGTGGCCCTCTCACCCTCTTTTTGGCAAGCGCCCTGGCTGTTACGATGATCAGTTCCCTAATCTTTCCCATCGCCTATTATCTGCAGAACATGGGCTTCGTCAACATACTGATCGGCATTCCCTATGTTTTACTGACCCTGATACTTATATTCAGCTCCCTGTCCTTTTTTAAGCGCCATGAAGACGCGGGGCTTTATGATTATATGCAATATATTACCGAAAAGCTGACAGTACTCTTTGGAACGCCCCTGTTCCATGCCTTAAAGATCCTCGCGCCGTTTCTCGCCCTGCTTGTGATCGCAGGAAGCTTTTTCCTGTCCGTTTACGTCTTAAACAAAAGGCGACTTGTAAAGGGCGGTAACGCCAGTCCCGCCAAAGAGAAAGGAGGCAAATTATGATCGGCTTGATCCGCAAGGATTTTTATCTGAATCGTAAGATCATCTTTGCATTTCTTACCATGTGCCTCGTTTATGCCGTGATTATGACCATTGCTTCCATTTTTATCCGTACCCAGACCACTGAGAGTCCCATAAACGTACAGTTTTTCTCCGTGATAAATACCGCGATGTTCTTTCTTTGCGCAATGAGCGTCCAGAGCATTATGGCACAGGCAGACATGGGAAGGAAGACGCGATACTATTTCTGTGCAAGCCCCGTTGGCATCAAGGGATTCGTCGCGAGCAAGTATTACGCGTGTTTCCTGATCAATTTCTTTGTATTTCTGTATTGTGAACTTTATGACCTCCTTCTGTCTGCCATCTACGGTACGCTTTTGAATAACAGTCTGCTCCACGTGGCACTTCTTTTCGCTGCGATGACGCTTCAAAGCATCACCCTGCCCTTTTTCATTGGTTTTGGTAAGCATGGGCAGCATTTCCAAACTGCAATCATTTTGATTCTTTGCATCTGCGGTGCCATTTACGCTTTGTTTGGTGACATTTCCCCTTTTATGAAAAAGGATGGCATCCTCAGCATACTACGGAACGTGCTGGAACATACCGACACCGAATCCATCATGACGTGGATTCTTGGAGCTGCATATCCACTGTTAGTTGGCGTTTTTCTAACGCCGCATCTGATGATTTTGCTGATTTACGTATCCTACCGTATCTCCTGCGCACTATTTCGAAGGGGGGCGATGACCTATGAAGCCTGACGTTAAAAGTCAAACTGCTTTGTCACAAACGGCAAACGATCGCGTGAACGATCATCCAAAAGAAAAGGCCGTCCGCGCCATCCTTATCTTTCTGGCAACCTGCCTTGCTTTCTTGCTTTTGCAATGCTACTCCTACGCGCACTGGCAGGAGAAGGAGGTGCTTTCTTACGCGACGTATATGGCATTTTTATTCAGTCCGTTATTGGGCTGTGTCCTCGCAAGACTCATCACGCGGGAAGGCTTTCGCGACGGCATCCTTTGGCCGAGATTCCTTGGGAACGGAAAGGCTTACCTCTTAGCGCTCCTGATCCCGATCATCGCCGGATTTCTTGGCAGCATTCTCAGTGCCCTGTTCCTCAAAGAAGGGCTGACCGTCAAGCTTGAGGGTGGCATCCGCGCGTGGTTTCTGACATTGCTTCTGTGCTTTGTACAGCTCTACTACGTTGCCTTTATCACGGCCGGAGAAGAGCTCGGATGGCGCGCCCTGCTCTATGACAAATTGGAGATTTTGTTTGGAACGAACGTCGCCGTGATCCTCGGCGGGATCGCATGGGGCATATGGCATTTCCCTGCCCTTTATTACGCCGGCCTTAATTTCGGCAAGGACTATCCCGGATTCCCTTTCGTCGGCATCCTCCTCATGTGCGTTGCCACGGTTTTTATCGGCGCTCCCCTTTGGCTGGTCCGGAAAATGAGCGGTTCCGTGATCCCTGCCTGCGTTTTTCACGGCGTCATTGACAGTGTTTACGTTGGCATCCTGCCTCTGTTCCTTGCGGAAAGCGCAACGTCCCAAAGCAAGTTCCAGATTGGAATCTATGGCTTTGTTCTTCCATGCGTGATCGTCGGAATCCCATTTTGGATTTACCTGAACCGCCTAAGCCAGAACGTGAAGTCCACGTCCGGCGCTGCTTTTGCAAAGTCCGAGTAAATACGCCAAAGCGCAGCTGCAAACGAAACGTAAAAGTATACACAAATCAACAAAATTATGATAAACTGTGCAAAGAGGATTTAGCTCGTTTATCATACAGGAGGAAACATGGACATTATCCTCTCGAATTCATCGAACGATCCGATTTATCTTCAGATCGTCAACCAAATCAAGGCCATGATCTTAAGCGGAGAGCTTGCCGAAGGGGAGGCTCTCCCTTCGATGCGTAATCTGGCATTGCAGATGCGCATCAGCGTGATCACAACCAAGCGCGCCTATGAAGAACTCGAGCGTGAGGGCTTCATCGAATCCTATACGGGGAAGGGCAGCTTTGTCAAAGGCCAGAACGCCGAGCTTCTCCGCGAGACACATTTGAAACAGATTGAGGAACACCTTTCCCAGGCGGCAGAGATTGCAAAGATGAGCGGAATCGAACTGGAAGAACTCACTTCCATTCTGGAGCTCTTCTATCAATCTCCTTCCGAAAAATAAACTCTGGCGGAAGGTGTTGAGAGTGAGAACATGCTTCAACGAACGTGGAATCTGATCAAATCAAAGAAAAAAGAACTCTTGTCCGCGATCGGAGCCATCCTCGCGGTTGTTTTGCTGTACGCATTTTTCCACGTTTCAGGCATTGGATGCCCCATTCATTATGCGACGGGCGTCTCTTGTCCAGGCTGCGGAATGACCCGCGCCGCCTTCGCCTTGTTGCGCTTTCATTTTGCCGATGCCTTCCATTATCATCCCCTTGTGTACGTTATGCCTCTTATCGTGCTGATTTTTCTCATAAAACGTCATATTCCGAAGCGACTTTATCAAATTTTAATATTTACATTTATCTTATTATTTGTTACTATATACCTAGTTCGAATGTGCGATCCTACAAATGATATTGTGGAATTTCATCCGGAACAGGGTTTTATCTTTCGAACGATAAAATACTTTTTCACGTGAGAAAAGGAGGATAAAAAAATGTTCTGTAGTAACTGTGGTTCTCAAATTCCTGACGGCAGCAACAATTGCCCCAATTGCGGTGCACCCGTTAATAACGGTGCAAACAACCTGAACAATGCAATGAATAACGCCCAGGACGCAGCCAAGAATTTCTTTAATTCCGCTGAGCAGTCCCTTGGCAGTGCAATCAACGACATCCGCAATGATTTCAGCAATGGCGGCAATTACTCTTCCGGCAGTGCACTGAAGACCGATCGTTCCCTGGTTGCTTACATTGTACTGACCATCATCACCTGTGGTATTTATGGTTATTACTTTGTATACACCATGGCAAGAGACGTCAACACGGCTTGTGAAGGTGACGGTGAGCAGACTTCCGGCCTGATCGCATTCATCCTGCTTTCCATGATCACCTGCGGCTTCTACGCTTATTACTGGTATTACAAGCTGGGCAACAGACTCTGCGCAAACGCACCTCGTTACGGCCTGGCATTTCAGGAAAATGGTACCACCATTCTGTTGTGGTGCGTCGTTGGTATGTTTGTCTGCGGTATTGGACCTTTTGTTGCAATGCACATCCTGATCAAGAACACCAACATCATCTGTGCAGCTTACAACCGCGTAAACGGCCTGGCTTAATTGCCACGTTAAATTGAATCATGTTAAAACGGCATAACCGCAATTGCGGCCATGCCGTTTTTTTCTATCCAAAAGCATTCCTTGGTTACTTATGCTTATGCGCAACGCCTTCACAGCCACTGCAGGCTGAACGCTATCAATAACTGTCCTGCATAGTACAGACCAATGTTGGCGATGCGCAGGCTTTGTCTGAATTTACCTCCAAACGTGTTTAAGATCAACACGACGTCACTGATTAAAAATAATATCGCGCCTACGGCAAACACTCCGGTAAAAGCGGAAGGCGCCGTAATCAGATTTCCGATCGCCACGCTGTTAAGCATGGTAATCGCTCCAATATACACGATGCCAAAGATTTTGAAAGCAGGTTTGGCAGTGATCTGCCGGAGAATCCAAACCATCAAAAGCGCCGTCAGAATGATTCCAATAATCACGCATGCGATCTGGTTTGACGACATGGGCAGAACTGCCGCAAGGTATGCGACGTGCCCCGAAAGAAATACCAGAATCCCAACAAGGAAAACCGCCTGCCCTTTCTTTTGGAACACAAACCTTAGATTTAGCAACACGTCGGCAATGCATCCGATCACAAGTCCTGCGATGATCGGTTTTGATCCGCCTGTTCCCTGATTACTTAAGACCCCGGCGATCACAAAACAAAGAGACGCAAGCCCCTTCAAAATCACGGCAGAAACATATTTCTTTTTCCTCTCCACATAAAGAAAAATTCCTGCCAAAACAGCACATAACCCACCAATCACGTATGACACGTTCTTTCCCCCCTTCCTGTTTTTTCCCTCACTCCACGTTTACTAAGTAACTGGTAATGGCATAAACCGTCATTCCGTTATACTCCAGTCTGGACCATCCGAGATCTTTGTTGATTCCGGTGCGCCTAAGCCTTTCTCCCGCACTCAGCGTGCCAAGTATCCTGGATGACTCATGCGTCGTACTGGGCAGAGACCTCAGATTCACGATCTCTTTTGCCGTCACGTAGTCATTCACGTCCTCAAAAACCGTCTTCACCTCAATGCCATCTATGTTTATGCTCTTCCCTTCGTCCCCCTTCTTTACGGAGAAATCCGTCGTCAGGTAAGAAGTCACGGCGTATAGTACCTGCCCCTGCCATTCCACGCGGGACCAACCTTTATCGGACGTGCCCGTTCTGATGGCTTCCTCGCCATTCTCAAGTACGTGAACAATCTCGCCTATGTCCGTCCCCGGCCAGGTCCTAAGATTTGTCTGGATCTTGGCCGTCACGCTCTCATGGCACTCCGCAAATTGCATTTCCGAATCCGTTCCGGGCCATGCTTTCTCTGGCGGCGTTGGGTCCTTCGGTGCCTTGGCCGCGTCAAATCTCAGATATGCAAGATTCACGTCCGCCCCTGTTTTCATACCTTCCACGTGTCCATTGTCACTATACTGCCACATGGCATGCGTTCCGCCATAAGAACTCTTTTTCGTCTGTGGATAAGGTTTTTCAGGATATTGCGCAACCCAGACCTTCCCATGTTCTTCCATCCTGCTCACGTCCCAGGCGTCAGCGCCTTCCATTTCGCCCTTGGACGCATAAAACATTGGGTCATAGCCCCTTGCCCGGATCTCATCCAGAAAGGCGATGGCAATCTGCGTTCTTTCTTCCGCAGGCATCAAAAAATTCCTGCTGTCCGCATCCATATACCCTTCGCAGTCATATGCGATCGGATATGTAATGGAGTAGCACGCCACGAAATCCGCGACAAAATCCGCTTCCTCCTTCGCTTCCTCCTCCGTGATGGCGCTGGAATAAAAATATGCCCCCAGGAAAAGGCCAGCTTCCCCAGCCTTCTGCAGATTATATGCCGCATTTTCATCCGCCGTGATCTTTCCGTCCTTTGCCGTCCGGTATCCAACGCGGACCATGACGAACTCTATGCCGCTCTCCCGCACCTTTTCATAATCTATGATGCCCTGCCACTTTGACACGTCGATTCCAAGCGAAGTCGCGACAGGCTTTTCCTCTTCCAAGACTTCGCTTGCGAGGCTCTCGCCCTGCAACGGTTTGCTTCCGCTTTCGCCTGCATCCACGCTTCCCTGTGTTTCCTCCGTTTCCCTTCCAAGAAACAATGCTATTAAAATAACTGCGATTGCAGTAACTGCAAGCAGAAATCCTGCCAGTACTTTTTGCTTTTCGTCTTTCATTTCTATTCCTTATGACCGATTGTTACGTGATTCCCGTCCGGTTGATTTCGTCTTCCCGACATCTTCACGTATTTTGTGATCCAAATCTTCCTTTTGAGTACTCACTCCTCGTCACCAACAAATAACGCATAGGCATTTTCCTCTAGTTCACCGCATTCATTCAGTAGTACCCCGTCCTCATCGTACAATTTGTAAGCCACCTGCTCACCGCCAAGGGACGCAGCTCCGTCCAGTCCCAGCAGCATGGTATAAAACGAATCTGTCAGAACAGTATCAACCAGTTTGCGCAATTGTTCTCTGTCTGCGCCGGAGCGAATCAGTTTCCGGAGCATCTCTCCCGCCGCCGTCTCCGGTTTCTCATCAAAGTACTGCCCTAAGAGGTACTCTTTCTCATCATAACAATGCTTCACAAATTCTTCCCCAGTCATAGTAGCCACTCCTCCTACAAAATTATCATAACACGTAAACTTACGTAAACATAGCAAAAAATTACTTCGAATCCATCATCATTATAATGCGGCGCATCCGTACCACATGCGGGACACAAAAAAGCACCCTGCCACTTTGTGACCTGATGCCTCCTTCACTTCAGCTTGCTCTTATTTGCCTCGTCCCTTTGCGTTTCCTCTTTTTTCATGATCCGTTTTGAAATTTGCAACAAATAGTTAACCAATTATCGTTATTCCGTCAATGTCCAACAACCCATAGTAACTATAATAACCAAAATAATACGGCCCAACTATTGTCACAACAACTGACACATTTAAGTATAACAACCACATAGGAAATGGTCAATCGCAATCCCTATACCGCTTGAGTCCAGCAAAGTCTGCTTCCATCAGTTCCTGCTGTACGCGTCTTTGCGTATCATAAATCGAAGAAAGCTTCGTTTTAACCAGCAATAATGGTATGGCTAGATACAATACAAGAAGACTGATTGCCAGATACCACTTTATATTCCCTGCTAGTCCTCTCACCTCAGGCACGCCCGCTGATGATTGAAAATAGGCTCCAATCACGATAATCAAAATACCATAGATGAACAAGATGAGTCTTGTACCACTCTTGAATTGAAGATAGATTTTTTTCGCAGGAGTTCCACAGTAAGATAGATTGTGAATAATATCATCCACGCTATCTCTTGCATATTTTTGCCGTCTGTAAATAAACGCTTTCAAGGCAGTTTGGGTGCTGTACGGGTGCTACGCAACAAGACTTACGTACACTCTCATCGACCTGTTTCTTCTCCAAGCAGGAACTTTTCAATGCCGATATAGTATATCCCATCATCATCGTGCCATGGTATGATATTATCCTTAATGACAACTATCTTGCGAAAGGAGTCATTGATGCGCTTTAGGGAATTGACCTCCTGCCTACGTTTTTCCTCGTCTGATACATTGAGTGCCGACTGGATATAAAGCCTGTCACTTCCGTTGTTTGCAACAAAGTCTATTTCAAGCAGTGAACGGACACTTTTTCGTTCTGCATTCTTGTTATTAAACTCGACAACTCCGAGATCTACACTATAATCACGATAACGAAGCTCGTTGTAAATAATATTCTTCATTATGTGGTTTTCTTCCTGCTGTCGGAAGTTGAGTCTTGCATTGCGCAGTCCGATGTCGGAGAAGTAGTATTTGAGCGACGAACCGATATACTTTCTGCCCTTTACGTCAAACCTCCGTGCCTTGTATAGTAAAAAAGCATCTGTGAAGTAATCGAGATATTTTGCAATGGTATCGTCGGTGATACTCATCTTTTTTACGCTCGCAAAGGTGTTTGACAACTTTAAAGGATTGGTAAGAGAACCGACAGACGATGAGATCACGTCCAAAAGATCTTCAAGAACGCTTTTGGCATGACCTATACTTTTTCTCGTGATGATGTCATCAAGGTATATCTTATCGAAAAGATCGCGGAGATACGCAGCCTTGTCTTCACGTGTCTTTTGCAGCATCACAAGAGGCATGCATCTCATTAGAATTATGTGCGTATGTACGCAAAATATTCTAGTTCCAATTTATCATAAGAAAAAACATCTGTTTACTTTACTTCCTCCGCTTTCAAACTCTCTGCTTGCAGCTACCACATAATCCGGGGCATTATCCCCCTATCACTTTGCCAGTTTCTCCATTTTTTCTTTAACAGTAATAAACCGCTCTTCTTTGCGAACCGGATCATATCTTTCCTGTCCCAAATATGGCAAGTAATACCATGCTGTGTTATGAGGCAAACTCTCATCGCTTGTGGTTTTGCAGATTTTTTCGACATACATAAGCATATTTTCAAGACTTGTCAAAGTCTCAACTTTATTACCTAAAGCAACATAATAGGTTGCCATATACCTGTATAACATAGCAATGTTACCATCCAGAATAGCAGGCTTTTCTTCACCTATTATTTCCGTTATGAACCTGCAAAAGTCTATCATACGCTCAAAATAACGTA
>JAILLF010000012.1 GCA_024693365.1 Acetatifactor sp. | reverse complement strand
CGCCAGGGACAACTAATTTTGGCGCCTGGATAGGAAAAGCATCAAGCGACGGAAACGGAAAAGTTACCAAAATTCAGTTCGCAGGCCTTGCAATCTATGGGACCGGATTTACTAAAAACGTGGGAAACGATGCAAATCTGGGAAACGCATCCTTCGTTTTTGCCGCCTATGACGAGGATATGCTTCAGCAGGGCAGCGCCGGTACCTTGCCGGACGTTTCCGGGCTGAACAGGGGGACGACGGTCGTTATGCCAAGATACCCGTTTGTCAACGTCAACCCTCAGTCCTCAATGGGCGGCGATGAGATCATCACTGGCGACGGGGCAGTGCTAAGAAGCACGGCTTCGCAGACCTCCGCATACGCCGGCGGGACGGCCCCAAAAACCATGGCGCTCAAGATCTATGAGGATATTGTCGCGGGCTCTGATTCAAGACGATATACGACGTTTGAAGCATTCAACAACACAAATGATGCCAAAATCTACGGAGATAATAAGATCGATGCCTACTTGCGTCGTACTATAAACGATGACGGCGACCGTATCTCGACCTATAAGACGGAAAGGGGTGCGATGCCGGGCGGCATGTCGGAGGAGGATGACTTTGCCGTCATCGTCATAGCAAATCAGACAAAAGAGGAAACGACAAACCTGATCAACCGTTACGTTCAGCTGGTGACAAACACCGCAACGGATTACACGGCATCCAGCTCGTATTATTCCATTGAGGTCAAGACCTGTAAATACGAAAACGGAAGTTTTGTCATTGATATGTCGGCCACGCCGGGCCTTACCGTAACTACCGAGAACGGATATCGGAAATTCGCGCTGAACGGTGCTCATGCCGATTCCAATAACGCAAGCACCTTTACGCTTGTGGACGTACAGTTCAAGGATCCGCTTACGGCAGGAACCAACAGCGAGAAAATTGCATACCACCTGTATGTTCCAGTATATACCGTCAAGCAGATCGAGGTGGATTTCTATTCGGCAGTAAAAACGGGAACCAGCTCCGTATCTTACGAAAACGGAGTTGCGTCGACAGACTACTCGTCCCTCATGGCATCCAATGAAACCTACGTGGACAGCCTGGAAACCTGGATCACCCAGTACATCCGCTATTCTTACCATGCCGAAGATTTAAATATGCTCCTGGATTCCAATAACGTGAACTGGAACAATAACAAGAAGGTGATCTTCAGGACGAATGAAATGAGCTCGACATTCAAGAGATTGCCGGTGAATACCTACATGGTTCTGGTCGATCCAAACGGAAATGCCGACAGAGTTTATTATGCTGAGAATCTCAGCAGCTTTGACACCTACTATGATGAAGCCCATGTGGCGGATCAGGAGTATCCCGGGTGGGTGATCTCGCTGAACCGATTCAGGGATGAGTCAAACCAGGCCGACTTTGCGCCAAGGACCCTAAACGATCTGATGGCGAGAGACATCGTAGTGAAAACGGACGGGGATCTGTTGTACGTGCCGGCCACGGAAGCGGATTATGACGTATACAGGATTAACGGAAACGGCGTAACGGAGTATTACAAATATGCTGCCAGCGGCAACGGGAGCGTCGGACTTGAAGTGCCGGATAATTACGTGCTGAATGAAGACTATTACATCAGCATGTACGTGCCCCTGTCGACGGAGCTCTACTTCTATGAGATCAAGGCACCGACGGAGCTTGCGGGAAGGAAGGCGGCAGTTGTAAACGAAAGAAACCGTTATTCGGTGATCGCGGCGGATCTTTATACACAAAACACGACAAACAGATTGATCGTCGCTCCGGAGGACCAACAGATCAATGCCTCCAATCACGTGATCACGGTGAAGGCATCCACCGAGATCAGGCTGAACAACCCCGATGCCAAAGCATACCTCGGTAACTTGAAGCTCTATCATTCATTCCATTTTGCCTTGGACCGTTATGCGGAAAACGAAGTCGGAAATGAAATTTACGGTCTTGATGACAGCAGGATCCTTGCAACGTATAGCATCGGTTCGGAAGCAAGTGCCGGCAGCGCATCTGTCAGAAAGAAGGAGTTGAGTCTTCAGTATAATTACATTGATATTGAAACAAAGGAGATCATGAGTGACCTGCTGAGCGCTGCTGACACGGGAAACTCGCTGACGGTTTATGCTTACGTGAAAATGACGTTTGATGAGAATCAGTTGGATAAAGAATTCCCAGAGAAGACGTCGGAGAACAACATAGGCGTCAACGTACGTGCCGCGACAAATCTTGCCTATGATGAAGAACGCCTGGCGTATACGAGCATGTCTGCCGCATTTGCACAGGACAGCCATTATTATCACAGGGAGTCCGTAAACGTGGCAAAGCTGTACTATGCAGCCGTTAATGATCTGGATGAATATGATCCGTACGGAAAGATGAGTGAGAACTATTCACGGCTGGGCATCAACGGAAGATATTCCGACCTGACCGGATTTATGCCGGTCAACACGGAAGCAAAGTATAACGTATCGGCGATCTCGCCGAACGACCTGAGAAATGCCAAGACGGTGAGACTTACCGTGACACTGAGTAAAAAGACGGATATGACGGAAAATGGCGTTGTAAGCAAAGCAGAGTATGTTGCCGTAGATTCGCTGTCAGATTACCTGGGTGCGACTGTTCTGGTTACTTCGGGAACCGCGTACGGCGCGGGGGGCCGGGGGGATGAATGGACGATCACTTCCGATTCGGCGGCACTTACGATCGATCTGCCGGTCGAAAGCTGTGCGGTCGAAGCAGACGTGTATGATTTCGGGTTGAGATTCCTGGTGAAAACCGGAGATCAGTTTACCGAGTATTCTAATTACAGAATCACGTTGCGGGCAGTACTTCTGAAGGAAGACGGAGAAGGAATTCAAAACAGCGGTGTCAGTGATTTTGTGATTTACACGAACGCAAAGGTACATGCTATGGATTGGTAATAAGGCAGGACATGTAAGAATTAGCCTTTTACCTCTTGACTTTTATCTTTTTCGGGATTATACTGGTTAAGGTTAATAAAGTTTACTAGATTAAGAGTGGCGCGAGCCACTCTTAATTGTTTGTATGAAAGACGGCGCAGAACGGCGTCAGAGCCGCGTACGTTTATTTGATTGGAGGAGTCATGTCAAAAAGGGAGATTTATGAAGCAAAGGCCGAGGAACTGTTGAAGCCTATTGTGGAAAAGCTTGGGATCGAAATATATGACGTGGAGTTTGTTAAGGAAGGGAGCAGTTATTACCTGAGGGCGTACATTGATAAACCGGAAGGCGTAAACATCAATGATTGCGAAGCCGTAAGCCGGGCGTTTTCGGACGCACTGGATGAAGCGGATCCGATCCCGGATGCCTATGTTTTGGAGGTTTCCAGTCCGGGACTCGGCAGGACGCTGAAGAAGGACGTTCACCTTGAAAAGAGCATCGGCATGGAAGTGGAAGTAAAGCTTTTTAAGGCAATCGGAAAACAAAAGGATTTTGCGGGGATCCTGGAAAGCTTTGATGAGAAGACAATCACGATCCGGGAGCACGCCGCGGAGGACGGGTTGCAGAACAAAGCAGTGCAATGCTTTGAAAGAAGTAACGTTGCATTAATCCGGCTGGCGTTCGACTTTTGATACGGATCCAAAGGAGAGTAAGGAATACAGGACACAACCCGATTGTGTTTCGGAAATAGATAAATCAAGGCGAAATGCCGGAAATGGAGGATATGATGAACAAGGAATTAATGGAGGCACTTGATATTTTGGAGAAGGAGAAGGAGATCAGCAAAGAGACGCTGTTCGAGGCAATCGAGAACTCATTGCTCACGGCCTGCAAGAACCATTTTGGCAAGGCAGACAACGTGAAGGTTGAGATTGACCGCGATACCTGCGACTTTTTGGTTTATGCTGAGAAGGAAGTAGTTCCAACGGCAGACGACGTGGAAGACAGCGTACTTCAGATCAGCTTGGACGATGCTCAGAAGATTTCTTCGAAGGCCTCCGTGGGCGACGTGATCCACGTGGAGATCAAGTCTAAGGAGTTTGGCCGTATTGCAACCCAGAATGCAAAGAACGTGATTTTGCAGAAGATCCGCGAGGAAGAGCGCAGTGTCATCTATAATCAGTATTTTGAAAAGGAGCGCGACGTGGTAACGGGTATCGTTCAGCGTTACGTTGGCAAGAATATCAGCATTAACCTTGGTAAGGCAGACGCACTGCTCACCGAGGCAGAGCAGGTAAAGGGTGAGGTGTTTCGTCCTACGGAGCGCATCAAGGTTTACGTACATGAAGTGAAGAATACTCCTAAGGGACCTCGCATCAGCGTGAGCCGCACGCATCCGGAACTGGTGAAGCGTCTGTTTGAGGCAGAGGTTACGGAGATCAAGGACGGCACTGTTGAGATCAAGAGCATAGCACGTGAGGCGGGAAGCCGTACCAAGATCGCGGTTTGGTCCAACAATCCCGACGTAGACGCGGTTGGCGCGTGCGTCGGCATGAACGGTGCGAGAGTAAACGCCATTGTGGAAGAGCTTCGCGGAGAAAAGATCGACGTGGTGAACTGGGATGAGAATCCTGGTAACCTGATCCAGAACGCATTGTCTCCCGCCAAGATCGTGGCAGTGTTTGCTGATCCCGAGGAGAAGACGGCAAAGGTTGTCGTGCCTGATTATCAGCTTTCCCTGGCAATCGGTAAGGAAGGCCAGAACGCAAGACTTGCGGCAAGACTGACCGGTTATAAGATCGACATCAAGTCCGAGACGCAGGCAAAGGATGCTCCCGGTTTCCGTTATGAGGATTATCTGGATGATGAAGATTATGAGGAGTATGAGGGATACGAGGGTGAAGAAGGAAACTTCACGGAGCAATAAGATGGCATTGGATTCCCATATGACGTGATTAAGTAAGGAGAGGTAGAGTAAAGCATGACAAAAAAGCTTCCACTGAGACAGTGTGTTGGCTGCGGAGAAATGAAAACCAAAAAAGAAATGATGCGCGTCCTGAAAGCGGAGGGTGAGGAAATCTGTCTTGATCTTACCGGAAAGAAAAATGGACGGGGCGCATATCTATGTAAGAGCATGACTTGTCTGCAGAAGGCCAGAAAGAATAAAGGATTGGAGAGATCCTTTAAGATGAGCATTCCCGCAGAGGTTTATGACGCTCTGGAAAAGGAGTTCGCGGATGGGAATACCGAATAAGATTTATTCCCTTTTGGGAATTGCCATGAAGAGCGGTAACGTGGTCAGCGGTGAATATCAGACGCTCGAGGCAGTCAAGAAGCGGACGGCTAATCTGGTATTGGTTTCCGAAGACGCATCCGACAATACAAAGAAGCTTTTTACTGACAAATGTGCTTTTTATGCCGTTCCCGTGTATCTGTACGGGAAGAAGGAAGATTTAGGCCGGGCAATCGGAAAGGACCTGAGATCTTCAGTGGCGGTATGCGAGGTTGGATTGGCAGCTGCCATAAAAAAGCAACTTGAAATGGAGAAGTAGGGCCCAAGATGAGCTTGGAAAGGAGAAAATAGTTAGGATGGCAAAAATCAGGATACACGAACTCGCAAAAGAGTTAAAGATGGAGAATAAAGAGCTGTTGCAGTTCCTTGCCGGAAAAGGAATCGAGGGGAAGACGGCATCCAGCGGCCTGGATCCCAAGGAGGAGCAGATGGTGAGGGCAGCGTTTGGCGGTGCGAAGGAGAAGAGTGCCGACAACGCTAAGAAGGCTGAACCGGCAGCGAAGACAGAGGAAGCAAAGAAAGCAGAGCCAGTAAAGCCTGCCGAAGTTGCTCCCAAGAAAGCGGCACCAAAAGCAGAGGAAAGTGCACCCGCAACGAAGGCAGAGGAGCCTAAGTCTGCACCTGAGAATGCGGCAAAGCCTGCGCCTGAGAATGCGGCAAAGCCTGCACAGGGAAATGCACAGCCTGCAATGCCCAAAAAGAAGAAGACCATTATCATTGTCAATAATCAGCAGAATGCCAGAGGCCAGCAGGGTCAGCGCCCCGGCGCACCCGCGCAGCAGGGACGCCCTCAGGGTGGAAACAATGGCAGACCTGGGTATGGCAATCAGGGATATAATAATGGCAGACCGCAGCAGCCGGCGCCTCGTACGCCCATTAAGCCGCTGACTCCGCCGTCTCCCACGCCCAGCGTGCAGATGGTTCCGGGGAACGTTCAGCAGCCTAAGCGCGTGAATCCCGTGCCTGAGAAGAAGGAAGAGCCGCAGGTAAACGCAGCTCCCGTTAAGGAGACTCCTACAGTGAACGTTACGCCTGAGGTGACGGCGCCTCAGGAGAACAAGACACCTGCACCGGCAGTTCCCGCGACGCCACAGGAGAATAAGACGCCTGTAGCTTCGGAGAAGCGTCCTTTGCAGGGCAATCAGCCTGTGAACCGTGAGGGACAGGTGAGAAGCGGTGCTCCCGCAGGTCCCAGGGACGGTGCGCCTCGTCAGGGCGGTCAGGGACAGTACAATCGTGACAGTCAGGGCGGCTTTAATCGTCAGGGCGGCCAGGGACAGTACAATCGCGACGGTCAGGGCGGCTTTAACCGCCAGGGCGGCCAGGGACGGTACAATCGTGACGGCCAGGGCGGCTTCAACCGTCAGGGCGGTCAGGGACAGTACAATCGTGACGGTCAGGGCGGCTTTAATCGTCAGGGCGGCCAGGGACAGTACAATCGCGACGGTCAGGGCGGGTTCAACCGCCAGGGCGGCCAAGGTGGATTTGGCAACCGTGACGGCCAGGGAAGGACTGGTCAGTATCAGGGCGGAAGCCGCGACGGACGCGGTGGCTTCGGTGGTCGTGACGGTCAGGGAAGACCTGGTCAGGGCGCTCAGTTTGGCGGTCGTGACGCCAGACCCGGAAAGAACAATTTCGGTGGCGATTCCGCACCCGCAAAGGACATGGAAAAGAAGCGCGAGGAGGACAAGAGAAGGTTCTCCCAGGAAAAGGATAAGAGAAACAAGAAGGATTACATGTATGAGGAGGACGAGGCAGCAAAGAACAAGCCCGGCCGCTTCATAAAGCCTGAAAAGAAGAAAGAGGAAGTGGTGGAGGAAGTGATCAAGGTGATCACCCTGCCAGAGACCATTACCCTCAAGGATCTTGCGGATAAGATGAAGCAGCAGCCTGCAGCCTTGATCAAGAAGCTTTTCATGCAGGGCAAGATCGTGACCGTGAACCAGGAGATTTCTTATGAAGAGGCTGAGGAACTCGCCATGGAATATGAAATCCTCTGTGAGAAGGAAGTCAAGGTAGACGTGATTGAGGAGCTCCTGAAGGAGGACGAGGAGGATGAGAAGGATCTCAAGGAGAGACCTCCCGTAATCTGCGTTATGGGTCACGTTGACCATGGTAAAACCTCCCTGCTCGATGCGATCCGTAAGACAAACGTAACGAAGGGCGAGGCAGGCGGAATCACGCAGCACATTGGCGCGTACACCGTTACCTTGGACGGAAGAAACATTACCTTCCTTGACACGCCCGGACATGAAGCATTTACTGCAATGCGTATGCGCGGCGCTAACTCCACCGATATCGCAATATTGGTGGTGGCTGCAGATGACGGCGTAATGCCTCAGACGATCGAGGCAATCAATCATGCAAAGGCAGCAGGCATTGAGATCATCGTTGCAGTAAACAAGATCGATAAGCCCTCCGCAAACATTGAGCGCGTTAAGCAGGAGCTCACCGAGTATGAGCTGGTTGCTACTGACTGGGGCGGAAATACTGAGTTTGTTCCCGTGTCCGCAAAGTCCGGACAGGGTATTGAGGATCTGTTGGAGACCATCCTTCTGACCGCAGACATTTTGGAGCTGAAGGCAAATCCGAACAGAAAGGCAAGAGGTCTCGTGATCGAGGCAGAGCTGGATAAGGGGCGCGGTCCCGTTGCAACCGTTTTGGTGCAGAAGGGTACGCTTCACGTTGGAGACTTTATCTCCGCAGGCGCTGCTCACGGTAAGGTGAGGGCAATGGTGGACGATAAGGGCAGACGCGTGAAGGAGGCAGGTCCTTCCACTCCCGTTGAGATCCTGGGTCTTAGCGACGTTCCCAGTGCAGGTGAGGTATTCCTTGCGCATGACAGTGACAAGACGGCGAAGAGCTACGCTGATACTTATCTTGCACAGAACAAGGAGAAGATGCTTGAGGAGACCAAGAGCAAGATGTCCCTGGATGATCTGTTCTCGCAGATCAAGGAGGGCAACCTTAAGGAACTCAACCTGATCGTGAAGGCTGACGTGCAGGGTAGCGTGGAGGCCGTGAAGACTTCCCTTTTGAAGCTCTCTAACGAGGAAGTGGTTGTTAAGTGCATTCACGGAGGCGTAGGAGCCATCAATGAGTCTGACGTGGTACTTGCAAGTGCCTCCAACGCGATCATCATTGGATTTAACGTGCGTCCTGACGCCGTTGCAAAGGCTACGGCTGAGAGAGAAGGCGTTGACGTTCGCCTTTATAAGGTGATTTATCAGGCAATCGAAGACATCGAAGCAGCCATGAAGGGTATGCTGGATCCCATCTACGAGGAGAAGGTCATCGGTCATGCAGAGGTTCGTCAGATCTTCCGCGCATCCGCAATCGGAAACATTGCAGGTTCCTACGTGCTCGATGGTGTATTCCAGAGAGACTGCAAGGTTCGCATTACCCGTGAGGGCGAGCAGATCTATGAAGGCAAGCTTGCTTCCCTGAAGCGTTTCAAGGATGACGTGAAGGAAGTAAAGGCTGGATTCGAGTGCGGTCTCGTATTCGAGGGCTTCGATCAGATGCAGGAGCTGGATATCGTAGAGGCTTATATCATGGTGGAGGTGCCCCGATAAACATAACAGAAGGAGGGGCCCGCTTGCGGGAAGATGCCTTCCATATGTGGTACTTTCAAGACAGTTAGGAGAATTATGAGAAAAAACAGTATCAAGAATACCCGGATTAACGGGGAGGTTCAAAAGGTCCTTGCGGAGATCATCCGCAAGGAAATAAAGGATCCCAGGATCAGTCCCTGGACAAGCGTGGTGGCCGTGGAAGTGGCTCCTGACTTAAAGAGCTGCAAGGCGTGGATCAGCGTACTTGGCGGGGAGGATGCCTGCAAGAAGACCATTGAAGGATTGAATTCCGCCATGGGCTACATTCGCAGGCAGCTCGCGCACACCATCAATCTGCGCAACACGCCGGAGATCAAGTTTTTGATGGATCAGTCCATCGCATATGGCGTTGACATGTCACACAAGATAGATGAGGTCATGGCGCAGGATCGTGAGAGCGCAAGGCTTCGCGGCGATGAGGTGGAAGCGTCAGACGAGGAATTCGATGACGAAGCGTTTGACGAGGATGACGCCGAAGAAGATGACGTGGAGGATGAGCAATAAGCACTTGGGGTTCAAGGATAGTAAGGGGTTTTTGGAAATATGGAATTAGATTTATTAAAAGAATGTGCGGACGCGCGGCGTATTGCCGTCACGGGACATCAAAAGCCCGATGGCGACTGCGTTGGCGCATGTCTTGCCATATGGTATTATTTGAAAAATAACCTTAAGGACGCGGAGATTTTTACGTTTCTTGAGGAGCCGGATCCCGTGTTCGCGGAGCTGGCTGGTTTCGATGAGATCATCACGGATTTCCCGGAGGAAGCTCCTTTTGACGTGCTTTTCATTCTGGATTGCAATTTAGAGCGCACGGGTCTTGCGGCAAAGTATGCGAATGGCGCCGGAAAGATCATCAACGTGGACCATCACGTGACGAATGCAAACGGTTGTGGGGATCTGAATTATGTGAATCCAAAGGTGGGATCTGCGTGCGAGCTGATCTATGACCTTGTGGACAAGGAGCGTCTGGACGTGGAATTGGCCAAGTCCATTTACGTTGGCATGGTGCATGACACGGGCGTGTTCCAGTATGAGAATACAACGCCGGAAACCATGCGGAAGGCGGCGCATCTCATCAGCTTTGGTTTTGATTTTTACCGGATTATCCAGGAGACGTTTTATCAGAAGACCTACGTGCAGGCGCAGATCATGGGCAGGGCGCTCATGGAGAGCGTACGCTTTATGGACGGCAGGTGCATTGTCAGCGTGATCGACCGCAGAACCATGGATTTCTATGGCGTGACCAACCGGGATTTTGAGGGCATTGTCAATCAGCTTCGCAACATCAAGGGAATCTGCTGCGCGATTTTTATGTATGAAACGGACACGCTGGAATTCAAGGTGAGCCTGCGCACGGACCAAAGCGTTGACGCAGCGAAGGTTGCGGCATATTTTGGCGGCGGCGGACATGCGCGCGCGGCAGGATGTACCATGAAGGGGACCTTTTATGATTGCGTGAATAATCTGTCGGCGGAAATCGAGAAGCAGCTGGAGGCGTAAGGCACCTTAGATGCTTGCGCGAGGGCAATCAGAAAAGAAGGAGCTCGAGTGGCAGACATGTTGAATGGAATTATCATTGTCAATAAAGAACCAGGCTTTACGTCGAATGACGTGGTGGCGAAGATGCGCGGTATCTGCAGGCAAAAGAAGGTTGGCCATACGGGAACGCTGGATCCGGACGCCACCGGCGTTTTACCCGTATGCCTGGGAACCGGAACCAAGCTCTGCGACATGCTCACCGATAAGGAAAAAGAGTATGTGACAGAGCTTCTTTTGGGCGTGACGACGGATACGCAGGACATATCGGGAACGGTGCTTTCCGAGAGGCCCGTGGACGTGACGGAGGAACAGGTGCGTGAGGCGGTCATGAGCTTTCTCGGCGCCTATGATCAGATCCCGCCCATGTACAGTGCACTGAAGGTAAATGGAAAGAAGCTTTATGAACTGGCCAGGGAAGGAAAGGAGATCGAGCGCAAGGCAAGGCGCGTTGAGATCTTGGAACTGGAAATCCTGGAGATGAAGCTTCCCGTGGTAAAAATACGGGTTGGTTGCACGAAGGGAACTTATATCCGTACGCTTTGTCATGACGTGGGTGAAAAGCTTGGGTGTGGCGGAACCATGAAATCCCTGGTGAGAACCAAGGTGGGAAGATTTACGCTGAAGCAGGCACATACCCTTGCCGAAATCGAGCAGATCCGGGATGGAAGCCTGGGACTGGAGAGCGTCGTGATTCCTACGGAGGCTGCATTCGCAGAGTTGCGTCGCGTATGCGTAAAACCTGAAGCGGACAAGCTTCTGCTGAACGGTAACGCGATACCGATAGCTTCCTCACTCTTGTTAAACAGTGACGTAATGCCGTCGGGGAAGAAGATATTGACAGAAGTTTCGATTTCAGACGGAGAGAGGATCCGCGTCTGTACTTCTGACGGCAAATTCCTTGGCGTATATGAATTTGCCAAGGCTGGCGGAAGCCTTCGCCCCGTGAAGATGTTTTTGTAAAGTGTTTTCTTCGAATGAAGTTTTAGCGCTGGTCAAATCTGGGTACTATTGGGGATATGTATTATTTTTGGAAGCATTTACCCATGGCGATATTAGAATGTGGGTATATGCGAAAAAGATAAGATATTATAGCCAAGACTTGCGGAATCAGGCAGGAGCACAAAAGTACAAAAAAGTGAGGATTTGTTTTGGAAATCATATCAGAGAGCGTTGATTTTCAATTGAATAGAGAGACGGCCATAGCGATTGGTAAGTTTGACGGCGTTCACGTGGGGCACCGGCGTCTTTTGGAGGAAATCCTGGAAAAGAAGAAGGACGGACTTGAGGCCTGCGTGTTTACCTTTGACGTATCGCCGGCGGTGTTGTTTGGTTTTGGTGACGGTAAGGTTTTGACAACCCGCGAGGAAAAGCGAAGGATCTTTAAGGAGCTTGGCATTGACATGCTTGTGGAGTTCCCAATGACGCGGCAGACGGCAGCCATTCCGGCTGAGGATTTTGCGCGCAGATATCTTTCTGGGGCGCTATGCGGCAGATTTATCGCGGCGGGCGATGATCTTTCTTTTGGACAATATGGCAAGGGAGACGCAAAGCTCTTGCAGAGACTTTCCACAGAGTTGGAATTCGAAGTGAAAACAATATCGAAAGTTGAGATCGAAGGGATTCCCGCCAGCTCAACTTACGTTCGTTCCCTGGTGGAGAGCGGCAGGATGGAAGAAACGTCGGTTTTCCTCGGAGAGCCTTATTGCATTGACGGAACGGTCGTGCACGGAAGGCATTTGGGACACGAACTTGGTTTTCCCACGCTTAACTTGCTCCCACTGGAAGAAAAGCTTCTTCCGCCCTTCGGCGTGTACGCGTCCAAGATCCGGATCGAAGGAAAGCTGTACTCCGGCATTACCAACATTGGCAGAAAGCCGACCGTAAGCGACAACGCGAAGGAAAAGGCGGAGCCGGGAGTTGGCAAACAGGCTGACGGAAGGGTTGCCGCGGTGGGCGTGGAAACAAATCTTTTTGATTTCGACGGCGATCTGTATGGACGGGAAGTGCAAATCTATCTTCATCATTTCCAACGCCCGGAACGAAAATTTGAGAGCGTGGATGCCTTGAAACGGCAGATCGCGCGGGACGTGGAAGAGTGTCATCGATTTGTCGAAAACGCGAAATAACTTTCAAAAAAGGGCTTGTATCTTTCTCAAAAATCTTTTAAAATAATTATGTATGTGATTTGGGGATTAACGAAGCAGCCTTCCGCGGTTGGAAGGAATACGAAGGGAAAGAAAGTAATATGAGTATGAGCGTTCTATTATCAATGGCGGGCGGACTGGGGCTCTTTTTGTTCGGCATGCGTGTCATGAGCGACTCCATCGAAAAGGTGGCAGGCGCCAAATTGAGACACATTTTGGAACTGTTTACCACGAATCGGTTTACCGGCATGATCGTCGGAGTCATCTTTACCGCAATCATTCAGTCATCTTCGGCATGTACTGCCATGGTCGTCAGCTTTGTAAACGCCGGTCTGATGAATCTCTTTCAGGCGGCCGGCGTCATCTTCGGTGCCAACATCGGTACCACCATTACCTCACAGCTAGTTTCCTTTAACTTATCTGCATATGCGCCGTTGATTCTACTGGCTGGCGTTTTGTGCGTCATGTTTGTAAAAGAGGACAAGGTCAAGAAGTTTTCTGAGATTGTCATTGGATTTGGCGTGCTTTTTCTGGGCTTAAGTACCATGTCAAGCGCCATGGCTGCCATGAAAAACGAACCGACGGTCGTAAATCTGCTCGCATCTTTGAAGAATCCATTTATGGCAACGCTCATGGGTCTGGTCCTGACGTCCGTTATCCAGAGCTCTTCCGTGACGGTCAGCATTGTGCTGCTCCTTGCAAATCAGGATTTGTTATCGTTACACATAACGCTTTACATTATCCTTGGATGTAACATCGGCGCGTGTTCAACAGCTCTGCTGGCATCCCTTGCGGGTAAGAAAGATGCAAAGCGTACGGCGCTCATTCATTTCTGGTTTAACGTAATTGGTACGGCTTTGATCTATGTCATTCTTTTCTTCGCAGAGGATCTGGTGATGAAGGTGATCTGGCTGATCTCCTCCGACAACGGGCGTTTTGTTGCAAACGCACATACCTTGATCAAGATTTTCCAGGTAATCGTGTTGTTCCCGTTCTCGAATCTGATTGTAAAGCTGGCCTGCCTGTGCGTGCCCGGCGAAGACAAGAAGGTTGGTTATCGCGAGAGCTATCAGTTGAAATATATTGGCGATAAGGTAGTATTCAACCCTGCAACGGCAGTGGTTGAGGTAGTGAAGGAGCTTGACAGAATGGCATCCCTTGCCAGTGAGAACCTAAACCGTGCAATGAATGCCCTGATCACGCTGGATGAGGAGGACATTCAAGAGGTTTATGAGGTGGAGAAGAATATCAACTTCTTAAACCATGCAATTACAAATTATCTTGTGAAGATCAACCAGAGTACTTTGCCCATTGAAGACTTAAAGAGTATTGGTGCGTTATTCCACGTCGTAAACGACATAGAGCGCATCGGTGACCATGCAGAAAACATTGCGGACGCGGCATGCCAGCGCAAAGAGGAAGGTTCAAACTTTAGCAAGGAAGCGCAGCACGAGATGGGTGAGATGCTCGAGATGGTCAATAAGATCGTGCAGTATGCCATCGAAATGTTTGTAAAGAGCGAATATAAACACATGCAGGACGTAATAGATCTCGAGGATCACGTGGATGAGATGGAAAGGGAATTCCAAAAATTACACGTGGAAAGACTTTCCAAGGGAGAGTGTTCACCGGAAGCGGGAATGTTGTTCTCGGACGTGATTTCAGGATTGGAGAGAGTATCTGATCATGCGACGAATATTGCATTTGCAATCATGGATCAGGAGAAGGAAGCTTCCTAAAGGCCGGCGGGAAGGAAGACCTGAATTGACCGGGTAAGTCGATAAAACAGATAAGGGTTGACGTAATGCAAAACGGTAGGGTATAATTTGTAACAGGTTGTAACAATTTTGTAACAAATTAAAAGATGGGGCGCGTTGAAAGATCGAGATGCCTTTGGGGTAGGAGGATTGGTCTGCAGCGCAAGGTTATGGAAGAATGAAGAATAATCAAGTGAGAAATATAGTTAAATTTTCTGCAGCGGCAATGGCGGCAGCATGTGTTTTCGCTTTTCCCATGCACGTAAGTGAGGCAGGGGAGGATTCTGCTTTTGACAGTATTGGCGTTGCATCTTTTTTTGAGATGAATTATACGGTGGACGAATTGGTGGCATGTGCTGATGCTGCCAAGGGTGCGCATTGGGGATATACAAAGCTCGGCATTGCTAACACGGAAGGAGCGAACTTAAACGTTCGCGAGACGCCTTCCACCGGCGGAAAGCTGGTCGGTAAGATGCCAAATCACGCCGCGGCAGAAGTACTTGAAATCGAAGACGGTTGGGCAAAGATTGTCTCTGGTGAAGTGGAAGGATACGTAAGCCTGGATTACCTGTTGGTTGGCGCAGATGCCGTAAACGTGGCAAAAGACTTTGTGTCGACCGTGGCGATTGCAAATGAAAACGGTCTGAACATTCGTCAGGAGCCATCCACGGAGAGCGGGGTCATGACTCAGGTGGCCAAGGGTGAAGAGCTTGAATTTGTGGAAGATCTTGAGGATTGGATTCACGTCACCATCGACGATGAAGATGCCTACGTATTTTCTGATTACGTTACGGTGGAAACAAAGCTTGATACGGCGATCACCATGTCAGAGCTGATGTATGGCAACGGCGTGTCTGACGTTCGCGTGGACATGGTGGAATATGCAAAGCAGTTCCTTGGCAATCCTTATAAGTATGGCGGAACGAGCCTGACCAAGGGCATTGATTGTTCGGCATTCATGCAGGCCATCTACAAGAAGTTTGGCATGAGCCTTGAGCGTACCTCCAGCGCCCAGTCGAAGCAGGGCACGAAGATTGACGTTTCCGACTTGAAGCCCGGCGACCTGATCTTCTACAGCAAGAATGGCTCGATCAATCACGTGGCAATGTATATTGGAAACAGTCAGGTCATTCACGCAAGCTGCCCGAAATATGGCATCAGGATCAACAAGTACAATTACAGAACGCCTACAAAATGCGTGAGAATCATTAAGGATTGATAACAAATGAGGCTGCCAAAAACAGCCTCATTTATTTTTGGAAAAGTAGTTGACAAATGCGTAAACCCATTGTATACTAATCGAGTCGGCTGTGGAAGCCGAAATGGAAGTTTAGCTCAGCTGGGAGAGCATCTGCCTTACAAGCAGAGGGTCATAGGTTCGAGCCCTATAACTTCCACTCCAACGAAAGTTGGCAAATGGCGAAGTAGCTCAGCTGGCTAGAGCACACGGTTCATACCCGTGGTGTCGAGGGTTCGAGTCCCCCCTTCGCTATTTTTTTATTTTAAATTTTTATGGAACTTGAACGTATGGATCTGGATTCTTGGAAGACTGATTGCGGTCTTACGGAGGAATGAGTCATGGCAGAGAAGTTTATTTCGGACATTCATTTGCAGAATTATGCGGCAGAATATGAGACCAATCGGGCGTTGTATGACGACGTGATTTTTATGGGCGGACGCAAGACGCGCTCATTGAACGGCGAATGGAACTATGCCGTTGATCAATATGATACCTGTCTCCGGCAAAAATGGTATTTGGAGTATTATGAAGATCAAAACGGTTTTTCCCTGCCCGTTGACTTTTCCTTTGAAGAATGGCCCAAGATGGAGCTACCCTGTTGCTGGAATACGTTTGCAAGGGAATACTTGCTCTATGAAGGCCCAATGGTGTTTTTCAAGTCGTTTTCGCTGAGCAAGGAGGAACTGGAAAGCATTGAAAAGAATTTGATGCGGTTTATTCTGCGAATCGGCGCTGCTTCCATGCTCTGCAGGGTCTTTCTAAATGGCCGCTACGTTGGCATGCATCGGGGCGCGTCCACCCCGTTTTATTTTGACCTCACTGATTTTTTAAAGGAGGATAACCGCTTGTTGATCAGCGTTGATTCAACGCGCCGACCGGAGCAGGTGCCCACGGAGAACACGGACTGGTTCAATTACGGCGGGATCTTCCGGGACGTTGAGCTGGTATCCGCTCCAAATCTTTACGTAAAGGATTTCAAGACGGCACTGGTCAGAAATGGGGAGTTTAACAAGATCAACGTAAAAATTGTTTTGTCAGAACGCGTGAACGGCGAGGCAGAATATGAAATTGCGGAGCTTGGCATTTGCGAACGCATTGAGATTAAACGAGGGGTCGGTCATGCGATCATTGACGCACAGCCGGAACTTTGGTCACCAGAACGTCCGAAGCTGTATGACGTTACGCTTCGGTTTGAGGAGGATGTGGTCTCAGACCGCGTGGGGTTCCGGGAGATCCGGACGGAGGGCAGGGAGCTTTTGTTAAATGGCAAGCCCGTTTTTCTGAAAGGCATCAGCACGCACGAAGAGAGCGTGTCTCATGGCCGTGCGCTGACGGATGAAGAGCGCAGGGAAAACATTCGGCTGGCGAAAGAATTGGGCTGTAATTTTATGCGCGTGGCTCATTATCCTCATCACGAGAACATGGCGAAGCTCGCAGATGAACTTGGCATTTTGCTTTGGGAGGAAATACCGGTTTACTGGGCCATCCGCTTTGATCGGGAAGAAACCTTTCAGGATGCGCGTAACCAGCTCGCTGAGCTGATTACAAGGGATTACAATCGTGCAAGCGTGATCATCTGGTCCGTGGGAAATGAAAATGCGGATACGGATGAAAGGTTAAGCTTTATGTCGCGCCTTGCAGATTATGCGCATAAAGTTGACCACACGAGGCTTGTGTCGGCGGCATGCCTGGTGGATGAAGAGAATAACCGGATTGCGGACAGGATGGCGGATTCCCTGGACGTGATCGGACTCAATGAATATTGCGGCTGGTATAATCCGGATTTTGGAAGGCTTCCCCAAATGCTGGAGAACAGCAATCCGGACAAGCCCGTGATCATCACGGAGTTTGGCGCGGATGCCATGAAGGGGAATAGAGGATCGGCGGACGTAAAGGGAACGGAAGAATATCAGGCAAAGATTTATGAGATGCAGATGGAGACGTTGCTAAAGATCGAGTATGTCAAAGGCATGTCACCGTGGATCCTGTATGACTTTAGGTGCCCGAGACGAACCAGTTCCATTCAGAAATACTATAATCGAAAAGGTCTTTTGGATGAGACGAAGACCTACAGAAAGCCTGCATTTTACGTGCTCCAGAAGTATTACTGCGAGCTCAAGGAGTAAGAATGAAATGTTCAAGGAACGCAATGAAGTCAAGAATGCAGAAACTTGCCATATTCCACGCGGGATGATATGATGGAATATAGAGAAAGTTTAGGAGTGTTTTCAATGTGTGACTTAAAGGAGATTCAGATTGTAGATGCCACGTTGCGCGACGGCGGCCTCGTAAATGATTTTTATTTCGAGGATGAGCTTGTGGAGGCGCTTTACCGGACAAACAGATTGACCGGAGTGGATTACATGGAATTTGGATACAAGGCATCGAAAAAGATGTTTGATCCGGCCCAAAACGGAAAATGGAAATATTGTGATGACGAGGAGATCCGCAAGGTGACGGAGGCTGCGAAGGCTTCCTGGGAATGCGGAGCGGACGGAGTGAGCGAAGGTAATCAAGGTGGCAGGTCCACGGGGAATGATTGGCCGAAGATCGCCGTCATGGCGGACGTGGGACGTTGCGATTATCAGGAGGACATACGGCCTAAGTCGGAAAGCCCCATCGATATGATCCGGGTGGCGACGTATCTGGACACGATTCCAGGAGCCGTAGAGATGATTGAAGACGCGGCAACGAAGGGCTATGAAGTGAGCTGCAACGTCATGGCGATCTCAAAGTCGGATGAGTATGATTTAAAAGGTTCCCTTGAGACCTTGGCGAAGACGCCCGCAAGCGTTCTGTACGTGGTGGACAGTTACGGCGCCCTGTATCCAGATCACGCAAAACGCGTGGTGGATGCGTATCTCGAGGTGGCGGCGAAGTATGGAAAGAAAGTGGGAATGCACGCCCATAATAATCTGCAGCTTGCGTTTTCAAACACGATCCTTGCCAAGGAGCTAGGCGCAACCTGGCTGGACGGTACCTATGATTCCATGGGGCGCGGGGCAGGGAACTGTGCAATGGAATTGCTGTTAAGCTATTTGGAAAGAGAAGGATATGAAAAATATCGCGTGACGCCGGCGCTTCCGTTTTTGGATGATTACATGGAGAAGCTGAAGGCAAAGGGGATTGTCTGGGGGTATGATTTGCAATATCTCCTAACGGGAAGACTAAACCAGCATCCAAGGGCGGCCATCAAGTTTACGAAGGAAGGTCGGAGGGATCATGAGGCTTTTTATCATGAAATCCGGGAAGGGAATAACTAAATCAATGAAGAAATGAGCTCAGCTGGGTCAGGATGACTCGGCTGGGCTTTTTTAATTTTTGTGCTTGACTTTAAGCTGTTTATGGTGTATATATAACATATGAACAGTTGAAAGGAGAACCGGAATGATCATTTTACAGAATTCAGGGATACCGATTTATCAGCAGATTGCTGATTCCATAAGAGAAGACATCCTTTCAGGGAAACTGAAGCAGGGAGAATATCTGCCGTCCATCAGGAGTCTGGCGAAGGATTTAAAGATCAGCGTCATCACGACCATGAAGGCATATGAGATCTTACAGGAAGAGGGACTGGCGACGGGGGTGCAGGGCAAGGGTTTTTACGTCAACGCGCAGGATACGGAAATGCTTCGGGAGCAGCATCTGCGGAAGGTGGAGGAGAGCCTGGGAGAGGCAATCCGCGCGTCAAAGATTGCAAAACTGAGTAGTGAGGAAGTACAAGAGATGTTGCGGATTCTTTTGACGCAATATGAGGAAGAGGCGTAGACGAAAGCGCGGGAAGAGCGTTTGTTGATGAAAGGTCAGCGCAAAAATGGAAATGAGCGCTGGCGTGGAAAGGAAAAGCATGAACGAGAAAATGGAAGCGGCATTGGAAGTGAAAAACTTAAGTAAAAGATTTAAGGATTTCGAGCTGAACGTAGACGAATTGGAGATTCCCAAGGGCTTTGCCACGGCGCTGATCGGTGAGAATGGCGCAGGTAAGACAACACTCTTGAATTGCCTGTCGGGAATACGGTTGGATTATCATGGCGAGATCAAGTACTTTGGGAAATATGTTAATGATGAGCGGGAGGAGCCTAAGAATCAAGTGCGGGAGAACATTGGCTGCGCAGGACCGTCGGGGTATTTTCTTTCCCATTGGACGGTAGGACAGGTTGCGGACTTGGGTGAGCTCCTTTTCGAGCATTATCACAAGGACCAGTTTTGGAAGCTTTGTGAGAATCTGGGCGTCATTAAGGAAGGAAAGAAAGAAACAAAGGTTTCTGAACTGTCCGACGGTAACCGGATGAAACTGATCCTGGCCTCGGTATTTGCCAGAGATACCAGGCTTCTTTTGCTGGATGAGCCGGCATCTTCCTTGGATCCCTTGATGCGAGAGCGGCTCTGTCGCATGATCCAGGAATACCTGGAAAAGGGGCAGGGAGAGAGTACGGTGCTCTTTTCCACGCATAACGTGGCCGACATGGAAGACGTGACGGATTACTGCGTTATCATTGAACAGGGAAGAGTTGTAGAGAAGGGCTTCGTGGAAGACCTAAAGGAAAAGTACGTTTTGGTAAAGGGTGAGGCGGAGGAACTTGAGGCGGCAAGGCCTGCGTTGTTCACGGCCTCCGAGGGAAAGTACGGGTTTGAAGGAATTTGCCTTGCGGAGGACTTAGATAAGCTTGCGGGCCTTAAGGTGAGTAAGGAGACCCCGAGTTTGTTCCAGATCAGTGTCGCCGTTCTCAAAAAGTATACCGTTATAAAGTAGACCTGGATGGAATGGGAAAGGAAAGCCTATGTGGAAGAGTTATAAGGTTTTTATGAAAAAATGGAATCGCATCGAGTTTTATGCGTTCTTCCCATTGTTTTGCATAATGATATATGCTGCAGTATTGATCGCGTGGGCACCGGGGCTAAAGTCGGGAGAACTCATTCATTTTTTTGAAGTCAATTCTGAACGTACGGAAGCGAACAGTTTTGTTATTTTGCTGAGCATTTTGCCAAGCATTCCCTTCCTTTTGACGGATGAGTGTTCCCTCGGAGAACTGTTTCATGGAAGAAATGGGAGCGCGGACTTCCTGAGGCGTTCCTGTAAGGGAAAAGATGTTTTTTTGAAGGCCGTAATAATGGATTTTTTGATTAGGATTGCGGTTTTTGCGTTTATCTTTGGCGGAGCAGTGCTGGCGGAAACGTTGATCGGTGCGTGGCATGGTTTTGAGCTTAGAAGCTGGAGCATGCGCGGAACCTTTTTCCTGTTGGAAGTGGTGACTTGTTCCTTTGCGGTCACGCTGGCAGTTACGTTGGGACGAATGGTTACAAACATGATCGTGAGATTCCTGTTTGTCTATTTGGGAATGGGAGTTGCCGGATTTATGACCTTGCAGGCTTGGACAAATCCCTGGCTGATTTTGGTCATGAGCATCCTTAGCCTGTTGCTGACGGGGATAAGCGTTGGCATGGCAAAATGGAAATGGGAGGAAAATGCGAGAGATGATCAAAGAGATTAAAAAGGATTTAGCATTGGGCATTCGCTTGATCCGTCTGGCTCCGGATTTTCAGAAAAGATTCTGGATTGCTTTGTTTGGGGAATTCTTGTTGGGACTGGTGGCGTTGACGGGGGCTGCTATCGGGGGAAATACCAATCCACATGGAATCTATACGTGCTACGGAGGATTGATGTATGCCATGGGTTGCCTAGAAATGGCGTATGATTATAATTCATTACTTTATTCAGATTTTATTTTGACCAGTGTTCCGTCTAAGAGGACTCAGATCAGGATTCAATGCTTGTTAAGCATGCTTATGAGCTTTTCCGGATTTACCCTCATCACGGTGATCGAATGTATTTTTGCGAAAAACTGCGGCGGTGACGTGATTTTTTACATGAGTTCCGTTTTTGCGATATCGGTGATTCTAAGCGGGAGCAGCAGAAAGAGATACAGCATTACGGCTATACTTTTTACTTTGCTGATGATCCTGAGCGTTATCGGAGGAATGTGTTTTTTCATTACGGGTTATCCGCAAAAAGAGATTAATGCGAAAACATTTATGCTCATTGGTACGAAGTGGCTGAGCTTCTTTCGGGAGAAAAACGGGACGGCGACAGCCGTGGGTTATCTGCTCCTGCTTGTGACGCATCTCATTCAATATGCGGATAAGCGTTTCGACTGGAAGAGGGGTCCCGGCAAATTTTATGACGCCGTGAAAAAGAAGTATACTTAAATCTCTCTTGCCAAAAAAAGCGTTTAATGCTATACTTCGGATGATAGGTGAGATGATGAAGGAGAAATCATTGCAACTGAGATGATTTCTCCTTATTTTCTGTTGTTAAGAATCCATTTTGTGACCTATGCGGAATAGGGGTATTGGGAAAGTTTTGTCATATTAAGAAAGGTTTGGAAAGAGATTTGGAAGAGAGTTTGAAGGAACGGTACGAAAAGAGATTGGAAGAGATGCTTGCGAAAGCCGGCATTGGAGAAGTCGTAAACGATGGGGCAGAGGAACTGAAGGAGTCTGGTGATAATGACGACTTTGGTGCGGCTGACGCTGAGGATAAAATCGTTGATTCTGGCGTGGCTGGCGAAGGTAAGAACGCGAATGCGCCTGCGGCCCTTGGTACCTCTGGAGTGGATGATGCCAAAATGGATGATTTGCGGGATCAGTTGGATCCCAGGATCCAACGCGCGCTGGATGACATGGGCTTTGCGAAACTGACACCCATTCAGGAGCAGGCAATCCCTGCACTTTTGGATGGTCAGGACATCATTGGCCAGGCGCAGACGGGAACGGGAAAGACGGCGGCATTTGGTATTCCGCTGATCTCCCGCGTGGATGCGAGTCTCCAAAAGCTTCAGGCCATCGTTCTTTGCCCGACGAGAGAGCTTGCAATCCAGGCGGCATTAGAGCTCCGCAAGATCGCAAAATATATTGAAAGTCTCCGGGTGTTACCCGTATACGGCGGACAGGAGATCGGACGCCAGATTCGCGCGCTTCCCGGCACGCAGATCATTGTCGGCACGCCCGGACGCGTGATGGATCACATGAACCGTCACACGATCAAGCTGGATGACGTGAAGATGGTGGTTTTGGACGAGGCGGACGAGATGCTGAACATGGGCTTCCGCGAGGACATGGAGGTCATTCTTGGCGCCATTCCCGGGGAGCATCAGACGGCTTTGTTTTCCGCGACCATGCCCAAGCCCATTCTGGAGATCACCGGAAAATTCCAGAAGGAAGACACCAAGCATATCCGCGTGACGACGGGTGAACTGACGATTCCGCTGATCAGTCAAAGATATTTTTTGATCAAAAACGCAGACAAGGACGCAGCGACGGTGCGTCTTTTGGAATATTACGATCCCAGGCTCTGCCTGATCTTCTGTAACACGAAGGCGAAGGTGGAGGAGCTTTCGGAGGTGCTGAAGAAGAACGGATTCCAGGCAGAAGGCCTGCATGGCGATCTGATCCAGCATCAGCGCGACATTGTCATGAACCGTTTTAGGAACGGAAGCACAAACATTTTGATCGCAACCGACGTGGCAGCGAGAGGAATCGACGTGGACGACGTGGAGATCGTGATCAATTATGACGTTCCGCTGGATAATGAGTATTACGTGCACCGCATCGGCAGAACCGGACGCGCGGGAAAGACGGGCATGTCCTTTACGTTTGCAAATGCAAGAGAGCTGCGCAGGATCCGCGACATTGAGCGGTTCTGCAAGACCACCATCGAGGAAAAGAAACTTCCCGATGCATCCAAGGTATTGAAATCCAAGGCGAGAAAGGTTCTGAATACGGCCTGGGAGCTTAAGGATCATGAGGACATCGCGCTGATGAAGGTTTACCTGCAGCGCATGATGGACAAGAATGAATGTGACATTTTTGACCTTGCGGCGTGCATGTTGAAGCAGGAGATTGGTGATAAGGGCGAGGAAATTCTCGAGGACAAGCCCCAGCCCAGAAAAGGCCGCGGCGGCAGAGATGACAGGGGCGGCAGGAGCTTTGGCCGCAGAGAGGACAGCAGAGGCGGCAGGAGCTTTGGCCGCAGAGACGACGAGAATCGCGGGGAAAGACGCGGGCGCTTTGGCCGCGGGGATGACGAAGGCCGTGAGGAAAGACGCCGCGACAGAGACGACAGAGACGGCAGGAGATTTGGCCGCAGGGACGACGAGAATCGCGAGGAAGGTCGTCGTGAGAGAGGCGAGAGAGGCGGCAGGAGCTTTGGTCGCAGGGACGAGGAAGGTCGCGAGGAAAGACGGCGTGAGAGAAGCAGCATGGGCGACAGAGAGAAGCGTCCTGAGAGAGAAGGCTTTGGCGAAAAGAAGGCTTCCCGCAGAAAAGAGGAAAGCTTTGGCGAAAAGATCTTTGGCAAGAAGCAGGTGAAATTCTGGGAGATGGAGAAACCAGAATTCGTGGAGAAGGCTGATGCCATTGAAAAGCACATGGCAAAGAAGGAACGCAAGAGCGCCAAGGATACGAAGGGCGCAAAGGCAGCAAAGGGTACGAAGGATGGCAAGCGGGCTAAATTAGACGTACGTGCCGTACTGGACGTAGATAACTCAGGAAGACCCATTCGCGTAAAGAAAAGATAAGGAACTGGTTTGGAGGTGGCATAGATGAGAGTAGGCATGGGATATGACGTACACAGGCTGACAGAGGGCAGGGACCTCATCATTGGGGGCGTGAAGATACCTTATGATAAAGGACTTTTGGGGCATTCGGATGCGGACGTGCTGTTGCATGCCATTTCAGACGCGCTCCTCGGGGCAGCGGCACTCGGTGACATTGGAAAGCATTTCCCGGATACGGATCCTGCTTACAAGGGGATTTCTTCCTTGATCCTGCTGGAGAAAGTTGGAGATCTGATCGCAGAGAAGAGTTTTCTGATCGAGAACGTGGATGCTACCATCATTGCGCAGGCACCGAAGATGCGCCCCTATATTGATGCCATGCGGGAAAACATTGCGAAGGCACTGAAGATTGATGTATCACAGGTGAACGTAAAGGCTACGACGGAGGAGGGGCTTGGCTTCACGGGTGTGGGCGAGGGAATCTCCTCACAGGCCGTATGTCTTTTGACCAGTCCCTTTGATCTGTCTGCATCCCCCGTGCAGATGGGATGTGCAGGGTGCAACGGATGTGCCGGCGCAGGCCGAAAATTGTAAGGCAGGCAGATTAACGTGCCGTAAGCCGGGGAAATCGTTTCAAGATGGAGAGAGATTAGCCGCGGATTTTTCGGAGGGCGATAAAATGGAACAATTGTCCTTATTTGATCAGTCACAAGGGTTTAATGGAATACAAGAGATAAACGGCGCCCCCGCTGAAGTGGAAAACGGCGGAGGCGTGGATTTTACGCAGCCTCTGGCAAACCGGCTGCGTCCAAAGAGCCTGGATGATTTTGTGGGGCAGGAGCATTTGCTCGGGAAGGGGAAAATGTTAAGGCAGCTGATCGAGCGAGATCAGATTTCCTCCATGATCTTTTGGGGGCCGCCCGGCGTGGGAAAGACGACGCTTGCCAGCATCATTGCGGGACAAACGAAAAGTGCCTTCATTAACTTTAGTGCCGTAACCAGCGGCATCAAAGAAATCAAAGAAGTCATGCAACAGGCGGAAAACGACAGGCGAAGAGGCCGCAGAACGGTGCTTTTCGTGGACGAGATCCATCGTTTCAATCGCGCGCAACAGGATGCCTTTTTGCCATATGTAGAAAAGGGCAGCATTGTGCTGATCGGCGCCACGACGGAGAATCCGTCCTTTGAGGTCAACGGGGCACTTTTGTCCAGATGTAAGGTGTTTGTGTTAAAGGAGTTAACGGAGGAGAATCTGTGCAGTCTTCTTCACAGGGCACTCACTGCGCCGGAAGGCTTTGGACGGCAGGGCGTTGCCATGACGGAGGATCAGATCCGTGCGGTTGCAGCATTTGCAAACGGAGATGCGCGCACGGCCCTAAACACGCTGGAGATGGCGGTCCTAAACAGCGAGATCCAGCCAGACGGCAGCATGATCGTGACAAATGAGGGACTGGAGCAATGCGTAAGCAGAAAGTCCCTGCTATACGATAAATCAGGGGAAGAGCATTACAACATGATTTCCGCGCTGCATAAATCCATGCGCAATTCAGATCCCGACGCGGCCATCTATTGGATGCTCCGCATGCTGGAGGGCGGCGAGAATCCCTTGTATATTGCAAGGAGATTGATCCGGTTCGCCAGTGAGGACGTTGGCATGGCTGATCCGAAAGCGCTGGAGCTGGCAGTGAACGTATATCAGGCCTGTCATTTCTTGGGAATGCCGGAATGCGACGTGCATCTGACGCATGCCGTGACATACCTTGCAATGGCACCGAAATCCAATGCGTGCTACGTGGCATGCGAGGAGGCAAAGCAGGATATTAAGGAGAAACCCGCAGAACCCGTGCCTTTGCAGATCCGGAATGCCGTGACGAAGCTCATGGCGGATCTGGATTACGGGAAGGGATATGAATACGCCCACAATGCCGAGGAGAAGCTAACTAGGATGAAGTGTCTGCCGGAAAGCCTGCAGGACCGTGAGTATTATCGTCCGACGGAGCAGGGGGCGGAAGCCGCCGTGAAGGAACGCCTGGAAGAAATCAAGGCCTGGAAGGCGCGATAAGAAAGAGCATAGGCGAGATCGACGTGACGTCACACTTGCGGAAAGTGCAAAAGTAACGTAGAATAGGTTTTGGGTTTTAAATTGGGGACAAGGAGACGGGAGAAGGAGTTATGGCGGAAAAGAAAGAAGTATGGTGGCATTTGCCGGGACTTTGTTATTTCAGATTGCTAAATCAGGTGTTAATCAATACGATGAAGGATTATCCTGATAAATTTCGGGAAGGGTATCGCATCGGTTCCGTGTACGGGACGATCCCCGGGGCCATTTGGAATGGCGGACGGGCTGTTTTTGGGATTAGTAATAAGGCGGAGATTGAAAGAGTGATCCATACCTATAATCAGTATGGCATTCCGGCGCGTTTTACCTGGTCAAATTCCCTGTTGGAAGAAAAGCACGTGTATGACACGTACTGCAACATGATTATGAAGGTTGCGGATAATGGGCTCAACCAGGCGATCGTGAATAGCCCCGCGTTGGAAGAGTACATTCGCAGGGAATATCCGAATTATAAGCTGATCTCTTCAACAACAAAGCGCATGACGGACTTTGAACGGCTAAAGGAGGAAGTGGCAAAGAATTATTTCCTCGTAGTGCTTGATTATGACTTAAACCGCAATGAAGAAGTGATTAAACAGCTGGAACCTGTTGCGGATAAGATTGAGATCCTGGTAAACGAGATTTGCTATCCGGGATGTCCGAAGCGTGCGGAGCATTATCGCGAGGAATCCCGTTCGCAGCTGGAGTTTGACAATCGGACAAGCTTTCGCTGCCCGAACAATTCCAGAGACAATCGCACATTTGAAGAGTGCATGAAGCGTCCTGCATTCATGTCCACGGAGGAAGTGGATCGGTATGTCGAAAGAGGCTTCAGCAATTTCAAGATTGTCGGAAGGGGACTCCCGCAGCAATTCGTTCTTGATTCGTACGTTTATTTCCTTGCGAAGGATGAGGCGAGGGATTTTGTGCGTAAGCGTATCACGGGAACCCTGGAGCAGTTGATGACAGCCCAACGCGCGGCAATGCGTCGCTAAGCCGGCGTTTCCTTGACGGGAGGATGACGACATGTTTAATGATTTGTTTTCGATTGGTCCCATAACGCTTCACACGTATGGCCTAATGATCGCCATCGGCGTTTTTGCGGCCTTATATATCGCCGAATACCGAGCACCGAAAAATGACTTGGACAAAGAATTGATCTTCCCGCTGACCATGTACTGCGTGATCACGGGAATTGCCAGTGCAAAGGTGATGTTCTGCATCGTCGGCTGGCGTGATTTTATCAAGGATCCGCTTTCCATGCTGGGATCCAGCGGACTTGTGGTCTACGGCGGCATCATCGGAGGAATTCTTTGCGGCTATTTATATTGTAAAGTCCGGAAGGTCAGTTTCTGGGATCTGTTTGACATCGTGCTTCCTTCCGTGGCAGTGGCGCAGGCCTTTGGACGGATCGGATGCTTTATGGCGGGATGCTGTTACGGACGGGCGACAGACGCGTGGTATGGCATTGCCTTCGTGCATTCACATTATGCACCTAATGGCGTAAAGATGATACCAACGCAGCTGATTTCCAGCGCAGGCATGTTTACGATCGCAGGTCTTCTTTTCTGGTACGCGTATCATGCCAAGAAGGCAGGACAGATCGGTGCAGCTTACATGATTCTTTACAGCATAGGAAGATTTTGCGTGGAATTCCTCCGAGGCGACATTGCACGCGGTAGCGTAGGCGTACTTTCCACGTCGCAGTTTATTTCCATATTCATTGTTGTGGCCGGCGTGGTTTTATGGTTTTGGAGGGGAAAGGCCGGTGCCGACAGACCCCAGGCCATGAAGAAGGCAAAGGCCGCAAAGTCAATTGAGAAAAATGACAAGAAGGCCGCGGAAGGCAATGCCGGCAAAGAGCAGTAAGAAGGCTGCGGAAGGAAAAAACGGCGAAGAAAAGTAAGAATATACGGTGAGACAAGCCGCAGGATAAATGACGGAGGAGATGACAACATGGAAAGGACGTATGCTCAGGAAGCATTTCAGAAAGCAGGAGAGACGGTGTTGGTGAGGGGATTTGTTGACAACTTGCGTGACAGCAAATACATGACCTTCATTGTGCTAAAGGATATCACGGGGAAGATTCAGGTGACGATCGAGAAGGAGCAGCACCCGGAGTGGGAGGAACTGCTCGCCGGTCTTACGGGGGATTCCGTGATCAGCGTCGTTGGACAGGTGAACGCAAATGAGTACGTAAAATTAGGCGGTGCGGAGATTCTTCCGGAGAGTATTACCGTGGACAGCCTCTCTGAGGCGCTTCCCATTGCGCGCAAGGCGATTCCCGCAACCAAGAAAAAGAAGGAAGTGGAGCGCTCAAGCATTGACCAGCGCATTGATTATCGCTGGATCGACCTTCGCACGGAGGAGAACCAGCTGATGTTTAAGGTGCAGACCGTCATGGTGAATGCCATGAGAAAATTCCTCTTGGACAGGAATTTTATTGAAATCCACACGCCCAAGCTGATCGGTGCGGCAAGCGAGAGCGGCGCTGACGTGTTTGAGGTGAAGTATTTTGACAGGAATGCCTATCTGGCGCAGAGCCCTCAGTTTTATAAGCAGATGGCCATGGCTGCAGGTTTCGAGAGGATCTTTGAGACGGGTCCCGTGTTCCGCGCAGAGAAGTCCTATACCAACCGTCATACCACGGAATTTACCGGATTCGACCTGGAGTTTAGCTACATTGACTCCGTGAAGGACGTCATGAAGATGGAAGAAGACCTCCTGACTGACATGCTTGCGAAAGTGAAGGAAGCATACGGGGAAGAGATCAAAGAGCTTTTTGGCAGGGAAGTCATCGTTCCGGCCACGCCTTTCCCAGTTGTGGATCTGCAGGAGCTTTATGACGCACTTGAGAAGGAGTATGGTTACGTTGCGCCGGAAGAGGAGAAGGGAGACCTGACCACCGAGGCAGAGCAGCTTTCCTTCCGGTATTCCATGGAGAAATTTGGATCCGAATTTCTGTTTGTGACCGGTTATGGCGTGGAAAAGAGACCGTTCTATCACATGCGTGACGAGAAGGGCATGCCGCAGGGGTATGACCTGATCTGGCGCGGCGTGGAGATCACGACGGGCGCACAGCGCGAGCACAGATACGAGATTCTGAAAAAGCAGGCCGAGGAGAAGGGGTTGGATCAGGACGTGCAGTTCTATCTTGAGTTCTTCAAGTACGGCTGTCCTCCTCACGGCGGCTTTGGAATTGGCGTGGACCGCATGACGATGCTGCTTCTTGACCTGAGCATCAAGGAGGCCATGTTCCTCTTCCGCGGACCGAACCGGTTGACGCCATAACGCATCAAAACCATCTGCTTTGCAGACGAAGTCGCTTCGCGGCTGATGTTTTTATTTGGTTTTCGTTGCCTCGCAAAAAAATGGGTTGACAAATTTTTAAAATTTGCATATTCTGTCAATAAGCATTAAATTTATCGCGGGTGAAAAAGAATGGTTTTCACCCTGGAAAAAGCGAAGAACGGAGAGAGTACTTTTCCGAAAGGGATCACAGAGAGGGCACGTCATCGGCTGAAAGCTTGCCCGGTCTTGGGAGAAGGAAGTGCATCCGGGAGCAGACTTGGGGAAGCCTAGTATCCAAGTACGTATGGGCGCGTTAAGCCGTCAAGGGAAGGGGCATGCCCCTTAAGTAGAGTGGAACCGCGGAACAATTCGTCTCTTAGATGGATTGTTCCTTTTTGTTTTAAAGCACTTGACGGATCACGCGTCAGATGCTTTAAGAGTTTTACAATAGAAGGAGAGGATGAAAGCTATGGAGAACAAGGTAAGGTTTTACAACACGCTGACAAAAAAGGAAGAATTGTTTGTGCCGAACGTTGACGGAAAGGTTAGCATGTATACCTGTGGCCCGACCGTATATCATTTTGCACACATTGGAAATCTTAGAACTTATATCTGTGAGGATATTCTTGAGAAGACGCTCCGTTACGTGGGATATGACGTAAAGCGCGTCATGAACGTCACGGACGTCGGTCATCTTTCGAGTGATGCGGACACGGGCGAGGACAAGATGCTCAAGGGCGCAAAGCGTGAGCACAAGACTGTCATGGAGATTGCGAAATTCTACACGGATGCCTTCTTCTCCGATTGCGCAAAGCTCAACATCAAGATGCCTGACGTCGTGGAGCCGGCAACCAATTGCATCCCGGAGTTTATCAAGATGATCAGCGGGCTGATCGACAAGGGCTATGCTTACCTGGCAGGCGGCAACGTGTATTTTGACACCTCGAAGCTAAAGGAGTATTACGTTCTTTCCAATCACAGCGAGGAAGAGCTTCTCGTGGGCGTTCGCGACGACGTGGAAGAGGACGGAAACAAGAGAAACAAGAGTGATTTTGTGCTTTGGTTCACAAAGTCAAAATTTGATGACCAGGAGCTCAAGTGGGAGAGCCCCTGGGGCGTCGGCTATCCCGGATGGCACATCGAGTGCTCCTGCATCAGCCTAAAGCACCTCGGCGAGTTCATGGACATTCACTGCGGCGGCGTGGACAACATCTTCCCGCACCACACGAATGAGATCGCGCAGAGTGAGTCCTACCTTGGACACAAGTGGTGCAATTACTGGTTCCACGTGCATCACTTAAATGACAAGACGGGTAAGATGAGCAAGTCCAAGGGAGATTTTCTCACCGTATCCCTTTTGGAGTCTAAGGGCTATGATCCCCTGGCATATCGCATGTTCTGCCTGCTGAGTCATTATCGCAAGCCACTGGAATTCTCTTATGAGAATCTGGACAACGTGGCCCAGGCTTATGATAAGCTGGTAAAAAGGATCGCTTCCCTGAATAAGGAGGGAGAGGTGGATCAGAAGGCGTTTGCCGAGTATCGCGGGAAATTTGAAGCGGCACTCTGCGATGACTTCAATACCTCCATGGCAATTACCGTGCTGTATGACGTGTTGAAGGCTGACATAAACGATGCGACGAAGTTTGCGCTTTCCGAGAGCTTCGACGAGGTGTTGTCCCTGAAACTGACCACCGCGGTGGCAGAGAAGGCAGGGAGCGTTGACGAAGAGCTTGCAGCCTTTGTGGAGGGCAAGATCGCAGAGCGCGCACAGGCCAAGAAGGACAAGAACTTTGCCTTGGCAGACGCCATCCGCGCAGAGCTTTTGGAGAAGGGCATCGTGCTCAAGGATACCAGAGAAGGAACCTTGTGGGAGAAGGCCTGAGTTTATGGGCCGGAGTGAGAAATCAATTGGAGGAAGCTTTGGAATCTCAGGAAATCTTAGATAAAATCAAAGAAACGTTTCCGTGTCCGCCGCAGGACGTGCGTGCATATTCGCCGCTTGCGCTTGCCTTTATCGGTGACGGCGTGTACAGCCTTGTGGTCCGCACCATGGTGGTCTGTCAGGCGAACCGCGCAAACAATGCTTTGCATAACGTGACGGTGAAGTACGTGAAGGCGGAGAATCAGGCCAAAATTGTCGAGATCATCAAACCGCTTTTGTCGGAAGAGGAGGCGGACGTGCTCCGCAGGGGACGCAACGCAAAACCGCACACGACGGCAAAGAACGCCAGCATCAGCGACTATCACAAGGCAACGGGATTGGAAGCGCTGGTAGGATATTTGTATCTCGCGGGCCGGACGGACCGCATGCTGGAGCTGATGAAGATTGGTTTCGACGGACTGAATTAGGAGCATAAAAGGAGAGTGCCATGGGTTATCAGGAGTTTACGATAGAGGGACGAAATGCCGTGATCGAGGCGTTCCGCTCAGGAAAGACCATTGACAAGTTATACGTGCTGGACGGCTGTCAGGACGGCCCCGTCATGACCATCAAGCGCGAGGCGAAGAAGCAGAACGTTCTGATGAAGTTTGTGACGAAGGAGCGTCTGGATCAGATGTCCGAGACGGGGAAGCACCAGGGCGTCATTGCCGTGGCGGCTGCCTATGAATATGCAGAAGTGGATGACATGCTGAAGGCTGCAAAGGAGAAGGGAGAGCCTCCGTTTCTTATTTTGCTTGACAACATTGAGGATCCGCACAATCTTGGAGCCATTATCCGTACCGCTAACCTTGCGGGCGCACATGGCGTGATCATTCCGAAGAACCGCGCGGCAGGCCTTACGGCCACGGTGGCCAGAACTTCCGCCGGAGCGCTAAATTACACGCCGGTTGCAAAGGTGACGAATCTTGCCAAGACGATCGAAGACCTCAAGAAGGAAGGACTTTGGTTTGTTTGCGCCGACATGGGTGGGACTGTCATGTACGACCTTGACCTGAAAGGGCCCATCGGACTTGTGATCGGCAATGAAGGTGAGGGCGTGGGAAGACTTGTCAAGGAGAGCTGTGACATGATCGCATCCATCCCCATGAAAGGCAACATTGATTCCCTCAACGCCTCCGTGGCGGCGGGCGTTCTTGCATACGAGATCGTGCGTCAGCGTCTGAAGGCATAATATATCATAAACCAAGGGCGTATCAGGGAAATTGTAAGCTTCCCGCGGACGCCGGGAAAGGCAGGAGAGTTCAGGAGGCAGGAAGCAGATGGGGCACGGAATCAATGACTTTCAGGGATACTCGGACGAGGAGCTGATCGATCGCCTGCGGGCGGGAGAGACGGAGATCACGGATTATCTATGTGATAAGTATAAGGATTTGGTACGTAAGGGTGCGCGTAGCATGTTCATCCTGGGCGGGGACACCGAGGATTTGATCCAAGAGGGCATGATTGGCCTGTTTAAGGCCGTGCGTGATTATGACAGCGGCCGTGACGCCAGCTTTTTTACCTTCGCGGAGCTTTGCATCAACCGCCAGATCTATACGGCAGTGCAGGCCTCCAGGCGAAAGAAGCACGTGCCGCTGAATGAAGCAATTTCCCTCTATAGCCGGGTGGACGGCACGGGGGACGGCGAAGGGCGGTTTTTGCTGGAAGAGCTCGCTGACGATTCGAGACAGGATCCCGAGAGCCTGCTGCTGGATAAGGAAAGAGTCAAGGAACTGGAGCAGACCATAGAAGAATCTCTCAGTCCCTTTGAAAAGCAGGTGTTGGATCTTTATCTGGCGCAGATGACTACGTCGCAGATCGCCAGGATTCTTGGAAAGAATGAAAAATCTACGGACAATGCGTTGCAACGTTTGAAGGGGAAATTGAAAAAAATTCTTAAATGACAAAAAGTGAAAAATGCATGGAAAAAAGTGGCTTGAAACGGCCACTTTTTATGATTTTTTTATATTTTTATCAGTAATATGCTATTGTATCTTGAAGGGGCAACGTGGTATTCTTTGGGTTGAGAAGTTTGTCGGAATGCTTATGGGGAACAGGCAAACGGTTTAATGGGGGAGAAGTGTCATGGTTCAAGGGACGAAATCTTGGAGGATTTGATAAATGTCAGGTTTTAGCGTTAGAAAACCATATACCGTTCTTGTGGGCGTCATTCTGGCCATTGTGCTGGGCGTCGTGGCCTTTACAAAGACGACGACGGATCTTTTGCCCAACATCAGTCTACCCTACGTAATCGTTGTTACAACGTATCCAGGAGCAAGCCCGGAAACCGTTGAGACCACCGTAACGCAGCCTGTCGAGGCAGGCATGGCGACGGTAAGCAACATCGAGAGCATACAGTCCGTGTCATCCGACAGTTATTCCATGGTCATATTGGAATTTGCACAATCTACCAACATGGATTCCATTTCTTTGGAGATCCGGGAAAAATTAGATCAGATTAAGGGATCATGGGATGATTCCGTAGGAAATCCCATGATCATGAAGCTGAATCCCAACATGCTTCCCGTCATGATCGCCGCGATCGGCGTTGACGGCATGGATGATGCACAGATCAGTACCTACGTCAAGGATCAGCTGATGCCCGAACTGGAAAGCATTGAGGGCGTGGCTTCCGCCTCTGCCACGGGCCTTTTGGAGAAAAGCGTACACGTGATGATCCGCCAGGAAAAGGTGGATCAGGTGAATGAAAAAATCCGCGCCGCCATTGACAAGAAGATGGAAGAAGCGGCCAAGGAACTGGCGGACGGCCGCCAGAAGATTGAGGACGGCCAGAAGGAACTGGATGACGGAAAGCAGGGCATTCTGGATGGCAAAAAAGGGATCCTCGACGGTCAAAAGCAGCTGGAGGACGGAAAGCAGCAGCTTGCCGAAAAGCAGGAGGAGACCTTAAAACAGCTTGCGGCGACGAAATCCATGCTCACGACGGCAAAGACGCAACTCGAGGCAACAAAGGTCACCATGACGCTTGCAAAGGGCGTGATCGATCCTCTGATGGGGCAGTTAAATGATCTGGAGAAGCGCCTGGATACCTTCCGGGAGAACGTCAGAAAGCTTGGCGAACTGCGGCAGAATCCCGAAGAAGGAGAGGGAGAAGGAAGCGGAGAGCCTGGGGAAGGAAGCGGAGAACCCACGGAAGGCAGTGGGAATACCGGCGAAGGCCAAGGGGCAGAAGGCACTGAAGGCGCGCCTGCAGATGATGCCGGGAAACAGGAAGAGGAACGGGACGAGGAGCAGCAGATCAGAGATGCACTGAAGGCATTGCGGGAACAGATTCTGCAGAGCCAGTTCCTGAAAGACGCGGCGGAACAGGTTCCGGCGCTGAAGGATGCACTTACGCGTCTGGAGCAGATGAACCCGGATGAAGATCCGATAACGCTGCTGGGCGTATTAAAGAATACCATTCAAACGCTTCAAAATACGATCGAGTCTACCTCAAAAATGCTCGACGTCAATCTTGCTACGGTAAACCAGGGACTGGAAGCCGTGGAAAAGGGAGAATTGACGGCGGCCATTGAGTTTGCCAACGCCTCTGCGGGACTGACGATCGGCGAATATAAGATGGAGCTCGGAAAGTCGCAGCTGGACGCAGCCGAAGAACAGTTAAAGAGCGGTCAGGAGCAGCTGGATCAGGCTCTTGAGAAGATTGCGGAGGGAGAGAAGCAGCTGGAGGAGGCGCGTGAGAGCGCTTATGAACAGGCTGACGTCAAGAACGTTCTTACGGTAGCAACCGTTGAGGGACTTTTGAAGGCGCAGAATTTCTCCATGCCGGCCGGCTACGTGACGGAGGAAGGCGTTTCCTATCTGATCCGCGTGGGTGACAAGCCACGCTCCGCCGAGGAACTGCAGGCAATGCCTTTGATCGACCTGCACATGGAAGGCCTGGAAGCCATCACTCTCGGCGACGTGGCTGACGTATTCTATGCGGACAACTCCGACAGTATTTACACGAACGTTAACGGCGCCGCAGGCGTGATGCTGTCCCTGCAGAAGCAGACCGGATATTCCACGGGCGACGTGTCCGACAAACTAAAAGAACGCTTTGACAAGCTGATGAAGGAGGATTCCAATCTTCACGTGATCACGTTGATGGATCAGGGAATCTACATCGATCTGGTAATGGATTCCATTTTCAGCAACATTTTGTTTGGCGGCGGACTTGCCATCCTGATCCTGCTGATCTTCCTGCGGGATTTAAGACCTACCTTGGTCGTGGCATTTTCCATTCCCATCAGTCTTGTGACGGCAATTGTCTGCATGTACTTCTCAGGCGTAACCCTGAACGTGATTTCACTTTCCGGATTGGCTCTGGGCATAGGCATGCTGGTGGATAACTCCATCGTCGTGATAGAGAACATTTATCGAATGCGCGGAGAAGGTGCGACCATGAAGGAAGCGGCCATTCAGGGCGCAAAGGAAGTGGCGGGCGCAATCATGGCCTCCACGCTGACTACCGTATGCGTGTTCCTGCCCATCGTATTTACGGAGGGCATTACAAGGCAGCTCTTTGTGGACATGGGTCTCACGATCGCATTCTCGCTGTTTGCCAGCCTGGCGGTTGCACTCACCGTGGTTCCCGCCATGGCGTCCAAGATGCTCACGGGCTCCAGCCTTAAGAAGGAGACCAAGTTCTTTGAATGGATTATCAAGGGCTACGGCAAACTCCTGTCAGGTGCGTTAAAGGTAAAACCATTGGTATTCCTTCTGGTGATTGCCCTGCTTGGACTCAGCGGGTATGCGGCATACTCCAGGGGCACGGCATTCATGCCTGCCATGGATTCTCCGCAGATGAGCGTCAACGTGACGCTTGATGATACCGCCAAGCTGTCAGAGACCGCTGAGGTTACGGATCAGGTTGTGGAAATGCTGCTTTCGATGGAGGACGTTACGGATGCCGGCGCAATGACAAGTTCGGGAAGCTCCGTGCTGGGAATGCTCGGCGGAAGCGGTGCGGAGAATGCCGCAACCATCTATGTCGTGACAAAGGAAGACAAGACGCGTACCAATGATGAACTTGCAGCCCAGATCCTGCAGATGACGGAGGACCTTCCGGCAAAGATTTCCGTGGAGACTTCGAGCATGGACATGTCGGCGCTTGGCGGAAGCGGCATTTCCATTCAAGTCCGCGGGCGTGATCTGGATACCTTGCGTACGATTGCCAGAGAGGTGGCGGCCATTGTCAGGGAAGTGGAAGGAACTGCGGAAGTGTCTGACGGACTGGCGGAATCAGGAACGGAGCTCCGAATCCACGTAAAGAAGGAGGAGGCCGTCAAGTATGGTCTTACCGTGGCACAGGTGTTTGCACAGGTGATGGAGAAGGTGGCGGCTGCCAACGCCTCCACGGTGCTCTCCGGAAATGACCAGGATTACAGCGTATACGTTAAGAATGACAGTGATGAGGAGCTGACCAGACAATTGCTTAAGCAGATCGAAGTGAGCGGAACGGGTGAGAATCAGGCGCCTGTCAAGGTAAAGCTTTCCGAGATCGCTGACTTTGAGGATGAAAAGTCGCTGGATTCCATTAACAGAATTGACCAGTCCAGATACATTTCCGTCAGTGCAAAGATTGCCGACGGTTACAATATCGGTAAGGTTTCAACGGTGCTCGAGGCACGGTTAAAAGATTATCAGATGCCAGAGGGATACCGACTGGTATTCTCGGGAGAAAACGAAACCATCAATGATGCCATGGGGCAGCTCATTCTGATGCTGATACTGGCCGTGGTATTCATGTATCTGATCATGGTGGCGCAGTTCCAGTCCCTTTTGTCACCGTTCATTATCATGTTTACGATACCGCTTGCGTTTACCGGAGGCTTCCTCGGACTGTATTTCAGCAAAAGTGAGATCAGCGTTGTCGCAATGATCGGTTTCGTAATGCTGTCCGGCATTATCGTGAATAACGGCATTGTGCTGATTGATTACATGAATCAACTCCGGGATGAAGGCATGAGCCGCCGTGAAGCCATTCTGACTGCAGGAAAGACGAGACTTCGCCCCGTGTTGATGACTGCGCTGACGACAATCCTTGCACTTTCCACCATGGTATTTTCCAACGACATGGGATCTGCAATGGGTAAGCCCATGGCTATCGTTACCATCGGCGGCCTGCTCTACGGAACCGTGCTTACCCTGGTAGTAATCCCTTGCGTATATGACATATTTACGCGTGGCCGCGACAAAAAGAAGGAGAAGGCGGAGAAGCAGGAAAAGACCGTAGAACCCGTTGTGTTTACGGAAGAATAAAAAATAATCGAAAAAGTAGATTTTTAATATTGACAGAATCGAAAACATTTGTTAAGATGGTACACGGTGATTGCGAAAGCAAGTCCAAATGCTGCTGTGGCTCAGTCGGTAGAGCGTCACATTGGTAATGTGGAGGTCACCGGTTCGATTCCGGTCAGCAGCTCACTTAAAAGAGAGTCATGAGACAATTTTGTCTCATGACTTTTTTTCGCGCAAAAAAATCCTGTTGCCAACTCTACCCTAATTGATATAATGGATTTAGCAACGTTTTACTTATGGAGTAAGGACATGAGAAAAAAGAGGTATGTGGGAATTTCCGTTATCACGGGCGTTTTTTTTCTGCTGACGCTGGGAATCGGACTGGCTTTTTTTTATAATGCCCGCGAATTGCAGCAGGAGCAGGAAAAATTATATAAAGCACGCTATGCGATGATCGTCGAAGATAAAAAAACGCCGTTTTGGCAGTCTGCATATGAGGGAGCCAGACAGGAGGGCGCAGACAGGGATATTCTTGTGGAGCTTGCAGGAACGGAACTTTCCAAGGATTATTCCATGGCAGATCTCATGAGGATCGCTATTTATTCAAAGGCTGACGGCATCATTCTGGAAGCGGATGAAAGCCGGGAGATGACGAATCTCATCAATGAGGCTGTTGCCCAGGGGATCAACGTGGTGACAATCTATAGTGACAATGCGCAGAGCGACAGATGCAGTTTTGTCGGCGTTGGCGGCTACAAGCTGGGGCAGGAGTATGGCCGTGAAGTATTAAAATGCGCGGTGGAAGGGGAGATCCTGAAGGTTGCCGTTTTGGTGAACTCTACGGCGAATGACACGGGGCAGAACATCCTGTATTCCGGCATTCAGGATACGGTGGACAGACGGGAAAACAAAGAAGTGCAGGTGGAGCTTTCCTTGGTTCAGGTCGACAATACAAATGCGTTTTCCGTGGAGGAGTCCATCCGCGACCTCTTTATGGAGGAAGAGCTTCCGGACGTGATCGTGTGTCTGGACGAACTGAACACGACCTGTACTTATCAGGCGGTGGTTGATTACAACAAGGTCGGATTGGTAAAGATCCTTGGGTATTATGAATCAGATACCATATTAAAGGCGATCGAGCGTAAGGTAATCGGAGCCACGCTGACCGTAAACACGGAACAAATGGGAAGGTATTGCGTGAAGGCATTGACGGAGTATCGTGAGATTGGGACGACCAGTCAGTACAGCACCGTTGACGTGAAAATGATTGACAGCAGCAACGTGTCGCAATACGTGGTGGATGCCTATGCAAAGTAGAATGCAAAACCTTTCCGTACAGGGAAAGATCACTTGGATTTTGATCGCTTCGAATTTGGTGATTTTTATTACCATCCTGCTTTTGTTTGGAGGGATCAACCAGATCTCCGGCCGTATTGACGCGGTGTATCGGGAAAATCTAAAATTGAATGAATTGTCTTCGGCCCTCTTTGGCGTACAGGACAGCATGGAGGCTTATCTGAGTGCCAGAACGTCGGATTCGCTGGAAGAGTTTTTCCGAAATGAACAGATCTTTTCTGACATGATCCGAGAGCAGGAAAAGAACGTTACGGGAACGACCTTTGGATATATGGAGAAGAGCATTTATGCGATGGCCTCGGCCTACGTGGAACTGGTGGACCAGACGATCGAGGCAAAGCGCGGAAGGAACGTGGAGAAATACCGCATTCGCTATGAAAATGCAACGCAGGTATTTGGATACATCCAATCTTATATTGAGAGCCTGAATCAGGAACGCTTTGAGGAGAATTCAAAGACTTACAGTGTCGTTCTTGAAAGATTTCGTGCGTTTGAGACTGCAGGAAGCTGGCTCATGACGTTTGTGCTCGTTGGTAACATTTTTATCATCGTAAAGCTGATTGGAACGATCATCAGCCCGCTAAAACAGCTTGCGGGCTATGCGGATCAGGTTTCCGCGGGGAATTTTGAGATCGAGATCACGCCCACGGAGAGCAAGGATGAGATCGGCGTCGTGACGAGGGCCTTCCAGAAGATGGTCGTGAGTATCCGGCAATACATTGAAAAGCTCAGACAGAGCATGGAGGTCGAGCAGGAACTGAAGGAAAAGGAACTCCTGATGGAGACGCACTTAAAGGATGCCAAGCTCAAGTATCTTCAGGCGCAGATCAACCCGCACTTTTTATTTAACACCCTGAACGCTGCCGCACAGCTCTCCATGCTGGAGGAGGCGGACAGAACCTATGATTATCTGCAGAACGTTGCGAATTTCTTCCGCTATAACGTTAAAAACGCGGACGAGATCGTAACCCTTGGGCAGGAACTGGATTTGATCGATTATTACATTTACATCCTGAACGTTCGCTTCTCTGGCGACATTCACTATGAAAAGCATGCAGACGAGAAATACCTTATGCTTAACATGCCCGGCATGATCCTGCAGCCGATCGTGGAAAACTGCGTGCGCCATGGGATCCATGAGATGGAAGGCGATGGCAAGATTTGGCTGACGGTCGGGGAAAAGAATGGCAAGGTTTACGTCTCCATCAGGGATAACGGCGTCGGCATGAGCCAGGACGTCATCCGGAAGGTACTTGACGGAGAGTGGCGCCCGGACGAGAACGTGACGAATTCTAACGGCGTCGGCATGGACAACGTTATTGCAAGACTCCGTCTGTATCACAAGCGGGATGACGTAATGGAGATCCACAGCGCAGGGGAGAATCTGGGCACGGAATTTATTGTTTACGTTCAATAGGGAGTATGACGCATGTACAGAATTATGTTGGCTGACGATGAAGGAATCGTGATCGATTCCCTGAAGTACGTCATCGATAAGGAATTTGGCAAGGAATGCGAAGTGGCATTTGCAAAGACGGGAAGAAAGGTGATCGAGCTTGCGGAGGCCTTCCGCCCTGACATTGCCATCATGGACATTCAGATGCCGGGCATCAACGGAATCGAAGCAATGAAGGAAATACGCCGTACCAATGACAAAGTAATCTTCATTGTGATGAGCGCCTATGATAAATTTGATTACGCTCAGGAAGCGATGAAGGTGGGCGTGCTGGAATATATCATGAAGCCCATGGACAAGAACAAGATCATCCAGGCACTCCGGAAAGCCATGGAGATCGTGGACCGTGAAAGAAGGAGAAGGAGCGATGACCTGAAGATCCGCGAGAAGCTGGAGACGGTGGTTCCCATCATCGAGAGCGGCCTGATCTACAATCTGCTGTTCCAGAAAATGGACGGTGAGGCGGTGGAGAACTATAAGACGCTGCTTGGCTTGGAGCAGGATCATTTCTACATGCTGGCCATGGTCTTTGGAGATGACCAGGAGGGAAATCACCTGACCAACATGGTGGGCAGCAGCGTGAAGATGCAGAAATTCTATCGCGACGTCAGGGAGTACGTTAAAGAGGAATTCCCCTGCGTGATGGGAAATGCAATGGCGAATAAGATTGCGATCCTGGTTCCTTACGGCCAGACGGAGATGGATTATAACGAAAGGATATTCCTGATCGAGCGGGCAAGGGAATTGGTGCGGCGCATGCGGGGGCGCGTTGACATTCGTTTCCGCATTGGCATTGGAGGCGTGGGAACGCTTGACGAAATGGCGAGATCCTATGAGGACGCGCTTCGCGCGCTGTCCCTCGACGAGGGAAGCGTCGTGCACGCGGATGACATGCAGTTGCACGGAACCTATGACGAGGATTATCCCGTGGAGCTGGAAAAACAGCTCTTTGACCGCATGGAGCAAGGTGACCTGAACGGAACCATCACGGCGGCCAGAAATTTCTTCTCTTGGATGAAGGAGAGTAATTCTTCCGATCTCATGGACATCCGGTTAAAAATCCTGGAGTTTGTGCTGCTGGCGGAAAAGCTTGCCTTTTCCAAGGGCGGCAGAGTGTATCATTTCAATGACAGAAAGGATTATCTGCCGGAGATCATGGGGAGCAGTGACCTTTCAGAGCTTCAGGCCTGGTTTTTGAACAAAATTACGGATGCCTGCCAGCTGATCGTTGGCAACCAGCAGGAAAAGGCCCAGGGAACAATTGATCAGGCCGTGCAGTACATCAAGGCACATTACCAAAAGGACATTTCACTGGTGGACGTCTCCAGACAGGTGGACGTAAGTCCCTATTACTTTAGCAAGATCTTTAAGGATTCGACGGGCGAGAACTTTATTGACTACCTGACCAACCTTAGAATGGAAAAAGCAAAAGCGCTTTTGCGGGATACGGATTCTTCCATCAAGGAGATCTGCATACAGGTGGGTTATTCCGAGCCGAATTACTTCAGTCGTACCTTCAAGAAAAACGTCGGGGTGACGCCGACGGAGTACAAGGGAGGGATCCGATAGGGGTCTGCGCCGGTTTTAGAGGGGGAAAGGGAGTTTCGTTATGTGGAAGGTTTGGAAGCAAAAAAGAAAGGACATATGCAGGAAAATCGCGGGACTGTGTCTTATGGCAGGTGCGTTATGTCTTCTGGGGGCTTGCAGGGGCGTGGAAAAGAAAAGCGCCGGCGCTGCAGATCAGGCGGACAAGCCCATACGCATAGGCATGTCCTTTGATTCCTTCGTTATTGAGAGATGGCAGAGGGACAGGGACGTCTTCGTGTCCGTTGCCAAAGAGTTGGGCGCTGAAGTCAACGTGCAGAGCGCAAACGGAGAGATCGAGCAGCAGGAAAAGCAGATCCAGTACTTTATCGATCAGGGAATGGACGTCATCGTCATCATCTGCATTGATTCCCAGTCGCTGAAGGAGAGCGTCAAGAAGGCAAAGGCGGCGGGGATCAAGGTCATCGCCTATGACAGACTCATCATGAACGCCGACGTGGATCTCTACATTTCCTTCGACAATGAGATGGTTGGAACGATGATGGGACAGGCGCTCATAAATAACGGACTTGCGGGAAAGAAGGTGTTGATGCTGGGAGGCCCGCTGCAGGATAACAACGTACCGCTGGTGGAGAGTGCCTTTAAGTCCGTCATGGATGCCAACAACGTAGAGATCCTGGATTCCTTCCACGCGGAAGGCTGGAGGGCCGAGGAGGCGGCGGAATACATCTACCGCAATCCAAGAATGGCAGAGCAGGCAGACGCCGTGATGTGTGGAAATGACAATCTCGCGAGCTCCGTCGTCAGGGCACTTGCGGAGAGCAGGCTTGCGGGAACAATCCCTGTGACCGGTCAGGACGCTGACCTTGAGGCTTGTCAGAGAATCGTTGAGGGGACGCAGATCATGACGGTATATAAGCCCGTGGAACGCCTTGCAAAACAGGCGGCGGAGTGCGCGATCTATCTGGCAAAGGGACAGAGCCTGTCAGAAACCCTGGGCGTGGAACAGGTATCGTCGATTGATGACGGAACCTATTACGTGCCGTTCGTGAAATTGGCTCCAATCAGCGTCACGCAGGAAAACATTGATGACGTGATCATAGGCAGCGGATTTCACATGAAGGAGGACGTGTACCTGAACGTGCCGGATGAGATGAAAAAGGAAAAGAAGAAATAAAATAGCAAATAATTGCGATAAAGGCCGTGCCGGCATAAAAAAGTGCTAGCACGGCCTTTTTTTGGCGCTTTTATGGCGTAAAAATATACAGAAGGCCGTAAGATAATCCTATTTTATCCATGCTAATATTTAGTCGTCAACAAAACAAAGCTTGCTTAGGGAGGTATAAGCACATGAAGAAAAAGTTATGTAGTATACTGCTGGCGGGTGCCCTGGCATTAGGTACCCTGGCAGGATGTGGTTCCGCGACGGGTTCCACGGATGGTTCTACGAGCGCTGGAAGTGATTCCGGCAAGGTAAGTCAGGAAGCTTCAGTTTCTTCAGAAGCTGGCGGACAGGAAGCAACGACGAAGACTGGTAAGGTTGGCGTGGCAATGCCTACCAAGGATCTCCAGAGATGGAACCAGGACGGTGCCAACATGGAGAAGGAACTGAAGGCAGCAGGTTACGACGTTGTTTTGGACTATGCTTCCAATGACATCGCAACGCAGGTTACACAGATCGAGAACATGATCAACTCCGGATGTGACATTCTGGTAATCGCTTCCATCGACGGTGATTCCCTTGGAACCGTCCTGGATCAGGCTAAGGAGAAGAATATTCCCGTTATCGCTTACGACCGTCTGATCATGAACTCCGACGCAGTTACTTATTACGCAACGTTTGATAACTATATGGTTGGTACCAAGCAGGGCGAGTACATCAGAGACAGCCTGAAGCTTGACAGCACCTCCGGCCCTTACAACATCGAGCTGGTTACCGGTGACCCCGGCGACAACAACGCAAGATATTTCTTTGGCGGCGCAATGGATATTCTTAATCCTTACATTTCCGCAGGAAAGCTGGTTGTTAAGTCTGGCCAGACTGAGTTCAAGGAAGTTGCTACCGCTAGCTGGGCAACTGAGAACGCTCAGTCCAGAATGGATGCCATCATTTCCGCATATTATGCAGACGGAACCCAGCTGGATGCAGTTCTTTGCTCCAACGACTCCACCGCGCTTGGCGTTACCAACGCTCTGGAAGCCAACTACGTTGGAAGCTGGCCCATCATCACCGGTCAGGACTGTGACGTTGCTAACGTAAAGAACATGCTCAATGACAAGCAGTCCATGTCCATCTTCAAGGATACCAGAACTTTGGCATCCAAGGTTGTTGAGATGGTTGACGCCATCCTTAAAGGCGGCGAGGCACCCGTTAACGACACTGAGACCTATAACAATGGCGTGAAGGTTGTTCCTTCCTTCCTTTGCGAGCCGGTATTCGCTGACAAGAACAACTACAAGAAGATTCTGATCGAGTCCGGTTACTACAAGGAAGACGAGCTGAAGTAATACAACGTCGTATCATCTTGCCAAAACGATGATTGACACACATAACAAGCTAGGCGGGCGGGTTTATCCCGCCTGCTGTCTGTAAAATGCAGCGCATGGCGCGGTAATCATTATTTGAGAGTAAATGCTGGCGACCGGCAGGGAGGAAAGTACATGGCAAAGATTTTGCTGGAAATGAGAAACATCACAAAGACATTCCCCGGCGTAAAAGCACTTGATCAGGTTAATTTGCAGGTGGAAGAGGGAGAAATCCATGCACTTGTTGGAGAAAACGGTGCGGGAAAGTCGACCTTGATGAATGTTTTGAGCGGAATCTATCCGTATGGGAGTTATGAAGGAGACATTGTCTATGATGGAGAGATTTGTGAATTCCATCAAATCAAGGACAGTGAGCACAAAGGAATCGTCATCATCCATCAGGAGCTGGCACTGATTCCTTACATGAGCATTGGTGAAAACATGTTCCTGGGCAATGAGCAGGGCAAGAGTTATAAGATTAATTGGAATGAAACGTACGCCAAGGCGGCAAAGTATCTGAGAACCGTCGGATTGAAGGAGTCGCCTGAGGTGTTGATTAAAGATATTGGCGTAGGTAAGCAGCAGCTCGTGGAGATCGCGAAGGCGCTTGCAAAAAATGCAAAGCTTCTGATCCTCGATGAGCCTACGGCATCGCTGAATGAGGAGGATTCCAAGGCGCTTCTGGATTTGCTGTTGCAGTTCAAGAAGGACGGAATGACCTCCATCATCATCTCGCACAAGCTGAATGAGATTTCCTACGTGGCAGACAAGATCACCGTCATTCGTGACGGTACCACCATTGAGACGCTGGACAAAGCGACCGACGACGTATCCGAGCAGAGAATCATCAAAGGAATGGTTGGACGAGAGATCAATGACCGTTTCCCGAAGCGTGACAAGCAGATCGTTACCGACGAATCCGAAAACGTCATGATGGAAGTAAAGAACTGGAGCGTAGACCATCCCATTTATGCAGAGCGGAAGGTGGTAAACGACGTCAGCCTGCACGTATGCAAGGGCGAGGTTGTTGGCATTTACGGACTGATGGGAGCAGGCCGCACGGAGCTTGCCATGAGTCTCTTTGGAAAGAGCTACGGCAGCAATATCAAGGGGCAGCTTTGGATCAATGGCAAGGAGGTTCACCTGAATACCGTACAGGAGGCGATCAAGCACAAACTCGCCTACGTTACGGAAGATCGTAAGGGAAATGGATTGATTTTGAGCAATCCCATTCGCGTGAACACGACGCTTGCTAATCTTGACGCGATCAGCAAGCACATGGTGATCGATCGCGACTTGGAATACAATGCGGCGGAAGAGTATAGGAAAAAGCTGCAAACGAAGTGCCCGACCGTGGAGCAGAACGTTGGAAACTTAAGCGGCGGTAACCAGCAAAAGGTGCTGCTTGCAAAATGGATGTTCGCGGATCCTGACATACTGATCCTTGACGAGCCGACCAGAGGCATTGACGTCGGCGCAAAATATGAGATCTATTGCATTATCAATCAGCTGGTGGCAGAAGGAAAGTCAGTCATCATGATTTCCTCTGAGTTGCCGGAAATTCTTGGCATGTGTGACCGCATCTACGTCATGAATGAAGGCAAAATCGTTGGCGAAGTGAACGGAAAAGATGCTTCCCAGGAATTGATCATGTCTCACATTGTAAGCAATACGCGTGAGAAAGGAGAACAGAAATGAATAAAGCAAAGACCTTAGAGTTAGTAAAGAAATATACAATGATCATCGTATTGATCCTGGTGACGTCCTTTTTCGCATGGAGATCTGACGGGGCAATCCTTCTCCCGATGAACGTCAGCAGTTTGATTTCCCAGAATGCGTACGTGTTCATTCTGGCAACGGGTATGTTACTCTGTATCCTCACGGGTGGTAACATCGATCTGTCGGTTGGTTCCGTCGTGTGTTTTGTCGGGGCCGTCGGTGCAATTCTTATGCAGACCCTGCACGTCAACGTGTTTGTGACCATTCTGGCGATGTTCGCCGTTGGTGCGTTGATCGGCGCCTGGCAGGGATTCTGGATCGCATTCGTGAGGATTCCTCCTTTTATTGTTACGCTGGCCGGCATGTTGATTTTCAGAGGTTTAAGCAATGCGGTTTTGGATGGCAAGACGATCAACATCAAGAGTCAGGAAACGTTTGTAAAGCTGTTCGGCGGCGGCGCGAACTGCTACATTCCTGATTTCTTCCACGGGAACGGATTCAATATCACCTGTATGGTGGCAGGCGTTGTGGCAGTTGTCATCTACGTGCTCCTTCAGGTAAAAAACTATCTTAGCAGGAAGAAAAAGGGTTATGAGACTGGCAACCTGGTAGGCATCATTGCAAAAACGATTGCGATCTGTGCGGTTATTTTGGTATTCTGCTACAAGCTTGCATTACATAAGGGTATTCCCAGCGTTCTGGTATGGGTATTGGTAGTTGTTCTGGTTTACGGCTTCATCACGTCCAATACCACCGTTGGCCGTCACTTCTATGCAGTGGGTGGCAACGAGAAGGCAACCAAGCTTTCCGGTATCAACACGAACAGAGTTTATTTCCTTGCATACATGAACATGGGCTTTTTGTCCGCACTGGCAGGCATGGTTACCATCGCCCGCATGACGGCATCTCAGCCTACGCTCGGCACGAACTACGAGATGGACGCCATCGCATCCTGCTTCATCGGCGGTGCTTCCGCATACGGCGGAATCGGTACGGTTCCCGGCGTTATCATCGGTGCATTCCTGATGGGTGTCATCAACCTCGGCATGTTCCTGATGGGTGCTAACGCAGACCTTCAGAAGATCGTAAAAGGTCTTGTGCTTTTGGCAGCAGTTATCTTCGACGTTGTCTCCAAGAGAGGCGGCAAATTCATCGCCAAGAATTAAAGCCGGAATGATTCACGTTTGCGCGAAAGATTCAAGGATGAGTCGAAAGGCTAAAGTGGTATGTGAGAAAATAGGATTTTAGAGGATTATGCGAGGCCTCTCTGCCGTATGGCAGGGAGGCTTTTCCATATCAAAGCTATGTGTCACGGGGACGTGTCTACTGTCACGTTTTCCCATTGGAAAACGTGACAGTAGACACGTCCCCGTGACACATGGTAGTATGGATGGAGAGGAAAGGCGAGGTGAAGGACGTGGAAGAGGGCAGGAAGTTAAAGATTATAGCGAGGATTCATACGGATTTTGCCACGAAATTTGGAGTGCCGAGGCAGAGCGGGCTGGTGGAAGAGCTGACGGCGGAGATCGTGTTTGAGCCGGAGTACCGGCAGCCGGAGGCTTTTATGGGGCTGGAAGAATATTCGCATCTGTGGCTTCTTTGGGATTTCTCGGAGGTACGGCGCGAAAACTGGACGGCAACGGTGCATCCGCCAAGACTCGGCGGAAAGGAAAAACGTGGCGTCTTTGCGACGAGATCGCCATTCCGGCCGAATCCCATCGGCCTTTCCTGCGTGAAGCTTTTGGAAATTGTAACGGAGGGAGCGGACGCGCCCAAGCTCTTGGTGTCGGGCGCAGATCTCATGGACGGCACGCCCATTTACGACGTAAAGCCGTATCTGCCGTATGCGGACGCCGTATTGCAGGCAAGAGGCGGATTCGGGGAGGAACACAAAGAAGATGGAATTGAGGTGATCTTTCCGGAAGAATTGTTAAACAAATTCCCCGAGGAGAAGAGGAAGGCGGTGCTGGCAACGCTGGCTCAGGATCCAAGAGCCGCGTATCACAAGCAGCCGGATTACGTATATGGCATGACCTTTGCAGGATGGGACGTAAGGTTTACGGCGGAACATGGGAAACTTTTGGTGAAGGACGTGGTAAAACAAGGGGGAAAACACGTAAAGTGATTGCAAAAAGGGAGCTTTCAGTTTCCATGTTGGCGTAGGAATTGTCTTAAATGATGCCGTTTTTGCACCTTTTGAAACAACTTATGTAAGCCGTTGACTTTTTTTAGTTTCCAAACTATAATATATAGTACTTCTTCAACAAATTTTTTCGTTTTTGTTGAAGAAAATTCCGTGTTAAATCAATTAGCACTAACAAGGAGAGGAAAAGCATGAGAAAATTTTACAAAGGTTTGGCTTTGTTGCTCGCGTCGGCTCTTACCATGAGTACTCTTGCGGGTTGTACGAACGCCAACGCCGGAAACGAAACTGAAACCAATACCGAGTCAGGCACTGAATCAAGTGCATCCACCGGTAATCCAACCGAAGTTACGCAGCCTAAGGAGTATACCTATCACGTATACCAGACTGCACTTTCTGACAACTGGAATCCCCATACTTGGGAGACCAGCGCTGATGATGCCATGAGACGTTATTTCGCTACTCCCTGGGTTGACACTACGGTAGAGAATGCCGAAGAGGGCGAGTATCAGAAGGTATTTCTGGCTGCGACGAGCATTGATGACGTTACGGCTGCACATCAGGATGACCTGACGAAGTACGGCTGTACTCTTCCCGCCGGGAAGACTGCTTCCGATATCAAGGAAGGCTATGTTTATGAGATTAAGCTGAATCCTGCCATTTGCTGGGAGGACGGTACCAAGATCAGTGCTGACGACTATGTTTATTCCATGCAGCAGCTGCTTGATCCCGACATGAAGAACTATCGTGCAAACAACTATTATGACGGCGATTATGCGGTAGCAGGCGGACGCAAGTATTTTTATTCCAAGACCGCAGGATACTATGTTCCCTACGCCAGCACCTATGCGTCACTGGATGAGGCAATTGCTGCAGGAGAGGTACTCATTGACTGTTATGGCTTCTGGGGCGCAGATGGCTATGTTGACGCAAATGGAAACGCAGCTCCCCAGTACGTAAGCATTACCGATGAGACCGCATACAGCGCTGACGGCGCAGGTGATGATGAGTTCTCTGGAAAAGGCCTTTACGATGAGTACGGCGCTTACTTCCAGGTTGGTACCGGTTACGAGCAGTATGCCGTAATTTGGCAGGATAACGCAGACATGGGTGCAAGTTTCGACGTTGTAGGTTTCTACAAGGTTGACGATTATACCGTTCGCTACGTTGGTCAGGAAGCTACCGAGTACAACCTGATGGTTCTCGGACAGCTGGATGGTTCCTTCTTGGTTTACAAGCCTCTCTATGAGAAGCTGAAGGAGAAGAACGGCGACCTGATCACTTCCAGTTATGCTACCTCCAAGGAGACCACGATGTCTTACGGCGTTTGGAAGTTTGAATCCTTCCAGGAGGACAAGCAGGTTGTTCTTACCCGTAACGAAAAGTGGTACGGCTGGGAAGACGACGGCAAGGGCGGACTGATTTCCTACACTCCCGTTAAGGTTGACGGCGAGATCAGACAGCAGTATCAGACCACCAAGATCGTGATCGACGTTATGACGGATGATGCGGCTAAGCAGGCATTCCTGAAGGGCGACCTTGATTCCTGGACTCCTTCCAGTGCTGACCTTTCCACCTATTCCCTTTCCGACAAGATGTACAAGTCTCCCGAAACCTATACGGAGCGTCTCTTCTTCAATACCAACGTTGACGCATTGAAGGAGATGGATAAGTCAAAGGGTAACACCAATTCCGTAGTATTTAGCAATGAAAAGTTCCGCAAGGCATTTTCACTGAGCGTTGACCGTGCTGAATGGGTCGGCAAGACGGCTGGATTCATTCCTGCATATGCAATGCTGAACAACCTTTACTACTATGATTTCTACAATGATCCTACTTCAAGCTACAGAAATTCTGAGCCTGCAAAGAAGGCGATCTGTAACGTATATGGCGTAGAATATGGCGCAGGCAAGGCATATGCAACCCTGGATGACGCATACAACTCCATCAATGGTTACAACCTGACCGAAGCTAAGAAACTGATGGCAGAAGCATATAAGGAGCTGGTTGATGCTGGTCTTTACAATGGCGGTGACATTCACGTTCGCGTAGCTTGGATGGCAGGCGCACTTGATTCCGATGCAGAAGCTCAGGTTTCCCTGCTTCAGGATTACTTAAATGCAGCACTGGATGGTTCCGGATTTGGCAAACTGACCTTTGAGCCTCTTGGAAACCTCACCAGCCCTTCGCGTTATGAGGCAGTTCCTCAGGGCGAATACGCAATCGGTTACGGCGCATGGGGCGGTGCAGCGTTCTATCCTTACACCTACTTCAGAGTATACTGCGATCCTGATTACACTGCACTTCACGAGGCAGCTTGCTGGGATCCCGCGACTGAGACTCTGACTCTTACGGTAGACGGCGTTGAGGATACCATGACCTGGCAGGCATGGTCCGGATGCATGGAAGGTACCGGCAAGTATGCAACTGCAGATCAGAAGACGAAGCTTCAGATCCTTGCTGACATGGAGGAGGAATTCATTAAAAAGTATTATTGCTTCCCTCTTGCAAGCATGACTACCTGTGAGATGATCTCCTATAAGGTGAACTACTACACTGACGAGTACAATCTTATGTATGGTTTCGGTGGTCTGAGTCTTATGACTTACAATTATGATGACGCTGAATGGGCTGAGTTTGTAAAGTCCCAGAATGGTTCCTTAAGCTACGAATAATGCGAAATTAAACGCGCATGGAGGGGCATGTGTGATGCCCCTCTTTGTGTGCGTTTAAAGGGTTGACGTAAACTGTATTTTTTCAAGGGCAGTTTTGGTAAACGGCCATTGAAAAAGCATAGTTTAGTCACTATCAGAATCTGGACGGAGGAAGTTGTCCCATGCGAATGTTTAAATACGTGTTGAAGCGTATTGCGCTGATGTTTTTTGTTCTTTTTGTGATTACGACGATCTGTTTTGTGCTGATCAGAATTCTTCCAAGGGAACTGCCCATGGAGAAATCCCAGCAGGAATTGATCTTGGCAAGGTGGGAGGCGCTTGGATACAATAAGCCCCTTCTTGTTCAGTATGGGATTTATTGGAAGAATATTATCACCAAGTGGGATTTTGGTACCAGCTGGTACATTGCATATCGCAAACCTGCATGGGATCTGCTTGTCAGCCGTCTATTGCCCACGGTGTTGCTCAACGTATATTCCCTTATTTTTTCCGTGCCCATTGGTCTTGCACTCGGTATCTTTGCCGCGATCAAAAAGAACAAGTGGCAGGACAACCTGATTAGTACGATGATCATTGTGTTCATTTCCGTGCCTAGCTACGTATATGCATTTCTAGTTCAATATATTTTCTATTTCAAGCTTGGCTGGCTGCCTCTTCAAATGTATTCCCTGGCGGACGCCGGTAACACTTATTTTTCATGGAAAATGTTTCATTCCCTGATCGCACCCGTCCTTGCTTTGAGTTTTGGCGAGATTGCATACCATTGTCGTTTCCTGAGAGCCGAACTTACGGAGACTTTGACTTCCGACTATATGCTTTTGGCTCGTACCAAGGGACTTACCAAGGCGCAGGCAACGGCAAGACATGCACTTAAGAATGCAATGGTTCCGGTACTTCCTTCCATTATCGGCAGCCTGCTTGCCATCATGGGAGGTTCGCTTATCATCGAGCAGATTTTTTCCGTTCCCGGCGTTGGACAACTCTTTATGCGTGCCATCAATACTTTTGACTATGACGTGTTTATGTTAGACTGTATTTTCTACACGTTTATCGGACTGGCTGGAGGCATTGTGGTAGATTTGAGTTATGGGTTTATTGATCCCAGAATCAGAATGGGGGAGAGATAAGATGAGTGCGGAATTCCAGAAAATAGATGCGTCAAAGTTTCGTTTTGTCAACGAATCGGAGAGACTTCACGATAAGAAATTTGAAGACAAGCCCATTGGATATTTTAAGGATGCATGGATCCGTTTTCGAAAGAGCCGTGCGTCCGTTGTGGCGGCCGTCATCATTCTCTGCGTCGTGCTCTTTTCGTTTATTGCTCCGTTTTGCGTAAAGAGTCACGATCAGACCTTCATGGTGGTTACCTACGCTAAGAAGCCGCCGCGGGTCGCCTTCCTTCGGGACCTGGGATATAAAACCGGATGCACGAGCCGTTCGTTTTCCGCGAGAAGCCTGATGAAAGCTCTCTCGACCGGCGTTGGCGCAGAAGATTATACCGGCAAAGAGCAGATTTCCTTTGAGACGGCAATGCAGAGCGACTATATGCCCATTCTCGAGATAACGAACGCGGTAACCACCATCGGTGCCGACAAGACTGAGGTAACCACGTATACCGCGGATATTGAGACGTATCTTGAAGTTGGATTTATCTATAAGAGCATTGAGCAGTCAGAACTTGAAAACATTCTCGCATGGGAGAAGGAACACGGTAAGCACGTTCTTTATCCCCTCGTTGAGAGCAATGAATATTGCATGGACGCAACGGATGCCAATTTCTGGTATAAGTCGGATGCAAAAGGGAATCCCTTGACGTATAATGCAAAGGGCACAAAACTCATTAAGGTCAAAGAGTATGATCCCGCGTTTGTTTTGCTTGATAATTATAAGCGTGACGCAGACGGGAATCCCATTTACTATGAATATACCGGCGGAGGCGACGTGGATACCGCGCAGTACAAAATTCGCGTTCTCTACGTCAATTACTATGAATATCTGTACGGTGAGGAACCCAATTATTTCATGGGGACCGACGCACAGGGGCGCGACCTGATGCTTCGTCTTGCCAGCGGCATCAAATTAAGCCTTTTTATTGCCATATGCGTATCCGTGGTGAATTTTATGATTGGTGCGTTTTATGGTTCTACGGAAGGATATTACGGCGGGTGGATAGACCTGATTATGGAGCGTATTTCGGATATTCTCAGCGGCATACCCTTCATCGTGGTGGCATCGCTTTTCCAGATCCATTTGGCAAAGAAGGTTGGACCGGTACCAAGTCTTTTGTTTGCATATTTTACGACGGGATGGATTGGCATTGCCGCTCTTGTGCGAACACAGTTTTATCGCTTTAAGAATCAGGAATATATTATGGCGGCCAGAACGTTGGGAGCGAAAGACCGGAGAATCATTTGGAAGCACATCTTTCCGAACGCCCTTGGTACGATTATTACGTCCGCCGCGCTTATTATCCCGGGGACGATCAACTACGAGAGCATGCTTTCCTACCTCGGCATCGTGAAGCTCGGAAGTTCACAGCAGACGAGTCTGGGAACCCTTCTTTCGGATGCAGCTACAATCTGGACGAACTATCCACACCTGATGTTCTTCCCGGCAATGATGTTGTCGCTTCTTATGATCTGCTTTAACCTGTTTGGCAACGGACTGAGAGATGCATTCAATCCTGCGCTTCGCGGAACGGAATAATTTAGGTGAAACCGGAGAATAGAACATGGATAAAATACTGGAAGTCAAAAATCTAAAGATATCATTTCGGACGAATTCCGGGATCCTTCGAGCGGTGCGTGACATCTCCTTCGATCTGGAAAAGGGAAAGACTCTTGCAATCGTGGGCGAATCCGGTTCCGGAAAGTCTGTTACAAGTAAAGCCATTTTAGGGATTCTCGCAGGCAACTCCATCATTGAGGGCGGTGAGATCCTGTATGACGGCATGGATCTTTTGAAAATCGGTGAGGATCAGATGCATACGATCCGAGGAGACAAGATCTCCATGATCTTCCAGGATCCCCTTTCGTCCCTGAATCCGATTGTTAAGATCGGAGGTCAGATCACGGAGGCGACCCTGTTGAAAAACAAGGCAAACCGCAAGGATGCCCGCAAGCAGTTTAATCATACCCTGGCTTTACTCAAAAGTGCCATGATTGAGTCTGGTGCTGCAGACGAGGCTAAGGCTAAGGAACTGTGTTCGACCTTTGATGATTTCTGCATTAAGGCGAATAAGCATGAACATGCTTATAACGTTGATTTTGACATCTGCGAGGATTGTCTTGCTCATTTGAAGGATCTTTTGTTTAAGGCAGAGAAAAATCAGAAACAGAACGTGAAGTCTCTTGTGCGTGATATTTTGAAGAAATCCGAAAAGTTTAAGAGCGAGTTCTTCGTGCGCGAATACAAAAAGCGTCTTGAAGACGCTGCAAAGCGAGTAGAGGAGGCTCTTCCTTCCTACAAGCCCGTGCAGGATGACAACCACCTTAGTGCAGATTTAAAGAAGGCATTAACGGGGCTTGAGACCATTTTATCCGAAATGCTGGAACAGACAAAGCCAAATTTCTTCCGTATTGGTTACTATGCGTTGAAGAATCCATCCGAGGATATTTTTGCAATTCCCGTTGCAGAGCTGAACGAAAAGGCGCTTACTTACCTGAATGAGAACTTTATGCTTGAATTCCTTCAGATTACGGAAAAGGCTTTGAAGTTTAGCAGTGACAAGTATCTTGCAAAGAAAAAAGAGGCGGTGGAAGTCTTAAAGAAGGAACTGCCTTACTTTGAAGGAGCCATTGAACAAAAAGGGGCCATGGATCGTGCAAAGGTAATGATCAAGGCTGTTCAGGCTGGTATTGATCCGTTGGAGATTAAGAAGGACAATAGAGCCTATACCTTTGTCACCAGTATCAATGACGCAGTAAGCCGCTATTTCCGTTTCGAAAAGGAAAATCCTAAGGAGCAGAAGCGCTTTGATAAGGACAACGGAAAGTTGGAAAGAGCCAAGGCAAGAGGCAAGAAGGTGGACTGGAAGGTTGTTCCCGCCAATATTGTTGATCTTGACCTGTTAAAAGAGAACATGCGCCATGTTATCTGTGGTCTGACAGAAAACTATGAAAAGGCAGAAGCGGGTTACGATTCCATTGACTTTCAGGAGCGCAGTCTTGAGCTGGTGGACTTCTTGAAGGATCGCGCTTCTAAGGTTGTTTATAAGATTACACGTTCCATGGCAAAGGAGAATGCCATTAAGCTGATGGAAGAGGTTGGCATTTCTGAGCCTAGAATGCGTTATAATCAGTATCCCTTCGAGTTCTCCGGCGGTATGAGACAGCGTATCGTAATTGCAATTGCGCTTACGGCAGATCCTGAGATTCTGATCTGTGATGAGCCGACCACCGCACTGGACGTTACGATCCAGGCACAGATTTTGGAGCTGATCAATGACCTGAAGAGATCTCGTAACCTTTCGATCATTTTCATCACCCATGACCTTGGCGTGGTTGCCAACATGGCGGATGACATTGCCGTGATGTACGCGGGTAAGATTGTTGAGCAGGGTAGTGCGAGTGATATTTTCTATGATCCGAGGCATCCCTATACCTGGGCATTGCTATCCTCCATGCCTGATCTTGACACCAAGGAAAAGCTCGAGTCGATTCCCGGTACTCCGCCCAACATGATCTATCCTCCCGTTGGGGACGCATTTGCTGAGCGTAATAAATATGCGATGCAGATTGACTTTGAGATGCAACCGCCTATGTTTGAGATTTCGGAGACGCATAAGGCGGCAACCTGGCTGCTTCATCCGGATGCTCCCAAGCTTGAGACTCCTGAGACCATCCGCAACAGGATTGCACGCATGAAGGCCAAGAATAACAACGGAGGTGAAGCTCATGTCTGAGATTAAGACTGGTGAGGAATTGCTCCGCGTAGAGCATCTGTGTCAGTATTTTGGCAGGAACAAGGCTGTCGATGACGTCAGCTTTTCGGTATATAAGGGTGAGGTTTTCGGCCTCGTGGGAGAGTCCGGCTGCGGCAAGACCACAACGGGACGATCCATCATTAAGATCTATGACATTACTTCCGGCGACATTTATCTTGAAGGGAAGCACGTTGCGGCAGGTACCATGTCTCACAGACTTGCGATTAAGGAAGCGCGTGAAAAATTAAAAACCGCCTCCGAGAGCGAGAAGGAAGTGCTGAAGAAGGAACTGGAAAAGCATCGCGAAGAACTCAAGGAAGCAAAGCGGGTTCAGAAAAAAGAGAAGGTTGTAGACAAGATCCAGATGATCTTCCAGGATCCGATTGCTTCCCTTGACCCCCGCATGACAGTTCGCGAAATCATTGCCGAAGGGCTGATCATCAAAGGTGAGAAGGACAAAAAGGTGATTGACGAGAGAGTGTATGAAGCGCTCGAGAAGGTAGGGCTTGTGCGCGAGCATGCCGGTCGTTACCCGCATGAGTTCTCCGGCGGTCAGCGTCAACGTATTGGCATCGCGAGATCCGTCATCATGCGTCCTGAAATGATCATCGCGGACGAACCCGTGTCAGCGCTTGACGTGTCCATTCAGGCGCAGGTAATCAACCTGTTAAATGACTTGCGGAGAGAGTATGGCATCACGATCATGTTCATCGCTCATGATCTCTCGGTCGTGAAGTATTTCTCTGACCGGATTGGCGTAATGTACTATGGAAAGATGGTGGAACTTGCCAGCTCAGACGAACTGTTTGCTCGTCCCATGCATCCTTACACAAGGTCGTTGCTTTCCGCGATTCCGCTTCCTGATCCTGATTCTGAGAAGAACCGTAAGCGTTTGGTATACAACAAGCTGAAGGAACACGATTACAGCGTGCAGGGTCCCACCATGCGCGAGATTGTTCCAGGTCACTTTGTATACTGCAATGATGAAGAGGAAAATCGTTACAGGAAAGAATTCAACCTATGAAAAGTAAGCCGATAAAATACGTTGCTTCCTTCCTTGCGGGAGGAGTTCTCTTTTGTCTTTATTTGTTCACCCGGGAGTTCCCTGCAGCGGAGGCAACCGAAAACTTTCGCATGCTGTCAGACGCCGCCACAATCCCGGGGCTACTGTTTACCATGTTTGGCGCACTTGTCTGGGCTTCTTCCCTAGGCGCCATGGATGGCTTTTCCTATGGTTTAAGTCACGTGTTCCAGGCGCTGATTCCTGGCGCGAGAAACGGCAAGGATGAGACTTACGCCGAGTACGTGGCGAGACGCCGTGAGAAATATGGCAAAGCAAAAGGGTACGGCTTCCTTTTGGTAACGGGACTCATATTCCTTGCCGTTGCGGTCGTGTTTATTGCACTTTTTTATTTCGTCTAAGGACTAAGCGTATTGCGGCGGAGTAAAAAATGCCAGAATTGTCCGGCTGTCAAAGTCTGTGATGAAATAAGAAAACCTCTTGGTCACGTGAGACCAAGAGGTTTATTTTTTCCTCAGAGGGTTCCCTCAGAAGGTTTACGTACGGACAGGATTTTCTTGCGGACAGTGTGTCCTTACAGATAATTGTTCTGGGATTGGCGGAGCAGGAATTTCACCTGATAGCCGGCCTCGTCGCAAATGGAGCGCACGATTTCTTCCGCCGCTTCCTTGGAATTGTCGTTTACGCAGATAATGCAATTTTGACGCTTGGAGAAAAAGGAGGCTTTCGTCCAGCGCACGTAGTAGGAGATGCGGTTCTGAAGGAATGCTTTTTCAATCAGTTTCTTGCATTCTTCGTCATTCACCTCGCACAGTTCAATCTCATTGTTTACTTTTAAGCTGGTATAGATGGGCTGTTGCATCATGTCGCGTACCTCCTAAAACTAGCTTCAGTATAGCACAGTTCCTGATAAAAGTGCAATGAAATACTTGAAGGTTTTTGCAAAAAAAGGTACAATAAATCTAGGATTGGGGTTAACAAATGACCATGGAAAGGAGTGGATGGGGTTATGGAGCGGTTTGAGACCGTAAAAGCGACGATTGTAAAGACAAAGCGCAAGGTGCAGGAGAGCGCAAAGGATTTCGCGGAAATCTCGAGATTAAAGATGCAGATCAGCACCTGTGAAGAAGTGATCAAAAAGAATCAGCTTGAGATCGGCCAAATGGTGTTCGCACAGTATGAGGAACGCGTGGAGGCGGAAGAGAACGGCGAAGCGCCCTGCCCGGAGGAACTGGGCGTTGAAGTGGGAAAGCAGACGGAAGCGGAACGCTTTAGCAAACAGTGCGTTGCCATTGCAAATGCCAAGAAGGCGATCGCCGATTTGAATAAACAGATCAAGGCCATTCGAAAGAAAACAAAGGCAAACTGAAGTATGCAGTAGATAAAATTGGGTCAAGGGGACGTGTCTGGTGACACGTCCCCTTGACCCAATTTTGCGTTATTGTCCTGCGTTTGCGGCAGCAATCCTCTGTTGCAGGATGATCTGCTGCTCTTGGATGATTGCAGACGCATTCGGTTGCTTGAAGAAATTCGCGTCGTGCTGACAGCGATTGGTGGTAGGCGGCGTTACAAGCGTCTGACCGCCTTCAGGCGTTTTTACGATCCTGGTGGATCCCTTCGTCAGAGAGGGGTCTTCTACCAGAGGAAGCTCAGCATATCCGTGATACTTAAACGGACACTCATCGCAGGCGATCAGGTTATCATACGCACAAATATCACCTTCGTAATGGATGTTACAGTATTCCGTGGGCTGCGTTCCCTGGGCGTAGAGTTCAGTTATCACGCAACCTGCGGCGTCGCAAAGGCCTTCTCTCGGAAGCAGACCGGACTTGGAACAGATCTTGCATTTTACGATGCCGTTCGGAACGGTGAACTCCTGATTGGGAAGATCCTCATGGATTCTGGTCATAACGGCCTTCCAGATTGTCTTGGAGATGTCGGACTGCTTGTTCGTACCGGAGGTTACCATGGCGATGTTGTTGTCATAGCCAGTCCATACGGTACAGGAGTAATAAGGTGTGAAGCCTGCAAACCATACGTCATGGGTCTTGGTCGTGGTACCGGTCTTTCCGGCTGCGTTCATGTTAGGAAGCTTACACATGGTCGCCGTTCCCTTATTGATAACGTCCTTCATGGCGTCCGTCAAAAGGTAAGCGGTGGTCTCCTTGAGCACCTGGCGGCTCTTGGGATTAATGTTGTCCAGGATGACGTTGCCTTCGGAGTCAGTCACGCGGGAGTAAAGCTTGGGCGTAACGTAAGCACCCTGATTCTCGATGGCTGCGTAAGCCGCATTCAACTCGAAGGGCGATACGCCGCGGGTGATGCCGCCCAGGGCCAAAGGCTGGATGATGTCGGTCTTCCACTCGCTGCCGTAATAATTTCCGGGCTCCAAAGTCGTAAATCCGAAATTGATCAAGTAGTCAAATCCCAGCTGAGGCGTGATTACGGTCAAGTTCTTTACTGCCACGATGTTCAGCGATTCACGGATCGCATCGCGGAGAGAGCAGATGCCCCAGTAAGTATTTCGTCCGTACCAGTTGCTAACCGGTGTACCATTACTGTAATTGAATGCCGCGTCATTGTAAACGGTTCCCAAGGTCATGCCGCAGCAGTCCAGTGCGGGGGCAAAGGACGCCAATACCTTGAACGTGGAACCAGGAGAACGAGTTGAGGATACGGCACGGTTGAGGGTACGTCTTCCCGCCTTGGTACCGCGTCCGCCTACCACGGCCACGACGTAACCGGTTTTGGGATCACTTACGACAAATGCTACCTGAGGTTGAGGAGTCATGTTGATGCTTTCCTCGTAGTTTTCGGGATCATCCTCAACGTTTAGTTCTTCCAGCATTGCAGTTCTGTATTCCTCGATTGCCAAGTATGCATCTTCCTGAGACTTAAAGATCAGGTTGAAATCCTTGTCCTTATGGCTCTTAAACCAGTTGGCCATGTTTTCCTTACTGAAGTTCTTTTTGGAAACGGCATCCAGCTTCACGGTGAGAGCGTAGTTTAGGTACCAGTCCGTCTGCGCGGGATAATTCTTGGGATTAGCCGCCTCTTCGTCACAGATTCTCTGGATCGTGGGATCCAAAGTGGATTCGATCCGAAGTCCGCCGCTGGTCAACATGGTCTCTGCCACGCTGGCGGTATACCCGGCTTCCACAAGGTCATCAAACACCTGCTCGTACACGGCGTCGGAAAAATAGGACGCGGTGGAGGAGGAGTTGACAAGGCGTGCCGTATTGTAAAGGCCGATTCGATCGTAAACGGCGTTGGTGTCCTCGATTGCCTCGGTATACTGATCCTCCGTGATAAAGCCAAGCTCCTTCATTTTGTCCAGACAGTTTTTACGTCTTCTTGCGTTGTTGTCCGGATGGCTGATGGGATTGTAACCGGTAGGGTTCTGGGTGATCACGGCGATTACGGCCGCCTCGGAAATGGTAAGTTCAGCGCAGTGCTTTCCAAAATAACGGAGAGACGCAGATTCCACGCCAAGCGTGCCCTGTCCCAAGTTAATTGCGTTCATGTAGCGGAGCAGGATCTCGTCCTTGGTGAATCTTCTGGTAGCTTCCAGCGCAAGATACTGTTCCTGAATCTTACGCTTGATTTTCTTGACCAGATTGTGACCTTCCTCCGTCCAAGTGGTGAATACCGTATTCTTTAAGAGCTGCTGAGTGATGGTACTGCCGCCCTGCGTCTGGCGGAATCCGGATTTTACGTACTGGAAACCGGAACGGCCAATCGCGATGTAATCAATGCCGTTGTTCTGATAGAAACGCTCATCCTCGCAGGCGACAAAGGCTTGCCCGAGGTGCTTCGGGATCTTGTCCCAGCCGACCTGGATTCTGTTCGAGTTCATGGAAATGTAGCTGTCGATCGCGTTCCCTTCTGCATCGTATACAATGGTAGCCTGACCGGAGGCGATGATGTCATCCAGATATACGCGCGGCGTATCCTCCAAAATTGCCTTAAACAGGCCGGTAGCAAGCTCTCCTCCGAAGACAATAAGGGCGATGGAGACGAGAATGCCTGCCCATAGAATCATGATCAGCATGGAGTGCCATAGTTTATTTGTTTTGGAATTCAGCGATCTTTGGATCTCGCGAACCCCACTTCTGCCATAATTCATAAGCTTGTCCTTTCTGAATGGATAAAAGTCCATTATCTGCTATAGTATACCAAAAAAATCAGAAAATGGAAAGCACTTATTTAACCTTAAGAAAAAGTTAAGCTTTTCCGCGTGCCTTGACTTCACAAAAATAATTGTTTGTGGTATGATAAGAATGATTGTATTTTGGGATATTATGTGCTTTTGGAGGAAACGATACGTGGCAGACGCTGGAAACTCGTCCTATCGCGTCCTTTTGTCCGGGGGACAGGGGGAATACGAAGAAAAGAAATCCCGTTTTATTGCAACGGTGAGAAGCTGCCAGACGGAGGAAGAGGCAGTCTCCTTCATTGAAGAGATGAAAAAGAAGTACTGGGATGCAAGGCATAATTGTTCTGCCTTTTGCATTGGAAGCAGGGGAGAACTGACGAGATGCAGCGATGACGGGGAACCGTCGGGAACGGCGGGAAGGCCCATGCTGGAGGTGCTTCTCGGCTCTGGGATCCGCAACGTGGCAGTGGTCGTCACCAGATACTTTGGGGGCGTTCTTCTGGGAACCGGCGGTTTGGTCCGTGCCTATACGCAGGCAGTCAAGGAAGGCCTGGCAGCCTGTGAAGTCGGCGTGATGCGGCAGGGAACGGAGCTTTTGCTGGAAGCGGAATACAACGACGTGGGAAAGGTGCTGTATCTGCTTGGCAATCGCGGCGTGCAGCCGGCGGAGAGCGAATATGCCGAAAAAGTCCGGCTGAAGGTACTCCTTGCAAAGGAGGATGCGGAGAGCTTTCAAAAAGAGCTGACGGAAGCGACGGCCGCCCGCGTCAAGGTGGAAAAGCTTGGAGAAACGGAATTTGTCCGGAAGGAAGAGACATAAGGCTAAAACAGTACGGCATGACAGACGAAAGAAATAAGGAAAAGGTTGATGGGGGACATGGAAACGGAAGGGAAAGATTGTTGGAAAATTGAACTGTTGGGAGTGCGCGGCTCCATGGCCGTCACGCCCAAGGAATATCAGGAATTCGGCAGTGACACGCTCAGCATCCGCGTTCAGATTGGGGAGACCGTGATCTTTCTGGATGCGGGAAGCGGGATCATGTACGCGGAAGCCGGCGCAGAGAATCACATGCTGATCGGGCATCCGCATCTGGATCATCTGCTTGGCCTTTGCAAATGGCCTGCACTTGCTGATCCGTCAAAGAAAATGAAGCTTTACATGGCAGACCACGAAGGGATGTCGTGTCAGGAAATACTGCATGCCCTGTACGGACCGCCCTTTTGGCCCGTTCATTTGGAAGACGTCTCCAAGGGCCTGGAATATGTTTCCGTCAGGGGGTCATTCCGCATAGGCGACGTCACCGTTGACGTCCTTGCGGGAAACCATCCGGGCGGCGTAACGCACTATAAACTGTCGGACGGAAAGCACAGCCTTGTTTACGCCGTGGACAGTGAACTTACGGAGCAGGCGGAAAGAGATCTTTTGGCATTCGCAAAGGACTGCGACCTTCTCTTTTTCGACGGTCAGCTGACGGACGAGGATGCGGAGGAAAAGCGTGGCTGGGGGCACAGCACGCAGCGTCAGGGGGCAAGCCTTGGGCAGAAGTGCGGCGCAAAGCATACGGTTCTGGTACATTTTGATCCCTCATCCACGGACGCCCAGTTGGATGCATTGGAGCAGAACGTAAAGGACAGATATCCGAATTGCAGTTTTGGAAGACAGGGAGAGATCCGATATATATGAGTACCATGAATACCATGGAAATAGAGAGACTACTGAATATAGGCATAGCACTCTCGGCGAACGCGGACAGTGACAGTCTGATGCGGGAAATCGTGGACGTGGCGATGGATCTGACCGATTGCGACGGCGGAACCTTGTATATTCTGGAAGACGGCGCCTTGTCCTTTCACATCATGATAACGATTTCCCTTGGAATAGACCGCGGCGGTCACGGGCAGAAGATTGAGCTCCCGCCCGTGGAGCTTCGCGAGACCAACGTTTGTGCGAGGGCGGCGATGGACAAGATGCTGATCAGCGTGGCAGACGTTTACGAGGACCAGCGCTTCGATTTTTCGGGACCGAGAAGATATGATGAGATGACGGGTTACCGCACGCAGTCCATGCTGGTGATTCCCATGCTGGATGACAAGGGAGACACCATTGGCGTGCTGCAGCTCCTAAATGCAAAGGATGAGAAGGGGAACGTTATGCCGTTCCCAAAGGACTGTGAGCAGGTGATCCAATCCCTTGCGTCGCAGGCGGCCATCCGTCTCACAAACTTAAATTACAGTCGTGAGATCACAAGCCTTTTGGAATCCATGGTACAGGTGCTCTCAACGGCCATCGACGCGAGAAGCCCGTACAACGCGAACCATACGAGAAACATGGCGAGGTACGGCAGGAATTTTTTGGCGTGGCTTAGGAAGCATGCACCGGACAAGGCGATGACGCCGCAGGAAGAGCGAGAATTTTTGATGGCGGTCTGGCTGCATGACGTCGGAAAGCTTGGAATCGCGCTTTCCGTGATGGATAAGGCTTCCAGAATCGAAGGCTTCGAGGATGCCATTTGCCAGAGGTTTGAACTGATCGAACTTCTTTCGGAAATCAGTTATCTGCGCGGAGAAATCCCTGGGGAAGAATATGAAAAGACGAAGCAGGATTTGCATGAGGGACTTGAAACAATAAAAAGTGCCAACAGTGCGGGGTACCTTTCTGACGAACTCCTTGCTGAGATCCAGGCGATCTCGCGCAGGAAATACGTTGACAGGGACGGCATCACGAAGAGCTGGCTGACGGCGAATGAGACGGAGACACTTTCCATCCGGAAGGGAACGCTCACGCCGAAGGAACGCGAGATCATGGAGAGCCACGTGGTGCTGACCAGAAAGATGTTGGAGAGGATCCGGTTCAGCAAGGAATACAGTCACGTGACGCAGTGGGCGTCCAATCACCATGAGCTTGTGAATGGCTCGGGATACCCGCAACACCTGACGGGAAAGGATCTTTCCTTCCAGGAAAGACTTCTGACGATCCTGGACATATTCGATGCGCTGACGGCCAGCGACAGACCTTATCGAAAGGCGATACCGCGTGAGAAGGCATTTGAAATCTTGCGCAGCATGGTCAAAGAAGGAAAATTAGACGGAGAGATCCTGGAATTATATTTACAAAGCAATGCTTGGGAAGAGGAGGAATAAAGAAGTGAGCAAGAACTGGGGGAAGATTTTGCTTGCATCCATGGTACTCTGTGTGTTGACGGCGTGCTCGTCGGGCAAGGGAGGAAAGACGGAACCGACCGGTGACGAGACGCAGGCGCAGGAAGGCGTCGTGAGCGCGCAGAAGGGCTACGAGACGACGGCCATCAGCGTGGAGCTCTCGAAGACGGAGGGAGACGTGGGCGTTTCCAACAAGAGCGGAAACGCGGTGAAGACGGTTGCGGGAATGCACCTGTACAACGGTAACAAGGTGACGACGAACGAAGGCGCAAAGGCGTACCTGACCTTGGACGACAGCAAGGCGGCCAAGCTGAGCGAGTACTCGGCGCTGGAGGTGCGAAAGGAGACGAAGGACTTAACGCTGTACCTTTCGGCCGGCGAGATGTTCTTTAACGTGGCCAAGCACCTGGAGGACGACGAGAGCATGAACGTGCGCACGTCGACGATGGTGACGGGAATCCGCGGAACGTCCGGGTTCGTGAGGGTGATCGACTTTTTCACGACGGAGATCTACATCCTGGACGGCGAGGTGACGGTGACGGTGATCGACCCCGTGACGGGAGCGACAAAGACCGCGACGGTGAAGGCGGGCGAGATGGCGACTTCTGCGGTGTTCGCGGAGAAGGAAAAGAAGAACGACCGGGTGGACGTCATCGTGAAGAAGTTCACGGAGGAGGAAGTGCCGGCGTTCGTGATCGAGGAAGTGAGCGCGGACACGAAGCTTCAGACGAGGCTGGTGTCGGCGGGAGGAATCTCCAGTTCAACGCTGACGGGAATGTACCAGGAAGCGGTGACCAGGGACAGGCAGCGAATGGAGAAGCGCCTTGGAATGCTCTACGGGTCGGTGTCGGAGTGGAACGGACTGCAGGCCGCGAAGGACGAGATGTTTGACTCTGACTCGATGCCAAAGGTGTGCGAACTGACGGATCCGACGCTGGCGCAGGTGCAGGAAGCGCTTGACGACGGGAAGTTCCAGAAGGTCATCGTGAACGGAACGTTCGTGTTTGGCGACGGGCAGTCAGGGCTTGAGAAGCTTGCGGCGGTGTCCTGGAGCATGAAAAGCGTGGCCAAGACGGGCGAGGTACTGACGGTGCCCGACGGAAAGGACCTGAACCTGAACGGGAAGACGGCGTTTGGCAGCGAGGGAAGCATAGACAATTACGGAACGATAACGAACAACGGGGCGCTGTACCTGGGTGGGGTGCTCAGCAACATAGACAACGGTAAGTTCATCAACAACGGAACGATCGTGGAAGCGGAGCTTGCGCACGAGCACGTGGAGGAAATGGATCCGGCGGTGGAGCCGACCTGCACGGAGGACGGGCTGACGGAGGGAAGCCACTGCTCAATCTGCGGGGAGATTCTGGTTCCGCAAAAGCCTGTGAAGGCAAAGGGACATACCGTCGTGAAGGACAAGGCCGTAAAGGCGACCTGCGGGGCTACGGGGCTTACGGAAGGAAGTCACTGCTCGGTATGTAACGAGATCCTGGTTGCGCAGGAAGTGGTGCCGGCGACGGAGAAGCACAAGGAAGTGAAGGCGAAGGCGGTGGCGGCAAGCTGCACGAAGTCGGGACTTACGGAAGGAATCACGTGTTCTGTCTGCAAGAAGGTGATCAAGGCGCAGGAAGTGATCCCGGCGAAGGGACACACTTCCGAATACGTAAACGGAACGGCGGCGACCTGTACGAGGGGCGGAACGGATTCGGGCCACAGGTGCTCCACTTGCGGAACGATCCTGGACGGATGCGGTGACACGCCGGCGCTGGGACATCTGAACGACGTGACGCTGGCAGGCGTGGCGCCGGTTCACACGCAGACGCAGCTTGTAAACGGTCTGACGGAAGGCAAGAAGTGCAGCAGGTGCGGAGCGACAACGGTTGCCCAGCAGACGATCCCGGCGCAGCATACGATGGTTGCCAGCAACGGAGCAGCACGGCCGGCGCACGGGGATCCGACTTGTACGGCAGATGGCTGGGACGACCAGATGTGTTCTACGTGCGGACTGGTAAAAACGACGCAGATACCTGCAAAGGGACACGTAAGGGTAGCGAGAGCCAACGACACGGCAATTCACTATAAGGAGCCAGACTGTACGGAGGCTGGATATCAGGATTATTGGTGTTCCGTTTGTCATACGGACATGGGAAGGGATACGATTCCCGCTTTAGGACACGTTGAAGTGATTGACGGGACGGATTCACCGCCCACTTGTGGCGACATGGGATACCGCGCTCGCAGATACTGCTCAAGGTGTAATGAAACGCTGGATTGGGGCAGAAGCGTACCTCCGACTGGAGATCATCATTTTGTGAATGGCAAATGTACGGTTTGCGGAGCAGATGAATAGTGGCAGGGGGTGAAGAATCTTGCATACAAGAGGACTTGGTAATGCTTCCTTTTGGAAAAAACTTATCGTTTCCCTCCTGATCGCGGCAATCCTTACCTGGATTGCAGGCTCCGGTGCTTTGTTTTTACTGGACCGAAAGCTGTCTGACTGGCTCTACAGCAAGGAAAAAGCCCACGACGGAATCATTCACGTCGTGGGCATGGATCAAAAGGCTTATGAGCAGTTTGGTCCCATGCCCTGGAGCCGGGAGGTATACGCAAAGGCGATCCGAAATCTGAATATTGATCCGAATAATCGGCCTGCCGTGATCGGCATCGACGTAATCTTTATCGGTGAGACGGATCCGGAAGCCAATGACGCATTGGTTCAGGCTGCTGCGGAATATGGAAACGTGGTGGTGGCGGAGGCCGTCAATTTTACGGATCAGACGGTAGCAGAGGGGGATGACTTCTTCCTGAAAAGAAGGAACATAAACGGTTATGACCGCGTGTTTGAAAAATTGCGCGAGGTAACCCGTCAAGGACACATTAATGCCATGGAGGACAAGGACGGAATCCTCAGGAAAGGACTTCTCTGGGTGGATCCCAGAGAGGACGACCACTTGGAATTGTTTGGTTGGGTGATCTACGAGCAGTATTGTAAGGCAGCGGGGATTACTCCGGGGAAACAACCGCCCGCGGGGGAGAAAAGCGGATTCTTTTACATTCCCTATTCCGTAATGCCAGGCGGGTTTTACGAATGTTCCATTGCGGATTTATATAACGGAGACGTGGATGGCACGTCTTTTGATGAGAATAGCATTATATTGATCGGCCCGTACGTTGCCGGAGATGATAAATATTTTACCTCCATAGAGCATGCGGCGGGCATGTATGGCATTGAAGTTCAGGCGAACGTCATTCAGTCCCTTTTGGATGGCAAATACCAGAAGGCCAGTCCTACGTGGTGGCAGCTTGCATTGTTATTCGTGCTGTCAGTTGTATCCGTTTGGTTTCTGTGGGACAGAAAGGTACGCTGGTCACTGACTTGGTGGATTGGTTTCTCAGGCGGATGGCTGATCTTATGTAAGCTGCTTGGGGGAGCCGGCATTTTACTGGAGCCCTTGTGGATCCCACTGGCGACAACGGTTCTGTTTATTGCCTTTGTGGCCATCAACTATGTGCAGGCATCTCTTGCAAAGCATAAGGTGACAAGCACCTTCAAGCGTTACGTAGACCCTTCGGTCATCAATGAATTGCTCCGGGAAGGAACGGATTCCCTGGGACTGGGCGGAAAGCTGACGGACATCGCGGCGCTATTTGTGGACATCCGTGGATTTACCACGATGAGCGAGGCCTTGCCGGCGACGGAGGTCGTGGAGATCTTAAATCAATATCTGACACTCACGACAAAATGCGTCATGGACAATCACGGAACGCTGGATAAGTTCGTAGGAGACTGTACCATGGCAATCTGGAATGCGCCATTGCCACAGGAGGATTACGTGATGAATGCCTGCAAGGCGGCGCTGGATATGGTGAAGGGCTCTGAAGAGCTGGCAAAGGAGCTTCAGGAGAAATATGGCAGAACGGTCGCGTTTGGCGTGGGCGTGCACTGCGGAAAGGCCGTCGTCGGCAACATTGGCGCGAGCATGCGAATGGATTACACGGCCATCGGCGACACGGTCAACACGGCTGCAAGACTAGAGGCCAATGCTCCCGGCGGATGCGTTTATATCAGTCGTGCCGTTGTGGATGCGCTGGGTGACAGAATCCTGGCAACCTCTCTCGGAACGAGCATCAAACTAAAAGGTAAGGCAGACGGCTTTGAAATATTCACCCTAGACGGGATAAAGGAAGGTGCCTGACATGAAAATCGACTGGGAAAAACTGGAACAAGTGGATAAGAGAATCGTATACGGTGTTGCAGGCGGCATTTTCGCGCTCATCCTGTTGGTGATCGGCGTGATCGTATGGGGCGGCAAGAAGAACAGAACGGTACCGGAGCAAAAGACGGTGACCGTACCCGCGGCGCAAAAGCCTGACGAGGACAAGAACGTACGCAAGAAGGTGGAGCTTTTGACGGGCGTGCAGGGATCGCTTGCAGGCGTTGCAGTGATGGATGAAGACACGCTTCTGGTCACGGATGAATACAGTAAAGTCATTTGGGAGATCAAGGGCGGAAAGGCAACCGTGCTTGCGGGAAAGACCGGCCCGGATGATGAATACGGCGAGCCTCTTGGCGGATATCATGACGCAAAGCTGGAGGAAGCCCGTTTTGAAAAGCCTTGGGGTATTACCAGATATTTGAACGGCTGGGCGGTCTGCGACAGCACAAACCGCGTGATCCGTTATTTTGACGGCGAGCTGGTTCGCACCGCCGCTTATAAGAACAGCGAGAGAACGCTTGTAAATCCCATGGGTCTTGCGTCTGATGACGAGGGAAACCTTTACATTGCGGATGCGGGGGCGGACATGGTATACAAGATGGATACCAAGGGTATCCTGACGCCGTTGGCTGACGGATTCAACGCACCTTGCGGCGTATGCTGGTCAAATGGCGTTCTGTACGTTGCAGATACCGGAAATCACAGGATCTGCGTTATCGAAAAAGGTCTGATCAGAGTGTTTGCAGGCAGCAGGGAAGGCTTTAAGGATGGTACGGCGGAGGAGAGCTGCTTCCAGAATCCTCAGGGCGTGACCGTTGGCGAGGACGGATGCGTTTACGTGGCTGACACGGGAAATTCCGCAATCCGCGTGATCAAGGACGGCGAAGTAAAGACGCTTTTGAACTGCACGAATGACAGTACGTGGCCCGTTGCACCCGTTTCCCTGGCGCCTTACAAGGGCGGGCTGGTCGTGGTTGACGATTTTGCAGGCGTTGTCTTTACCATGCCTTACGTGAAGAAATAGCTCGTTGACGTTTATTTGAAATAAGATTAAAATGTTTGAGAATTCAAAGGAAAGGATGGTGGTGAACGTGTCAGGAGATAGTCGAAGTACGGATTCCGTTCCCCGAAGTACGAACTTCATAAAAATCACGGCAGCGCTCATCGCCACGTCCCTATAGAGATCGTAACCGCGTCTCTTCCGGGGTGAGGCTTTGATGCGGTGCCTCATAAGGAGGAGAGAGCCATGGAAGAGATGAACGAATTTGACGAGCTCATGGAACTGCTGGAATCCAAGCAGTATACCAAGCTCAGACAGCATTTGGCTGAAATGAACGAGGCGGACATCGCAGCGTGGATGGAAGGACTCGAGGAAGAGGAAAACATGCTGAAGGTTTTCCGGATCCTTCCGAAAGACCTTGCGGCGGACGTGTTCTCCTATCTGGACGTTGACATCCAGCAGAAGATTATCACCTCCATGTCAGAAAAGGAAGCAGCGAACATCATCGATAACCTGATGGCCGATGATGCTGCTGACCTGATGGAGGAAATGCCCGCAAATATTGTAAAAAAACTCTTGGCAAATGCCAGCCCGGAGACGCGAAGGGACATCAATCACCTGTTGCGGTATCCGGAGGATTCCGCCGGCAGCATCATGACGGTGGAGTACGTGGACCTGAAGGAAAATCTGACCGTTGCGGATTCCATCGAGAGGATCCGCAAGGTTGGCGTGGATTCCGAGACCATCAACGTTTGTTACGTGTTGGATGCCGGAAGACACCTAAAGGGTACCGTAGCTTTGAGATATCTGCTGCTTTCCGATGATTATGAGATCATCGGCGACATCATGCATGAGAACGTCATCGCCCTCAATACCATGATGGATCAGGAGGAAGTAGCAAATCAATTCAAAAAATACGACTTTACGACCATGCCCGTCGTGGATAATGAGAACCGGCTCGTAGGCATTATCACCGTCGATGATATCGTGGACATCATGGAAGAAGAGGCCACGGAGGATATGGAAAAGATGGCTGCAATCGTGCCGAGCGACAAGCCTTACATGAGGACCAGCGTTTGGGAGACTTACAAGAAGAGAATCCCCTGGCTGCTCCTTCTGATGATCAGTGCGACGTTTACGGGTGCCATCATTTCATCCTTCGAGGATGCACTCAGCGTCTGCGCCATTTTGGTTGCCTACATTCCCATGTTGATGGACACGGGAGGCAATGCGGGCGGACAGGCCAGCGTGACCGTGATCCGTGGATTGTCCCTTGGTGAGATTGAATACGGTGACGTTCCGAGAGTTATCTGGAAGGAGATCCGGGTTGCGGTATTCTGTGGATTGACGCTGGCGGCGGCTAATTTTGTGAAGCTTTTGCTGTTGGATCAGGTGACCGTGATGGTTGCCCTGACCGTATGTCTGACCTTGGTGGCGGCAGTGCTCATGGCCATGTTTATTGGATGCGTTCTACCCGTTGGCGCAAAGCGCCTCGGCTTTGACCCGGCCGTAATGGCGAGCCCTTTCATTACGACCATCGTGGATGCGCTGTCACTGTTGGTATACTTTAGGATTGCAACGCTGGTACTTGGTCTGTGACGAACGGCTTGAAATGAAATTGAGTCATGCAAATGAGGATGATACATGAGTGAAGAGAAAGACATTGTAATCGAGGAGATTAACCCCACGTTCCTATACATCTGGAAGGGAACGCGGCATGAGGACGAGGCGATCTATCATTGCCATAATCATTTGGAGATGGCATTTGTCTTGTCGGGGGAAGGAAAATATCACATTGAGGGAGAAATCTTTGACATAGCAGAGGGAGATCTCATGATCTTCAATCCCGGAATCCGCCACCAGGCTCTCTTCCTAAAGCAGGTGGAGACGCCTACCACGGAATTCTTTGTGGGCTTTACGGACGTGCAGTTTCCGGGCTTTTGCCCGAACCACGTGCCCGTGCCGGGCGGAGGCTACGTGATCCACACCAAGGGAGAGCTTCGGCAGAGGATCTTTAAGATCTGCTCTTCCATGGAAGCGGAGAAGGCTGCGAGAAGACAGGGCAGATATTACATGCTGAAATCCTACTTGATGCAGCTGCTGATCCTCGTGATGCGTGAGCAGTGTGAGCCGGAGAAGCCAGCGGACGGATATGTGTTTGAATCCACTAACAAGAAGTACGTGGTGGAGAAAATCCTGACTTATTTTGAAGATCACTACAGTGAGAAAATTTCTCTGGATCAGATTGCGGACAACATGTACCTTAGTCCCTTCTACGTATCAAAAATCTTTAAGAGTGAGACGGGGGACGCGCCAATCCAGCACCTGATCAAGATCCGCCTGGAGAAGGCGAAGGAACTGCTCGAACAGGGGAAGGCCTTAAGCGTGCAGGAGGCAGCCGCCATGGTTGGCTATGACGATGCCTACCATTTCAGCAAGCTTTTCAAGAAGCGATTTGGCATCACGCCGACGCAGGCGAGGAAGCTTGAAAATCTGTAGGAAATGCAAGGAAAATGCCTAAGGCTGCAAGTGAGATTGATATTTTTTTGACGGTATGTTTTTTTTGAAGTACTTGTCTAAAAACTGTTTTCAAGAAAAAAGAATTGTGTTACGCTCAAGTTAATGAAACTGTTTTTCCAGATTTAAGGTATTGGGAGAGGGCTTGACATGAGGTATTTTTTTGAAGCGAAATTAGAGAGAAATGACAGCGGATTTTTCATCAATATTCCGTTTAACGTATGGGAAGTATGTAAACTGAGAGACGTCATCCAGGCGGACATTGTTTTGGACAATCGCATCATTGCATGTGAATTGACGCCGAAGGAGAAAGGCATTTACGTGATTCAGCTGGACGACGAGGACGTATCGGGAATCGAGATTGGCGTTCCTCACCAGATCCTGCTCCACATCACGGGATCCCTCATCCGCATGGATCAGAACAGCCCCTACAGTTTTGAAAATCCCGTACGCAAGATTGACAGCATGGAAGTGATTAAGCAGCCGGAGGACGGCCTTTGCGGACAGGCATGCGTGGCAATGCTTGCCGGACGCACCATTGCTGAGGTCATCACCATCATGGATTGCCGTGAGTGGCAGGCAACCATGGGACGCATGATCTCCGCACTGAATTATTACGGCATTGATCATTCCGACGTCATCAATTATACGGAGGGCCGCGACGTGGTGCTTCCAAAGTGCTGCATCATGATGGAAAGAATGGGACGCTACTGCCACTATTTGATCCATTACGACGGACTCTTCTATGATTCCAATCTTGGCCTCCTTCAGGAGTACGACATGAGCAAACTCCTGGGATTCCTGGAGATCAAGTGCTAGCAGGGATCTAACTACATATGACAATGAAATGAATGACGCATGGCCGATGGCCATGCGGTTTTTTTGTTGTAGCTTGTTGTTTGCTACCGCAAAAAAGCCAAGAACCCGAAATCCAGCGGTAGGATTTAAGAAGGGGGCTTAAAGGTCCGCCGAAAAGATGCTAAAAGTTATCATTTTCGTGTTGGGATTCTAAAAGAATTATTAAATCTTTCAAAACGCGTTGTGATATGAAAACAGGAGAAAATGAAAGAAAAAGTAAGAAAAAAAGAGAAAAATATATCCTGACTTCTGTGAATTGGTTTGCAAACGCAGGCATATAAATTTATTATATGGGATAGTGATTAGCACTCGAATTAAAAGAGTGCTAACAACAAAAAAACGAAAGCTGGAAATCGCTTGCATTAGCGGAAAAGAGAAGAAAGCAAGGAGGCAGAAAGTTATGAAATTAGTACCTTTGGGCGACAGAGTCGTATTAAAGCAGATGGTTGCCGAGGAGACCACAAAGTCCGGCATCATTCTGGCAGGTAAGGAGAAGGAGAGACCTCAGCAGGCAGAGGTAATCGCAGTTGGCCCCGGCGGCATTGTGGACGGCAAGGAAGTCGCAATGCAGGTAAAGGTTGGAGATAAGGTTATTTTCTCTAAGTATTCCGGAACGGAAGTAAAGCTGGATGACGAGGAGTATCTGATTGTAAAGCAGAGTGAAATACTTGCTATCATCGAATAATCATTTGGAGGTAAAACATCATGGCTAAAGAGATTAAATATGGCGCAGAGGCACGCGCCGCACTGGAGTCCGGCGTAAATCAGCTGGCAGATACCGTAAGAGTGACCCTTGGACCTAAGGGTAGAAACGTTGTTTTGGATAAGTCCTTTGGCGCACCCCTCATCACGAATGACGGCGTAACCATCGCAAAGGAGATCGAGCTGAAGGATGCGTTTGAGAATATGGGCGCACAGCTCGTAAAGGAAGTTGCTACGAAGACGAATGACGTTGCCGGTGACGGCACCACGACCGCAACCGTTCTTGCACAGGCAATGATCAATGCCGGCATGAAGAACCTGGCAGCAGGTGCTAACCCCATCATCCTGAGAAAGGGCATGAAGAAGGCTACGGATTGTGCAGTGGAAGCCATTGCAAAGATGAGTCAGAAGGTTAACGGCAAGAATCACATTGCAAGAGTTGCAGCCATCTCCGCAGGGGATGACGAGGTAGGTCAGCTTGTAGCAGACGCAATGGAGAAGGTTTCCGGAGACGGCGTTATTACCATCGAGGAGTCCAAGACCATGCAGACTGAGCTGGATCTCGTGGAAGGCATGCAGTTTGACAGAGGTTACATTTCCGCATACATGGCTAGTGACATGGATAAGATGGAGGCAGTTCTTGATAATCCTTACATCCTGATCACTGACAAGAAGATTTCCAACATTCAGGAGATCCTTCCCCTGCTTGAGCAGATTGTTCAGTCCGGCGCTAAGCTCCTGATCATCGCTGAGGACGTAGAGGGCGAGGCTCTGACCACCCTGATCGTTAATAAGCTGCGTGGTACCTTCAACGTTGTGGCAGTTAAGGCACCTGGCTATGGCGACAGAAGAAAGGCTATGCTGGAGGACATCGCAATCCTGACCGGCGGTACCGTAATTTCTTCCGAGCTTGGTTATGAGCTCAAGGACGCTACCCTGGATCAGCTTGGCCATGCAAAGAGCGTTAAGGTTCAGAAGGAGAACACCGTTATTGTTGACGGCGAGGGTGATAAGGATGCCATTAAGGCCCGCATTGCTCAGATCAAGAACCAGATCGAGGAGACCACCTCTGACTTCGACAGGGAAAAGCTTCAGGAGAGACTTGCAAAGCTTGCCGGCGGCGTGGCAGTCATCCGCGTTGGTGCTGCAACCGAGACCGAAATGAAGGAAGCTAAGCTCCGCATGGAGGATGCACTTGCGGCTACGAGAGCAGCCGTTGAGGAAGGCATCATCTGCGGCGGCGGTTCCGCATACATTCACGCATCCAAGGAAGTTGCCAAGTTGGCTGAGACCTTGGAGGGCGACGAGAAGACTGGCGCAGGCATCGTGATGAAGGCGCTGGAAGCTCCTCTGTTCTACATCGCTGCAAACGCAGGCCTGGAAGGAAGCGTGATCATCAATAAGGTTCGCGAGTCCGAGGTTGGCGTTGGCTTTGACGCACTGAAAGAGAATTACGTGAACATGGTAGAGGCAGGAATCCTGGATCCCGCAAAGGTTACCAGAAGCGCACTGCAGAACGCTACCAGCGTTGCAAGCACGCTGCTCACCACGGAGAGCGTTGTTGCAAACATTAAGGAAGATGCTCCCGCAATGCCTGCAGGTGCCGGCATGGGAATGGGGATGTAACTCCTCTAAGAGAATCATAAGCGAGCCCCCTCGTAACCGAGGGGGCTCATTTTATTTTCCAGAGGCGTAATGCGTAAAAGGGTGCTTTTTTTAACAATTTCGTTTACTAGATATGCTTTTACGTTAGAATTCTAAAAACACAACCCCGTCCGGACGAAGAGAATAAGCATAACGGAGACGTACCGTTATGACGAAAAAGGATCGAAAAGACGGGGGGAGAAAAAATGAACCAAAAGGAATTCGAAAAACTGTATGAAAAGCATGTCCAGAAACTGAGAAAATACCTGCGCGGCAGAATTCGTGAGGAGGACGTGGATGACATGCTTCAGGAAGTGTTTTATCTGGCATGGAAAAAGAGAGAGCTGCTTTGTGACATTGAGAATCCGGCAGGTTGGCTGTTTAACGTCACAAGGTTTAAGATTCTGGAGAGCAGACGGGGATGCGTGGATTTCGAGATCTACGTGGAAGAGAAGGATTGGGAACGCTTTACCGGCAAAGAGGATTGGATGGATACACAGAGTTTGACGGAGTGGCGCGTTCTTTTTGAACAATGTCTGGAGGAGAGGGAGCACAGAATCATACAGGCGATCTGCGTGGAGGGCCAGAGTCTTGCGGAGGCGGCGAGACGGGAGGGAATGCCGAAGGAAAGCCTACGCAGACATTTTCAAAGAGCTCTGACAAAGCTGAGAAAAATCATGGAACAACAGAATATACGATAGATAATAAAACAATTTCGTTGTAATTGCGAAATTATGTGCCGTATTATAATAAATAAGTCATTTATAGTACGTGAGGAAAGTAAAACGTAAGGAGATTATAAGGTGAGTAAGCCATGGCGTAAGAGGATTGTGGCGTGAAGAAATCATGACATATGGGGATCGTGATGACGGGAGGAAGGAAAGTCACAAGGCAGAAAAGTTACAAAGAAGGAAAGTCACAAAGAAGGAAAGTCATTAAGGCGAAAAAAACAAGAACATGAAAAGGGGGGCCACATGAAACGGATTATGTTTGGGGAAAGAGTGATCGCGTCTGCAGGATACGATGCACTGTGTGCGATTTTGGAGCTGGAATTTACTCGTACGGGGCAGGTCAGCCAGTTTTATGACGTGGCGGAGGACGTCTGGTACGGGCTTAAATTTGCAGATTTTCCGGACCGTTATTTTCAAAGACAGATCCGTGGGAGATATCCGGAGCGGAGATTATAAATTTTTTCTTTTTTCTCTTTCCCAAAAAAGAGGAATATGCTATACTATCATTTGTGAGATTATGGGTTTTGGGACAAAACCTACATTTTGATGCCAAGATATGAGGATTGCGTTATGGATCAGGAAAAGCAGACGACGTCTGCAGAAAGACAAAAGCGCGTCCAACGGCTGAAAAAGATGATCATCCTAAGCATTGTGATCGGAATCTTGGTCCCATGGGTGGCTTGCGCCATTTTATTCGCGTTTGTTTTCGGCATGCATCAGCAGTGGAAGGATGCCAACAGGCATTTGGATGCATTGACGCAGACCGTTGACGAACAGGGAAAAAAGCTAGAGGAACTAAGTCGCATCCTGCAGGAAGAGTTTTCTGACCGTCAAAAGCTTCAAGAAGAGACGGAGAAAAGACTTGATCTGCTGGAATCCGCCGCAGCCAAGGAAGAGGAGCAAGCTCTTCTTCCGGAGGAGCCCAAGGCGGACAACCGTCACAAAGTGTATCTTACGTTTGATGACGGTCCAAGCATCTATACCAATGAAATACTGGACATACTAAAGAAGTACGACGTGAAGGCAACCTTCTTCGTTTTGGGGAAGGAGAGCGAGGAAGCGCAGCAGGCCATGAAGCGTATCGTGGAGGAGGGACATTCCCTGGGAATGCATTCCTACACGCATGAGTATGACAAGATTTATGCTTCCAAGGAAGCCTTCGGTAATGACGTTGAGAAAATCAGGGATTATCTTTTTCAAGTGACGGGCGTTGAGAGCCATCTCTACCGGTTCCCCGGCGGGAGCTCAAACACCGTTACAAACGTGGACGTACATGAATTTATTGAATATTTGAAAGAAAGCGATACGGTATATTTTGACTGGAACGTATCGTCGGGCGACGCCGCGCAGGTCAGTCTTGCAGCGGAGACCATACTCAGAAATGCGACGGCGGGGATCGAATCGAGACCCACGTCCGTCATTTTATTTCACGACATGGCCAGCCGCCGGACTACGGTGGATGCCCTGCCCATGGTGATCGAGAAGCTTCTTGCCATGGACAACGTGGAAATTCTCCCGATCACGGAGGAAACGGAGCTGATCCAGCACGTGAAACCCCGGGAGAATCCCCAAAGACAGAAATGACAAGCACTGCATGCAGAATAACGGGAGGTAAGAAAAATGGGTTTTTTCTCTGATCTGAAGGAGGATCTGAATCAGGCCGTCAATGAGCTTTTACCTAATGACGCGAAAGAGGAACCGAAGGAAGCGGTTTCCGAAGAAGATGCTACCCTGAAGGAACTCGAAGAGCTAGAAGCCATGCTTCATGACATTGACGAAATTCAGGAAGAAGAGACGGCGAGGATCGCCGAGGAGGAAGCACAGCTGCAAAAGGAGACGGAGATTGCCCCCGGCGCCATTGCAGAGGAGTCCGTGGCTGAGGTCTTTACGGAACTCGAAAAGGAACTTCCCGCGGAACCTGAGAAAGAAGAAGGCATGCAGATCTCCCTGGCAGATTTCATGGTCATGGAAGAGGTGAAGCCGGAACCGAAAAAGGGACAGGCAAAGATTGTTTGGCCGGATGAAACGCCGAAGGAGGCGCCTGCCGAGAGCGAGGTCAAAGAGCCCGTGACGGAAAAGCCGGCGAGCGAGGAGACGGCGGTGGAAAAACCTGTAGAGGAGAAGCAAAATCAGCAATCCGGAGGAATGGAAATGGAAACCAAGGCAATTGACAAGAGTTGGATCTTAGATTTATCAAACATGGAAGAGATGGAAGAGACCGCGGTGATCACTGCGGGAATGAGAGTAAAGGGTGACATCCTCTCAAATGGATCGGCAGACGTATTCGGCGAGGTTTACGGCAACGTCCAGGTGAAGGGCAAACTCAACGTGACCGGCAAGATCTCTGGCAACTCCAAGGCGGCTGACATCCTTGCGGATGCGGCAAAGATCAACGGTGACGTGATCAGTGACGGAGAAGTGAAGATTGGCGTCGGCAGCGTCGTGGTTGGCAACGTGGAAGCCACCGACGCGGTGATCGCAGGTGCGGTCAAGGGAACCATCGACGTACAGGGCCCCGTGATCATTGACGCGACGGCGGTCGTACTTGGCAACGTCAAGGCAAAGTCCATTCAGATCAACAACGGCGCAAGGATCGAGGGCATGTGCGTTCTTTGCTATGCAGAGCAGAGTGCAGCGAAGTTCTTTGAAGAACAGGAAGTATAAACGGACAGAAAAATAAGAAGAATGAGGAGGAACGCATGCGCATACTACTAAAGCTCAGCGGCGAAGCGCTGGCAGGAGAAAAGAAGACCGGTTTTGACGAGGAGACTGTAAGAAAGGTTGCATTGCAGGTGAAGGCACTTGTGGATCAAGGCATCCAGGTTGGCATAGTCACCGGCGGCGGAAACTTTTGGAGAGGCAGGACGAGCGAGAACATCGACCGCACCAAGGCGGATCAGATCGGCATGCTTGCAACGATCATGAACTGCATCTACGTGTCAGAGATCTTCCGTAGCGTGGGAATGATGACAAACGTCCTGACGCCCTTTGAATGTGGATCCTTTACGAAGCTCTTCTCCAAGGACAGGGCGAACAAATATTTCGAGAAGAACATGGTGGTATTTTTTGCGGGCGGTACCGGACATCCTTATTTTTCAACGGATACCGGCGTAGTCCTTCGGGCGGTGGAGATGGAGGCTGACGTCATTCTCCTGGCGAAGTCCATCGATGGCGTTTACAGCGATGATCCGAAGAAGAATCCCGACGCAGTCAAGTATGACGAGATCACCATCGACGAAGTGATCGCACAGAACCTTCAGGTGGTGGACATGACGGCGTCCATTCTCGCAAGGGACAACAAGATGCCGATGTGGGTATTCGACTTGAACGAAGAGAACAGCATCGTCAACGCCATGACGGGCAAATTTAACGGAACAAAGGTTATCATTTAGCATAGACAAAACTATAATGCATATGCCCAAGGGGCGGAAAGAGAGGATTACCATGGACGAAAGATTAGTACAGTATGAGAATAAGATGAAGAAGGCGATCGAATTTCTGGAGGCAGACTTTGCGGGAATCCGTGCAGGCCGTGCCAACCCTCACATTTTGGACAAGCTTCGCGTAGATTACTACGGAACCCCTACTCCCATCCAGCAGGTGGGCAACGTAACCGTTCCCGAGGCACGCATCATCCAGATCGCTCCTTGGGACAAGTCTATGCTGAAGGCAGTTGAGAAGGCTATTTTGACTTCCGACATCGGCATCAATCCTTCCAACGACGGCAGCGTGATTCGCCTTGTGTTCCCTGAACTTACGGAGGAGCGCAGAAAAGACCTTGCGAAGGAAGTACGCAAGAAGGCAGAGGAAGCAAAGGTTGCCATCCGTAACATTCGCCGTGACGGCAACGATGCATTCAAGAAGCTTACCAAGGAAGACGTTTCCGAGGACGAAGTTAAGCAGCTTGGCGATGAACTCCAGAAGCTGACCGACAAGTACGTAAAGGAAATTGACGTCGTGACGGAAGCAAAGAATAAGGAGATCATGACCGTATAATCAAAGGCGGTACAAGGGTTTGAATATTGGGGGCGGAGGAGGCTTGAGCCAAGCACCGCCCCTTGTAATATGATGAGAGAGGTTAAGACATGGACGAGAGCTTGAAGATACCGCAGCACGTCGCCATCATTTTGGACGGTAACGGCAGATGGGCAAAGGCAAAGGGAATGCCGCGCAATTACGGACACGTGCAAGGGGCAAAGACCGTGGAGGTCATCTGTGAGGAAGCATACAAGATGGGCATTCAGTACCTAACCGTGTATGCGTTTTCCACGGAGAACTGGAACCGCCCCAAGGACGAGGTGGATGCCCTGATGAAGCTGCTTCGCAACTACATGAAGACCTGTCTCACCACTGCGGCGAAGAACCGCATGTGCGTGCGCATCATCGGCGACAAGACGAGGTTGGATCCGGACCTGCAGGAACGCATTGCGGAGCTGGAGGAAGCCACGAAGAACAATGACGGCCTGCATTTCCAGGTTGCCATTAACTATGGCGGACGAGATGAGATCGTGCGCGCGGCAAAGAAGCTCGCGGCAAAGGTGGAAAAGGGAGAGCTTACGGCGGATGCCGTAACGGAAGGTTTGCTGGGAGACGCTTTGGATACTGCGGGACTTCCGGATCCCGACCTCTTGATCCGCACCTGTAATGAACAGAGAATTTCCAATTTCCTTCTCTGGCAGCTGGCCTATACGGAATTTTATTTTACCCCCGTGGCGTGGCCTGATTTCACCAAAGAGGAACTGATCAAGGCCATCGAGGCATATAATAAAAGAGACCGCAAGTACGGCGGCCTGAAGCAGTCATAATCCGTCAGGCTGATCGGAAACGGAGGAGAGACATGTTTTGGAAAAGATTGATTAGCGGCGTGGTGCTTTTGGCCATAGCCATAGCCACCATGGCGCTTGGGGGCATTCCCCTGGCGGCGGTCCTGTTCCTGATCTCCCTCATTGCCTACCGTGAACTGACGAAGGTAATGGGAGCATCCGGGGAGGGAAAGAGCTTTAATGGGCTGGAAATCGTTGGATATCTTGGAATCACGGCATATTACGTCGTGAGTTATTTTGTTGGAACGGATCTCTTGGGCCATCGCGAGCTTCTTGCCGTGATCATGGGCACGTTCCTGGGAGAACTTCTGGTTTACGTCTTGAAATTCCCGAAATATAATGCAACGCAGGTATCTGCGGCATTTTTTGCCTTTTTATACGCGCCGGTCATGTTGGCGTTCACCTACCTCACCAGACAGTTGCCGCAGGGCTTGTATCTGGTATGGCTGATCTTGATCAGTGCCTGGGGATGTGATACCTGTGCCTACGTCGTGGGCGTGCTGATCGGAAAGAAAAAGATTTTCCCGAACTTAAGTCCAAAGAAATCCCTGGAGGGATGCATTGGCGGCGTGGTTGGCACCGTGATCATTGCCGGACTTTACGGTTACTTTTTTGTGGAAGCGACCTTCCCTGACAAGAAGGTTGCACCCCTCATCGCGGTGATCTGCGGTTTTGGCGCCATCTGCAGCATGGTGGGAGACCTTGCAGCCTCTGCCATCAAGCGTAATTTTGGGATCAAGGATTACGGAAAGCTGATCCCCGGACACGGCGGGATTATGGACCGCTTTGACAGCATGATCGTAACGGCGCCTCTCGTGTACTTCCTGGCGACGTTCCTGTTGTAAAGACTCGGGGCTGACGATGGGAACGTCTTTCTCGTAACCATGCGACCGAGAAGGACGTTCCCATCCATCCCCTCGAGGTTGCAGCAAGCGGGGAACGTCGGACCGGGAGTAGCGTGAAACGAGAGGCTCCGCCTGAAAGGGGTCTTGAGAAGGGAGTATGATTTTTCATGAAAAATATCGCAGTTTTGGGATCAACGGGTTCCATCGGAACGCAGACGCTGGAGGTTGTCCGTGCGAATAAGGATGAGCTCTCCGTGGCAGCGCTGGCAGCTGGAACGAGCGTTGCAAAGATGGAAGAGCAGGTGCGTGAATTCCGGCCGAAACTGGCGTGCATGTGGACGGAGGAAGCTGCTAAGGAATTAAAGGAAAGATTGGCAGACCTGCCGGAGATCAAGGTATTGTGTGGCATGGATGGCTTGTTGGAGATTGCGGCCGATCCGTCCTCGGACGTGGTGCTGACCGCGGTGGTCGGCATGATCGGCATTCGCCCCACCATTGCAGCCATTGAGGCGGGTAAGGACATTGCCCTTGCCAATAAAGAGACGCTTGTAACGGCAGGTCATATTATTATGCCGCTCGCCAAGGAAAAGGGCGTGAAGATCCTTCCGGTGGATAGTGAGCACAGTGCCATTTTCCAATCCTTAAACGGTGAACCGAAGCAAAGGTTGGAAAAGATTCTGTTGACGGCATCCGGCGGCCCGTTCCGCGGATGGACGCGCGAGCAGATGGCAAAGATCCAGGTCGAGGATGCCCTAAAGCATCCCAATTGGAACATGGGCCACAAGATCACAATCGATTCGTCCACCATGGTCAATAAGGGCCTGGAGGTCATGGAGGCAAAATGGCTCTTTGATGCCGACCTGGATCAGATCCAGGTGGTCGTTCATCCCCAGAGCATCATTCATTCCATGGTGCAGTACGTGGACGGCGCCATCATTGCACAGCTTGGCACGCCGGACATGAAGCTCCCCATTCTGTATGCTTTGTTTTATCCGGACCGCAGACCCATGGCGGGCAAGAGAGTGGACTTTTTTGAACTTGGCTCCATCACGTTTGAGAAGCCTGATCCGGAGAACTTTGAAGGCCTTGCGCTGGCTTATCAGGCGGCAAGGACGGGCGGCAGCCTTCCCACGGTATTTAATGCCGCAAACGAGAGAGCCGTGGCATTGTTCCTTGCAAGGAAGATCGGCTATCTCCAGATCCCGGAGTTAATCCGCGGAGCGATGGAAGCCCATAAGGTTGTGAAGAATCCCGACGTCCGGGAGATCCTTGAGGCGGAGCAGTTTGCCTATGACTGGATCGCGGCAAAGGGTTTTTGATTTTCAGATTATAGGAAGTAAGGAGTATTAATTGCCGTATGATGCATTACGTAATGACGTTGCTGCTATTTATCCTCGTGTTTGGCGTTGTGGTGATCTCCCATGAATTCGGTCATTTTCTCATTGCAAGAATGAATGGTATCCACGTGGTGGAATTCATGATCGGCATGGGGCCGAAGATCATCTCCTGGGGGAAGAAGGACACGATTTATTCCATCCGCCTTCTGCCCATCGGCGGTGCCTGCATGTTTGAGGGAGAGGACGGTCTGAACGAGAGGGAGGGCGACGCAAAGGATTCTCCCAGCGCGTTCCCAAACGCCAATGTCTGGGCGAGAATCGCGACCGTCATAGCCGGCCCGTTCTTTAACTTTATCCTTGCACTGCTTGTGGCCGTGATCATGGTTCCCATGATCCAGGTTCACGACACAATGGTGCGACAGGTTATGGAGGGCAGTGCGGCGGAGGAAGCCGGGCTACAGGCCGGTGACAAGATTCTGAAGCTAAACGGAGAGCGCATCTATCTTTTCAGCGAATTGCAGATCTTCAAGCAGATGAACAAGGGCAATTCGGTGACCGTAACCTATGAGAGGGACGGAAAGCGTTATGATACCGTCATGACGCCGAAATATAATGAACAGGCGGGCTCTTACGAATATGGCATCGTGAATACGAACATACTCATCGGCGAGGTGGACGCGGGAAGTGCTGCTTCGCAGGCCGGTTTGCAGGCGGGGGACGTGATCACAAAGGCAAACGGCCAACGGATTTATTCGTTTGAGGAGTTATTCCAAACAGCCAATGTCAGCCAGGACGGCGAAGTGACCGTGACTTATGAAAGGGACGGCAAGGAATATGAGACAGTGGTAAAGACCACGATTAATGAAGAGACGGGAAAGCGCTACTTTGGCCTCAAAAGCGGTATCACGTTCTTGCGCGTCAAAGGCTTGCAATGCGTGCAATATGGTTGGTATGAGGTTCGCGCCGGCGTGAGAAATACCTACAAGAGCCTTTTGATGCTTGTCAGGGGGAAGCTGGGACGAAAGGACGTGGCCGGCCCCGTGGGCATGGCGCACATGGTGGGCGAGATCTATGAGGAAACCAAGGAGGATTGGCTGGACGTCTTTGTCAACATGATGAACCTCACCATGCTGATCTCCGTCAGCCTTGGCATCATGAACATCCTGCCCTTCCCGGCACTGGACGGAGGACGCCTCGTGTTCCTGATCGTTGAAGTTTTCCGCGGCAAGCCCGTGCCGCCCGAGAAAGAAGGCATGGTGCATTTTGTGGGACTCGTGTTCTTTATGATCCTCATGGTTGTCGTGCTGTTTAATGACATTTCAAACATCATACACAATTGACGAGCGTGAAGATAAGATAAGGGAGGAGTGCTTATGAAAAGAAAACTCTCAAAAGTTTTTTTAACGACAATCCTGTTTGTGTTAACGACTATGACGCTGGTAGCTTGTGGGCAAAGTGAAGCTGTTACGTTCCGGGATCCCTTGGTGGAGCGATGCGTTAGGGAAGAACTTGGAAAATCAGCGACGGCAGCAATCACGAAGAAAGATTGTGAAAACTTGAAAAAGCTTACCATAGATTCGAGGAAGGACATAGGCTTAAATTATAATGAGATCTTTCATAGATTAGAGTACCAAAATTACGTGGACTTGTCTGATCTGCAGTATTTAACGGGATTGAAGGAATTAAGAATTCTTCCTTATGTCTCAGATGTAGAATACTGTGATAATTACGTTGGATTATCTGCAATTAGTTCCTGCAAGAAGTTAACAAAGCTTGCCATTCTGACAGACAAAGAAATTGTGGAAGAAAAATGGGGATATAAGTATCTTGCAGATTTAGTGAAAGAGTTGCCGGATCTGAAGACGCTGGAGTTCGGATCTGAAGTGCCGGAAAGATATCAAACCATCTTAAAGGGAGAGAATAATAAACTTGACTTTGTTTTTGAAGAAAGAGGCGTGAATACCCGTGAATATTGGTGGCCGATTGAAATCGAATGCATGAATCTTGAAGAGCTGCCAGAGGACACTGAAGATATTGCGTTAAACCTGCATCCCGGCGATGAAGTTGATTTTAGTTCTTTTGCCAGATTCAAGCATTTGAAGCAATTGACAATTTGGTGTGACGTGGAACGCCCCAGCAATAACCGTGAGAAATTTGAAAAGGATCAGTTGTTTAAGGTGTATAACATAGATGCGCTAAAAGACAATAAGGAATTGTTTTCCCTTAATCTTTGCGGCGCTTACGGGGACTTCGACGGGATTGGCGAATTGAGTCAGTTGAAGGAATTGTCTATGGTGACCTGTATCCTTGGGGAACCGACGTTTTTAAGCAAGTTATCTGAACTTAGGGAGCTAACTTTTTGCTTAAATTATGCTACTCACTTTTCAGATTACTTGACGGAGAAAAATTTCCCGAAATTAGCATTTTTGCGAACTAATAAATCGCTTTTGAAAAACATGGACACCGTTGCGGAACTAAAAGATTTGAAAATGCTCAGCCTACAGGAAGCGCTTGGCATGACGTATCGGGATGATGAGCCAGTTTCCATCTCAGAGATAGCAAAATGTAAGCAGTTGGAGTATTTGGAACTGTATCTGAGAGAATGTGAGAATCTTGAAGCTTTTGCACAATTAAAAAACTTAAAATATCTAATGATTGCAAGCTCAGAAAAAATGACAGGCTTAAGCAGCGTATTGGAATTACCGGAATTATATGGCGCATATATGGTTACGGGTGGCATGACCGATGCTTCGGAAGACGTCCGGGAGATGATCGAAGCCTGCAGGTATCCAAAATTATCCGTGTTTGTCAATTCGAGGTACTCTAATTTTATGGGGGCAATCTATGCCAGGAATGGGTTGGACGGTCTGAAGGATTACGTGAGGGAGAGAATGGAAGGTTTTAAGGCATGCGTGGAGGCAAACATCTGTAACGGGGGATACGAAGCGGCACTTTTCTCATTCAGGTTGGAATCCATGCAGGAACTTGAGGATTTTTTGGCGAAGTAAGAGATACGGAACTGGGACGACCGTGCCGGGAGTGCATTTAATGCTTGATTTTTTACGTGCGGAGTTCTATACTAGAAACAGTGGGCACCTTGACGAGAGAATTGCATGGAAGGGTGTCAAAAAATAATATCAAAAGGAGAAAACGACATGAAATTTTTCGTTGATACCGCAAAGGTAGAGGACATTAAGAAGGCTAATGACATGGGCGTAATCTGTGGCGTAACCACGAACCCTTCCCTGATCGCAAAAGAGGGCAGAGATTTCGTTGAGGTTATCAAGGAGATCGCTTCCATCGTTGACGGACCCATCAGCGGCGAAGTTAAGGCTACGACCGTAGATGCTGAAGGCATGATCAAGGAAGGCCGCGAGATCGCAGCAATCCATCCCAACATGGTAGTTAAGATTCCCATGACCGTTGAAGGCCTGAAGGCTTGTAAGGTTCTGACCGCAGAAGGAATCAAGACCAACGTAACCCTGATCTTCTCCGCAAACCAGGCTCTCCTGGCTGCAAGAGCAGGCGCTACCTACGTATCTCCTTTCCTTGGCCGCCTGGATGACATCAGCACCAGAGGCGTTGACCTGATCCGCGAGATCGCGGACATCTTCGCTGTAGCAGGCATCGAGACCGAGATCATCGCAGCAAGCGTTCGTAACCCCATCCACGTTACCGACTGTGCACTTGCAGGCGCTGACATCGCTACCGTTCCTTACTCCGTAATCGAGCAGATGACCAAGCATCCTTTGACCGATGCAGGTATCCTGAAGTTCCAGGCTGACTACAAGGCTGTTTTTGGAGAATAAACCGAGCAAAGCAAATTCACGGAAGATGGGCCGTTGAAAGCTTGCTTTCACAAGGCCAAGATTCCGGGAATATATTTTGCGAAGCAAAATCCATGAGCAAAAGGAAAGCTGCGTAGCAGCGATTTTGCAAACGGGCTTTGCGTATATCAGGGTTTAAAATGCTAAAAAAGAGACCTCCGGCAGGTAGTCTGCCGAAGGTCCTTTTATTTTCAGTGGCAGAGCCTGTTCCGTAGCCCTTCCTGCTTCAAGCGGGAGCTTACTTCATCTGCTCTTCCTGCTTCTTGATCATGCGGCGAACCATCTCTCCGCCAATGGAACCAGCCTCACGAGAGGTCAGGTCACCATTGTAACCATCCTTCAGGTTTACGCCAAGCTCGGAAGCAACCTCGGTCTTAAAACGATCCATGGCCTCCTTGGCCTGAGGAACTTCCATTTTGCTAGAATTGTTAGAATTACTTGCCATTTTTTCACCTCCTAAACATTGTTTGTCTATATTCAGACGTCGCGACGACTGTTTGTCCCGCTCGTCTTGATGATAGTATGAACCACGCGGCGGAAAATATAATGGTAATTCTTGGAGATGACCGCAAACGCGAAAACTCGGAAATGAGTCAAGAAAAAGGAAGCTTGCATATGAATGAAATAATAAAATGATTGATAAGAATCGAAGGACAATATCATGCTTAGAATGAAAACGAATAACAAACGTAAAGATGGAAAACAACCGATAAACGGTAAGAAACTGATAAAGAAAATCGGAATGGCGGTGCTTACGTGCGCATTGCTGGGATGCCTTACGGCGTGCGATCCGACGGACAAGCCTTCTTCAAAGGACAGGGCGAGTTCGGCGGCGGAGCAGCAAACGGATGCGGACGTGCTACCCATCTTGAAGCCGGAAGACCCCATAACGCTTCGCGTGGGCTCCTTAAAGGGACCGACCACGATGGGACTTTTGTTCTTGATGGAAGATCAAAAAAACGGAAAGACGAAGAATACCTACGAGTTTCAGATGGCGACGGGAGCGGATGAGCTTTTGCCGCTCATGGTTTCGGGGAAGCTTGACGCGGCGCTGGTTCCTGCCAACGTGGCGGCGATTCTCTGCCAGAAGACAGATGGAAAAGTTGTTGTGGTTAACGTGAACACGCTTGGCGTATTGTATCTTGTGAGCAACGATGACTCCGTAAAGGGAATCGAAGACCTTAAGGGAAAGACAATTTACCTCACAGGTAAAGGCACGACTCCTGACTGCGTGATCCAGTATTTGCTGAAGCAGGCAGGATATGCCGAGGGTGAGGTGAAGCTTGAGTACAAATCCGAGGCCACTGAAGTAGTTGCAATCTTGAGCCAGACGGAGGGCGCGCTTGGATTCCTGCCTCAGCCCTTCGTGACGGCGGCAAGCATGCAGAATGACAAGCTCAAGATCGTCTTCTCTGCGAATGATGAGTGGAAGAAGGCGCAGGGCACTGATGACGCAAGCGGCCTTGTGACAGGCGTTACGGTCGTTAGGAAGGAAGTTGTGGAAGAACATCCGGAAGCCATTAAGACTTTCCTTGAGGAGCATGCAGCCAGTGCTGCGGCAATCAATGCGGATCCCGACACAGGTGCGACCTATTGCGTGGAGGCTGGCATTGTTGCCAAGGAGCCCATCGCAAAGAAGGCCATTCCATACTGCAACGTAACCTGTCTGACTGGAAAAGAAATGAAGCAGGCGCTTCAAAGCTATTTGGAGATCCTGTATGATTTTGACAAGACCACCGTCGGCGGGGCGCTGCCGGGCGAGGACTTTTATTATCTGCCGTAAATAGGAACGCTAATACGTACTGCTATCCATAAGACGGTCAATAAAACTAGCGAGAAAACAGTATTGGCGTGTCGGAAACATGGCAATGCTTGGTATTATGGGAAATATAACAATTCTCGGAAAGGAGGAGCCATGCGGGAACGAAAGGAAGCAGCGAAAACAGACGCGACAAGCAAAATCACGTCCGGAAGGATTCTGCGAAAAGTTGCCATCGTTCTTGCGTGGCTTCTTTTGTGGCAATTTGCGGGGATGCTGATTGGGAACCCCATTCTGTTTGCGACGCCGCTGGAGACGGTGAAGGCACTTCTCGAGAACTTTGGAAGAGCGGACTTTTGGGGCGTGGCGGGCATGACTTTGCTCCGCATCGGCGCGGGATTTTTCTTTGGATTACTCTTTGGAATACTATTGGCAGCCTTAAGCAAGGCAGTTCCGTTTTTGGAGGAGCTTTTGCACCCGCTGATCTATCTCATGAAGACCGTGCCGGTGGTGTGCTTTGTCGTGTTGTTTCTCATCTGGTGGGGATCATCCTTCCTGTCCGTTGCCATCAGCTTTCTCATGGTGTTCACGGCGGTTTACTTTAGCACGCTGGAGGGTCTGAAGTCCGTTGGAAAGGACATGCTGGAGATGGCGCAGGTCTATCGCCTGCCCCTTCGCACAAAGCTCTTTTACCTGTATCGTCCGGCGCTGGAGCCGTTCCTTACGGGGAGCCTCAAGACCTCCCTGGGATTTGCGTGGAAATCCGGCGTTGCAGCGGAAGTGATCGGTCTTCCGTCTTATTCCATCGGTGAGCGGATCTATCTTTCAAAAATATCGCTGGACACGGCAGGAATCTTCGCGTGGACGGTGGTGGTCTGCGTGATGAGCGCCATATTCGAGAAGCTGGTATTATTCCTGGTGAAGAAGGCATTTGAGGTGAAGGTTTCCTGCAAGGCGCCCAAAGATCCCGCAGGAGTATTGCATTCCGTCACGTCAAAAGATCTTAACGAGTCACCGCATTCCGTCGTCTCGAAAGACCATGGCGAATCATCGCATTCCCTCATCATAACAAACCTCTCCAAGAGTTATGGCGGGCAGGAGGTGCTGAAGGGCCTTTCCATGACCATAGAGCATGGAAAGACCGAATGGCTTACTTGGCCCTCAGGAGCCGGGAAAACGACCTTATTTCGCCTTCTGGCAGGCTTAGAGCCCTATGATGAGGGCAGCATCGACGTTGCGGGATTGGAGCACCGTGAAAAAGGCAACGTTAACGGCGCCAGATTGGCGCAGCGTGATAAAGGCAACGTTAACGGCGCCGGTCGCGAGATTGGCATCGGATACCTCTTTCAGGAGGACAGACTCTGCAATGGGGAAAGTGCTTTAAGAAACCTGCAGATGGTAACGGGATCGGAAGCGGCGGCGCGCGAGGCTCTGCGGGACCTGCTGGAGGAAGAGCTCTGGGACAAACCCTGTGGGACGCTCAGCGGAGGCGAAAGAAGACGCGTTGCGCTGGCGAGGGCGCTGGCAGCGAAGGGGAGACTTCTTTTGCTGGACGAACCCTTTGCGGGACTGGATGAGGAGCGTGTCAGAACGTGCTGGGAGATCATCCAAAAAAGAAAGGGAAACAGAACGCTTCTGATCGCCAGTCACCTTGATTTACGCGCTAAGAAGTGATATGATAAATTACGTGGGCGGATGACAAAACGTCACCCGGCGCACAAAGGGATTATGAAGTGGGACGTCACCCGGCGCACAAAGGGATTTTGAAGTGAGACGTCGCTTGAAAAACGATGGATTATTCAAGTAAGCTTTGAAAATGGAAGAATAGGAAGCAGGAATAGGAAGAATAGGAGATTGAGAGATTCATGAGCGCATTGGCTAATTTGGCACCACAAGAGGTTTTCCGCTTTTTTGAAGAGATCAGCCAGATTCCCAGGGGATCCGGCAACGTGAAGGGCATCAGCGACTATCTGGTGAATTTCGCCGAGGAGCGCGGTCTGGAGCATTATCAGGACAAGATCGGCAACGTGATCATCATCAAGGAAGCCGCCCTCGGTTATGAGGAGAAGAACCCCGTGATCCTGCAGGGACACATGGACATGGTGGCAGTTAAGACCCCAGAGTGCCCGCTGGACTTGAAGAAGGACGGATTGGTGCTTCGCGTGATCGATGATGAGATCTCTGCGGCAGGGACCAGCCTTGGCGGCGATGACGGCATTGCCGTTGCGTATGCGCTTGCCATTTTGGATTCTGATACCATTGCACATCCGCGTCTTGAGGTTGTGATCACTGCGGACGAAGAGGTGGGAATGGACGGTGCGAGAGCCATTGACTTAACGCCCTTAAAGGGAAAGCGGATGATCAATATCGATTCCGAAGAGGAAGGCATATTCACCGTTGGCTGCGCAGGCGGCGCGAGGGTTGATTTTGAGCTGACCGGCAAGACGGAACGTTTCAAGGGCCGCATGCTCGAACTGAAGATTTCCGGTCTTCAGGGCGGTCATTCCGGCATGGAGATCGACAAGGAAAGAGCCAATTCCAATCAGCTGTTTGGACGCATTTTAGAGGAACTGACCCGCGTATATCCCGTGCGGCTTGTGGCAGTAAAGGGCGGCGAGGCGGACAATGCCATCGCTCGCGAGACGACGGCAAAATTTGTGTTTGCGGAGGAAAAGAATGACCAGGGTGAACAGATTTCCTACCGTAGGGACGGCATCCACAACCTCCTGAACAAGATCACGGGCGAGATCAGCAATGAACTATGCACGAAGGATCCTGATTTTGCGATGACCTGGACCTTCTCCGAGGAGCTTGACAAGGAGACGGAAGCCTTTACCGCAACGGATACCAGAAAGGTGGCGCTCTTCCTTTGCAGTCTGCCAAATGGCGTGCAGGCCATGAGTGCCGACGTGGAAGGACTCGTGGAGACTTCCTTGAACTTTGGCGTTTTGAAGCAGAAGATTGTTCTGCATGATGCCTATTTGCTTGCAAGCTTTTCCGTCCGCAGCTCCGTTGAGAGTGCGAAGGAAGCTTTGATTCGCAGGCTTTTTGCCATCGGCAAGATGGCGAACGTGAAGTATCGCGTGAGGGGAGAGTATCCCGGCTGGAAGTATCGCGTGGATTCCCCGCTCCGCGAGGAGATGGTGCAGCTCTATCGCGAGTGCTATGATGCGGATCCGCAGATTGTCGCCATTCACGCAGGCCTTGAGTGCGGCCTGTTCATGAGCAAGATCCCTGATCTCGACTGCGTCTCCATCGGCCCGGACATGAAGAACATCCACACGACCAACGAAACCTTGAGCATCTCCTCCGCAAAGAGAGTATGGGAATATCTTGTGGCATTGCTTGCGAGACTGTAGGAAAAAGAGTTCAAGCGTGTTTGCTATGTGTTGAATGTTGGAAACATGGCGAAATTGACTAAAAATATAGTGCACGATCGGCAAAAACTGTTGAAAACGATAATTGTACTGAATTTCTAAAACAATTTGAAAAAAGTGCTTGCTTTTTTCAAGAGGGAAAGGTATAATGCTAATTGTGCTTCGGGGTGTGGCTCAGCTTGGTTAGAGCGCCGTCTTAGGGAGGCGGAGGTCGCGAGTTCGAATCCCGCCACTCCGATTTTTAAAAGCGTGTTGGAAGCTTGTAAAATAAGGCTTTCCAACACGTTTCTTTTTTGCCCTGCTTTCACGTTGTATTCAATTTTGTATTCGAAACAAGCGTTCTGGAATTGTTTTAGAAGGGAGGATGTACTTGCACCTTCTTTTCGGGCAAAAGATTCTTTATAAAGGCTGAAGCGGACAAAGATCATGTTGCCAAGAATAGTCGGGTTGTTATTTCAAAAGAAAAAAGGTTCTCCGGACGATAGCGTTCGGAGATCTTTTTGTTTTGCCGTCATGGACGGCAGCAAGTGCATCGTGCAGATCAGGGGCGTAAGGCCGTTCTTGTCGGATAAGTATGACCTGACTAAGCACCCGAAGTATTATTTGACGGCAGATGCGGACAATAAGAACTGGTTTGACGTGTATGAAGTGATTGAGATTTCGTAACATGTATTTATGGACTGCGTTCTGATTACATGATATAATTAAGACGCAGTTATGAAACGAAAGTAACAATAACTTCCAGTTATAACTATGAGGCAAATAATCGCAGGAAGCAGGAAAAGGCTACGGGCAAAAAAGCAAAAGAAGCAAAATGACCCGTAGGAAGCAGGAAAAGACTACGGGCAAAAATGCAAAAGAAGCAAAATGACCCGTAGGAAGTTGGAAAAGACTACGGGCAAAAATGCAAAAGAAGCAAAATGGCCCGTAGGAAGCAGGAAAAGACTACGGGCAAAAAAGCAAAAGAAGCAAAATGACCCGTAGGAAGCAGGAAAAGACTACGGGCAAAAATGCAAAAGAAGCAATTTGACCCGTAGGAAGTTGGAAAGGACTACGGGCAAAAATGCAAAAGAAGCAATTTGACCCGTAGGAAGTTGGAAAGGACTACGGGCAAAAATGCAAAAGAAGCAAAATGACCCGTAGGAAGCAGGAAAAGACTACGGGCAAAAATGCAAAAGAAGCAAAATGACCCGTAGGAAGCAGGAAAAGACTACGGGCAAAAATGCAAAAGAAGCAAAATGACCCGTAGGAAAATGAAAATGCCTACGGGTAGAATGACAAAAAGCTAAGTTTGACCCGTAAATTGAAGAAACGAGATTCGTCTGTCGAGACAAAAGAGCCAA